>CAIJIT010000036.1 GCA_903820745.1 uncultured Burkholderiales bacterium
CGCCAACTGGGACCAGGCGCTCATCAGCAGCGATGCGCTGGCGGCGACCGAACTCGAAAAACTCGATCTGTTCAGCCGCACCAAATTAAAACCGAACAAAGGCAAGGCCGAAGTCCAGTCACATGCTTTCTTCGACTTGGCTGAGCGCTGGCTGACCCTGCGCGAGGCAACCGATTCGGGGTTGGCGATGGCGCGAATGCGGCTGCTGCGCGATCTGCTGACCAAAGCCCCGGCGGCGCTGCGCCAGGCCAAGCGAGAGCGGCGCGTCATCGCCTTCGACGACATGCTGTTCAATCTGCATCAGCGGCTTGGCAGTTCGCCCTGGCTCGCAGAGGCCTTGAGGGCGCGTTTTCCGGCCGCCTTGATCGACGAGTTCCAGGACACCGACCCGCTGCAATTCGCGATTTTCGATCGCATCTACGGCGGCGCGGCCAACCCCTGGTTCCTCGTCGGCGACCCGAAGCAGGCGATCTACAGCTTTCGCAACGCCGACCTGCCGACCTATCTGAAGGCGCGCAACAACGCGACTGCGCAATACACGCTGAGCCAGAACCAGCGCTCGACCCAGCCTTTGCTCGATGCGCTGAACAACTTGTTCAGCGGCAACCCGAACGCCTTCATGCAAGCCGGGCTGGGCTTCCAGCCGGTCGGCTATGGCAGCAAGCAGCGCAAGACCTTGCGCGACGAGACGAGCGCCTTGCAGCCGCGCTCGGCGCTGCAACTCTGGACCTTGCCCTGCGATGAAGATGATTTGCCGCTGCCGAAAAAGCTCGCGCTGCTGGCCTCAGCCCGGGCCTGTGCAGGTGAAATCTCCCGTTTGATCGGCGCTGCGCAACAAGGGCAGATCAATCTGGGGGCCAAGCCGCTGAGCGCCGGCGACATCGCCGTGCTGGTGCGCAGCCATTCGCAAGGCAGCCAGATGCGGCGCGCCTTGGCCGAATTGAATATCGCCAGCGTCGAGCTGTCGCAGGCCGGCATTTATGCCAGTCCCGATGCCGAAGAACTGACGCGCTTGCTGGCAGCGATCCTGGAGCCGACACGCGAAGGTTTGCTGCGCGCTGCGCTGTCGACCGACCTGATGGGCCAGGATGCAGCGTCGATCCTGTCGATCTCGGCCGACGAGGCCAGTCTGCTCGAGTGGGTCACCCGCTTCGTCGGCTACCGCGAGACCTGGCTGCAACGCGGCATCGGCGTGATGCTGCGCCGCCTGATGAACCGGGAAGCGGTCAGCGAACGCCTGCTGGGCCGCCCCGACGGCGAGCGGCGGCTGACCAATCTGCTGCATCTGTCCGAATGCCTGCACGAAGCCGGCGCACAGCAGGCCGGCCCCGAGGCCTTGCTGCGTTGGCTGCAGGCCCAGCGCAAGCTGGACAGCCGCGACGATGCAACCCAACTGCGTCTTGAATCCGACCGCAATCTGGTCCAGATCATCACCATCCACCGGGCCAAAGGGCTCGAATATCCGGTCGTGTTCTGCCCCTTCTTGTGGGATGGCCACCCGGGAGGGTCAGCATCCGGCCCGGAAGGCCGTGAGTATCACGAGGAAGATTTGCCGGTGATCGACTTGCGCTACAGCGATGAAATCGACAAGGCC
>CAIJIT010000037.1 GCA_903820745.1 uncultured Burkholderiales bacterium
CTGACGATCTGGGTCAGCACGACCTGGGCGGCGCTGCCAGCGGTGGTGTAAACCATGCCCAGGACGAAGCCGACACCGTAGAGCAGGTTCATGTTCAGCACACCGGCCCAGGCAGCCAGCGGCACCGTGGCCACGGCGAAGGCCAGCAGCGTTTCGCCGGCCACATAAATCGGCAGCTTGCGCACGCGGTCGAGCCAGACGCCCGATGGCAGCGAGAACAGCACGAAGGGCAGGATCTCCATCGAAGTCAGCAAGCCCATCTGCGTCGGGCTGGCGTTGAGCAGCACCGCGGCGGTCAGCGGCAGCGCCAGCATGGTGATCTGGCCGCCCAGCGAGCTGATCAGGATCGAGGTCCAGAGCCGGCGATAAATGCGGTCGCGCAGCAGATCGCCTGCAGGCAGGGCGAACCTGCCTATCCATTGCTCGAACCAGCGTCTGGTTTGGGTCGGGTGGGTCAATCGACTCAAAAACCTACTGCAGCGCCATCACGGCGCGGGTCGCTGGCGGCAACATAGCCTTCAACCGATGGATCACCCAGGCGCCAGATGAACTGGCCGGCGCCGAAGTCCTGATAGCTGTCGTGGATGTCGCCGATCTGATGACCCAGGGCGCGCAGGCCATCGATCGTGCCGGCGGGCATATGCGCTTCGACATTGATCGACAGGCCTTCGTTGTAGCGCCAGCGCGGCGCGTCGCAGGCCGCTTGCGGATGCTGGCCATGGTCGAGCATGCGCACCAGCGTCTGCATATGGCCTTGTGGCTGCATATTGCCGCCCATCACGCCATAGCTCATTACCGGCTGGCCGCCCTTGGTCAGGAAAGCCGGGATGATGGTGTGGAAAGGCCGCTTGCCCGGCGCCACCAGATTCGCATGTCCTGCCTCGAGCGTGAAGCCGTGGCCGCGGTTTTGCAGCGACACGCCATAACCCGGCACGACCAGGCCGGAACCGAAGCCCATGTAGTTGCTCTGGATGAAGCTGACCATCATGCCGCTCTCGTCGGCGGCGGTCAGGTAGATGGTGCCGCCCTTGACCGGATTGCCGGCCTTGAAGTCCTGCGCACGGCCCATGTCGATCAGCTTGGCGCGCTGGGCCAGGTAAGACGGGTCGAGCATCTCAGAGACGCTGAGCTTCATCGAGCGGGCATCGGCTACATAGCGGTAGACGTCGGCAAAGGCGAGCTTCATTGCCTCGATCTGCATATGCTGGGCTTCAATGCCGTCGATCGGCAGCGACGGCAGGTCCAGATGCTTGAGGATGCCCAGCGCGATCAAGGCGGCCACGCCCTGGCCGTTCGGCGGGATTTCGTGCAATTCATGCCCGGCATAGTCCTGCGAGATCGTGCCTACCCATTCAGGTTTGTAGGCGGCGAAATCCTTGGCAGTCATCGCGCCGCCAGTCTGCTTCGCAAAGGCCTCGACCGCCGCTGCGACTTCGCCCTGGTAGAAGGCTTCGCCCTTGGTCTTTGCGATCAGCCTGAGCGTGCGCGCAGCATCGGGAAACTTGAACAGCTCGCCAACTTCAGGCGCACGGCCATGCGGCAAAAAGGCTTGGGCAAACCCGGGCTGCGAGGTGATTTCAGGCAAGGCTGCGGCCATCGCCCATTTGCTCTGCACGATCACCGGCACCGCATAACCGCGCTCGGCAATCTCGATCGCCGGCGCCAGCAGATCCTCGAACGGCAGCTTGCCGAAGCGATCGCTCAGCGCCACCCAACCGGCTACCGCGCCCGGCACGGTCACACCGCCCCAGCCGCGCTTGGGCGGGGTCTTGGCATCGGCGCCATAGGTCTTGAAAAAATACTCAGGCGTCCAGGCTTCGGGCGCCGTGCCCGAAGCGTTCAGGCCATGCAGTTGCTGGCCGTCCCAGATGATGCAAAAGAGATCCGACCCGAGGCCATTGCTGACCGGCTCGACCAGAGTCATGCAGGCGGCTGTGGCGATCGCTGCGTCGACGGCATTGCCGCCCTGGGCGAGCATGCGCAGACCGGCTTGCGCGGCCAGCGGATGGGAGGTGGAAACGATGTTGCGGGCGAAGACGGGGCTGCGAACGCTTGGGTAATGCTGGGTCCAGTTGAATTTTTGGGTCATGGCTTGCTCAGTTGTTTGGCGCTGCGGCATTGTGCGCGCATTGGCAGGCTTAAGCAGCTTTTGTGCCGCGCTGCGACAATCAAATCCAATTCAACGATGACCTGATGCCATGAGCCAAGCCCTTCACCATATCCCAGGCCGCAGCAAGAAACTGCCGCCGCTGCGCATCGGCGTTGGCGGTCCGGTCGGCTCGGGCAAGACGACACTGGTCGAGGTGCTTTGCAAGGCCTTGCGTGAACGCTACGACCTGGTCGTGGTCACCAATGACATCTACACCAAGGAAGACCAGCGCCTGCTGACCGAGGCCGGCGCGCTGGAACCTGAGCGCATCATGGGGGTCGAAACCGGCGGTTGCCCGCATACGGCGATCCGCGAAGACGCTTCGATCAATCTCGAAGCGGTGGACCGGATGCTCACGCAATATCCGAACGCCGACATCGTCTTCATCGAATCCGGTGGCGACAACCTGGCAGCGACCTTCAGCCCGGAGCTTTCAGACTTGACGATCTACGTCATCGACGTCGCCGCTGGCGAAAAAATTCCCCGCAAGGGCGGACCGGGAATCACCAAAAGCGATCTTTTCGTCATCAACAAGACCGATCTGGCGCCCTATGTCGGTGCCAATCTCGAAGTGATGGAAGCCGACACGCGCCGCATGCGCCCAGGAAGGCCTTTCGTGATGAGCAATCTGAAGACCGGCACCGGGCTGGCGCAGATCATCGATTACATCGAAACCAAGGGTCTGCTGAAGTCTTAACGAACTGGCGCCATGCTGCGCAGCGACTTGACTGCACCCTCGCCCATCGCCGCACCAAAGCGCTTGGCCAGACGTTCGGCAACGTTGTCATGCGGCGTGTAGTCGATCACATCCTCGGCCTTGATGACTTCGCGCGCCACAAAGTCGAGGTTGCCCAGATGGTCGGCCAGACCCAGCTTGATCGCCTGCTCGCC
>CAIJIT010000038.1 GCA_903820745.1 uncultured Burkholderiales bacterium
CCTTGGCCGCAATGATGCAGGCTTCCTGCACCGCCGGGCATTTGTACAGCAGCAACTCGACCTCGGAAGGCCAGACCTTGAAGCCGCTGGCATTGATCATCCGTTTCAGCCGGTCAGTGATGAAAAAATAGCCCTCTTCGTCCATCCGGCCGAGGTCGCCGGTGCGGAAAAAACGCTTGCCTTCGATCTCGACAAAAGCGGCTGCATTGGCCTCCGGCGCGCGCCAGTACCCATGAAAAACCATTGGCCCATGGGTGATGATTTCGCCAACCTCGCCGATCGGCATTTCTTCCAGCGTGAGCGGATCGACGACGCGCGAATCGACACCGAAGATCGGCATCCCCAGGCATTGCAGCTTGGCGCGCTCGGGTGGGTTCGCATGCGAAGGCGCGGCGGTTTCGGTCAAACCGTAACCTTCGGCAAAGGTCAGGCCGAATTCCTGCTGCAGCCTCTCCGCCACCGCAAACGGCATCGCCGCGCCACCGCCGCTGAGATAGATCAGGCTCGACAGATCGAAGCTCTTGTAGTTCGGGCTGCCGAACAGGTCGATGATCATCGTCGGGATGCAGGTCCAATGGGTGACCCGGTAGCGCGAGATCAAGCGCCCGGCCAGTTCGCGGTCCCAGCGCGGCATGATCACCACCGTCATGCCCAGATAGACCGGGCTCAGCACGCCGTAGAGGAAACCGGTGATGTGGAACATCGGCACCACCGCCAGGCTGGTCGACTCCGCCGAGGCCGAGCCCCATTGGCTGCTGCCACAGGTGTTGGCCATCAAAGTGGCGTTGCTGTGCATGCAGCCCTTGGGCAGTCCGGTCGTGCCCGAGGTATAGGGCAGCAAGGCCAGGTCTTTCGACCCGGCCTGATGCGGCCCGGGCCGCAGCAAGGCAGCCAGCGCGTCAAGCCAGCGCGTGGCGTCAGCGGGCAGGGCCGGATCGGCATTCAGCCATTGCAGCATCGCCGGCGGCAGACCCAGTGCGGCATCCACCCCGGCGGGCGGCAAGGCATCGGCATAACGCGTAACCAGCAAGGCCTGCAAACGCTGCGCCTCGGGCAAAGCCTGGTTGGCCGCCGCGACGATCGGCGCCAGATCGGCGCTGCAAATGACCACCTTGGTCTGCGGGTTGCCGATGTAGTGGCCGAACTCTTCGGCCAGATTCATCGGATTGACCGGCACCATCACCGCATTGGCCCGGTTCACCGCATAGAAGGCGACGAGAAATTGCGGGCAGTTCTGCATGAACAGGGCAACCCGGTCGCCGGCCTCGACGCCGGCCTGCTGCAGCCAACCGGCCAGCGCCAGCGCTTCATCGCGCAGCTCGGCATAGGTCTTGGGCTGCCCACAATAGACGGTGGCGACCTTGTCAGGAAAGCGCGCTGCCGCGACTTCAAGGTTGAACCAGAGCGAAGTCTGCGGAATCGCCAGTTCGAGTGGCAGGCGCTTGGGCCAATGGCTGCGCTGGGCCCGTCGTTGCGGGCTGCTCGGGATCTCGGCAATCGATTCGCTCAATCTCATCTCTCCAAGTTGAATTGCGCCGCCATTCTGTTGCGCTGCCGGCCTGCCAGCCTGTCCCTGCCGCGACAAGCTGCAAGCGGTTTCAACGGGGTCCCGGCCGGTAAGCCGCAATTTGACAGAAAATAGCGGATTGGGCGCATTTTGCGTCAGCCTCGGCAATTCACCCGACCCCGCTTATGTCAACCATTCTTCAGCATCTTCCACTCGGCCAGAAAGTCGGGATCGCATTCTCCGGCGGCCTCGATACCAGCGCCGCCTTGCACTGGATGAAGCTGAAGGGCGCCATGCCCTATGCCTACACGGCCAATCTGGGCCAGCCTGATGAGCCCGATTACGAAGAGATCCCCCGCAAGGCGCTGCAATATGGCGCTGAAAAAGCCGTGCTGGTCGACTGCCGGCGCCAACTCGCCCATGAAGGCATTGCCGCGCTGCAAAGCGGCGCCTTCCACATCTCCACCGCAGGCGTCACCTACTTCAACACCACGCCGCTGGGCCGGGCTGTCACCGGCACGATGCTGGTGGCCGCAATGAAGGAAGACGATGTCAACATCTGGGGCGACGGCAGCACCTTCAAAGGCAACGACATCGAGCGCTTCTACCGCTACGGCTTGCTGACCAATCCGGCGCTGAAGATCTACAAGCCCTGGCTCGACCAGCTCTTCATCGACGAGCTCGGCGGCCGCGCCGAGATGTCGGCCTTCATGACCGCGCATGGCTTTGGCTACAAGATGTCGGCTGAAAAAGCCTATTCGACCGATTCAAACATGCTCGGCGCCACCCATGAAGCCAAGGATCTGGAGCATCTGGGCAGCGGCATGAAAATCGTCAACCCGATCATGGGCGTGGCTTTCTGGAAGGACGAAGTCGAAGTCA
>CAIJIT010000039.1 GCA_903820745.1 uncultured Burkholderiales bacterium
GCGCCTGCTGCAAGACGGCGTGGTGCGAAACCTGGAAGTCATCGGTGAAGCGGCAAATCAGGTCGTCAAGAAGTTTCCAGACTTTGCAGAGGCTCACAAACAAGTGCCATGGGAAGCCGTGTATTACATGAGAAATCGAGTGATCCATGGCTACGCCAGCATTGACTATGAACTCGTTTGGCAGGTTGCAAGCAAGGATCTGCCAGCATTGCATAGCCAGCTAAAAAAAATCAAACTCGTCGCTTGAAACGCAGCGACAGACCGCCGGCCGGCGTGACAAGCCTCACGCGCCCCGCTGGTCGTAAACATCCCGTCGCCCGCATGGTTGGCCCACCGGGCCAAATGCGGGGAACCGCATGTACGTTGTGCCTCCCGTCAGTGAAATACGCAGCCTGTGATATTCGCCGGCCGCGACCACTCTAAAAAAACAAGCGGTCCGCGATAGCGTCGCTACCTCGGCCCGCTTGACCAACTGTCCGACCCTGGCTGCCGACAGGCCGATTTCAGTCGCCAGCGCCGACATGCTGACGCCTCATTTCCAGTGAGCCATCAAGGCTTCTTCACGCGTTTCGCATCGCTTCAGCCATTCGGCCGCGATGTCGGCTTGTCGGGTAGTCAGGCGCCCGGCGCAGCTTGCGCGTGCAGACGAATGCCCAATGCCGAAGCGACCTTCAGAATCGTCGCAAAACTGGGGTTGCCTTCGCCCGACAAGGCCTTGTAAAGACTCTCCCGGCCCAGACCCGTATCACGCGAAAGCTGAGACATTCCTTTCGCTCGTGCGATATTTCCCAAAGCTTTGGCAACGAAAGCGGCATCATCACCGGCCTCCTGCAAGCAGGCTTCAAAGTACTGCGCCATATCATCGTCAGTCTTGAGATGTTCGGCGCTGTCCCATTTGCGAAGTTTGATGGTGTTCATTCAACAGTCCTAGAGTTGCTGCGCCAAGGCCAGGGCAGAGATGATGTCCTTGCCCTGTGTGGATTTGTCCCCGCCGGCCAGCAGAATTACGATTTCCAAGCCGCGCTGAGCAAAATAAACACGGTAGCCTGGCCCGAAGTGAATCCGCATTTCAGAAACGCCCCCGCCGACTGGCTGGCAATCACCGAAATTCCCTTCCTCAACACGGTCGATGCGGGCCTGAATTCGCCGCGCAGCCTGCCGATCACGTAGGCTGCCGAACCACGCATCGAACACCTCAGTGGTGTAGACCGATTTCATGAAAGAAATGTATCTCTTGGGATACAGTCTGTCAAGCCCCACGCGCCGTCGTCTTCCGCCACCCCGTAGCCCGCATGGGCCCACCGGGCCAAATGCGGGGAACCGCTTGCACGCCTACACAGTCGGCGAAACAAGCCGCCCGCCATCAACCTGAAACAGCCGGCCGCGATCGCTGACATACGCACTCCTCGAACGCCAGCTCCCACCAACCCGGCCCTAGTAGAATCGACCGTTGCCAATTCAAAGGTGAACCCATGAAACCGTCTGACGTTCTAGCCCAAAGCCGTGAGCGAATTCGTGCGCTTGCGCTGGAGCATGGCGTATTGAATCCAA
>CAIJIT010000040.1 GCA_903820745.1 uncultured Burkholderiales bacterium
GCTGGTCGAGATGATGCCGCGCAAGCGCATCGGCCACCCGCAAGACCTCGACACGACCTTGCTGATGCTCTGCGCCAACGAGAGTCATTTCATCAACGGCGCGGTCATCCAGGCTGACGACGGGTTCGGGATTTAGCGGGAACATTCGGGATGGTGAGTGATATTCCGTTCATGGAGAGAAGCAACCGTTCGTGGTGACAGTCATCCCGTTCGTGGTGAGCTTGTCGAACCATCCAATGCACGGCGGTGGGCTCAGGCCCTTCGACAGGCTCAGGGCGAACGGGGTTTGGGTTTGGCGTGAAAATATTCCGTTCGTGCTGAGTAATATCTTGTTCGTGCTCGCCAACCACCGTCCGTGGTGACAGACATCCCGTTCGTGGTGAGCTTGTCGAACCATCCATTGCGCGGCGGTGGGCTCTGGCCCTTCGACAGACTCAGGGCGAACGGGGTGAAATCGGGATTGGATACATGAAAGTTGAGCAAATATGGCTTTGAGAACATTGACTGCGCTTGAAGCGCGGGTGCTGGCGGTGCTGGTGGAAAAGCAGGCGACGGTGCCTGACAGTTATCCGCTTTCGGTCAACGCTTTGACCCTGGGCTGCAATCAGAAGACCGCGCGCGATCCGGTGATGAATGCCAGCGAAGCCGATGTGCTGCAGGCGCTCGACGAGTTGAAAGCGATGCATCTGGTGATTCCGATCAGCGGCAACCGGGTGACCCGGTTCGAGCACAACGCGGCGCGGGGCCTGGGTGTGCCGAGCGCGGCGATGGCGATCCTCGATCTGCTGATGTTGCGCGGCCCGCAGACTGCGGCCGAACTGCGCTTGCATACCGAGCGGCTGCATCGCTTTGCCGACATCTCTTCGGTTGAAGGTTTTCTGGACGAGATGGCCGAGCGTCAGCCACCTTTTGTCGTCAAACTGGCCCGTGCCCCGGGTGCCCGCGAGGCGCGCTGGGCCCATCTCTTGTGCGGCGAGGTGGCGCAGGATCGATCAGCGCCGGCGCTGCCGCAGGATGAGGAGTTGTTGTTCCTTCGAGCCGAGCAGCAGCGCCTGAGTGGCGAGGTCGAGGCTTTGAAGGCCTTGGTGCTGCGCATCACAACCGAGTTGGGGATGACGCCATGAGATTCGAGATTCCCGAGGCGAAGAAGCAGATCTTCGAGATGACCGTGCCGATCCGCTGGGGCGATATGGACGCGATGGGCCATGTCAACAACACGGTCTATTTCCGCTATATGGAGATCGTGCGGATCGAATGGCTGCACCGAGTCGGCGGCGCGCCGAACCCGGGCGGCCAGGGCCCGGTGATCGTCAACGCCTTTTGTAATTTCTACAAACAGCTCGAATATCCGGGTGACATGCTGGCCAGGCATTACGTCTCGAACCCGGGTCGCAGCAGCTTTGAGACCTGGATCACGCTGGAACGGGTTGACCAACCCGGTGTGATTTACGCGGCAGGCGGCGCCACCACGGTGTGGACCGATTTCCCGACGCAGAAGTCGACGCCGTTGCCCGACTGGCTGCGCCTGCTGCTCGAATAGTTAGAACGCATCAGAGCCCGTAGTCCGTAAGTCGAAGTTCACTTTCGAGGCGAGGTGAACGGGTTAAGGACGCTCACGCCAAAGCTCTTGAAGTCCGTCACGTTTCGAGTCACCACGGTGAGCTTGTGCACCTTGGCTGTGGCAGCAATCATTGCGTCCTCGTAGAGCGTGTCGGAGCTTCGATGCATCAGTCGAGCCCATATCCTGAAAACCAGCGCATCCATTGGAACCACGTTAAATGAGCCAGAGACAAGTTCCAGCCATTGCTCAAGCTCTGCCGACTTCGATTCGTCTTGTTCGCGAGTCAACTCAATACCGGCTTGAATTTCGCCAATCGTCACTGCCGAAATATGCAGATCAGCGTCCGGGACGTTCTGAATCCATTGCAACACTGCGCCGTGTGGCTTCGGCTTGCGGAGCTCCGAGACTACGTTCGTGTCGAGCAAGTACATCGTGCTTACCGCAGCGCGGTAGGAGCGCGCCGTCGAGCCCGGCCTCTAGCTGGCGCGAGCGTCTCGGTCCGTCCCTGGTTAGACAGCAGCAGTTCCTTCAGCGAGGGCTGAGCAGCGGCACGGAGCCGACGCCACTCTTCGGCAGGCACCAAAACCGCAGCTTCGGCACCTCGCTTTGTCACCATCTGCGGGCCCTCAGTCAAGCATTTTTCAAGAAACTCACTGAACCGAGCCTTAGCGTCTTGTACGGGCCAAGAATGCATAGCATGACTCCCAACTGACTAGTATGCTGACTAGTTTAACGCATGCCCCGAATGCGGTCTGACCCTTCCATCGAGGGGATGCCCAAAAGGCTGCGCCTTTTGGGCGCCCTCATGTCAAACCTTACAGCGCCGCGGCCAGTTGCGCGCGCAACTGGCGGTTTTCTTCCTGCAAGGCCTTGTTTTCGGCGGTCAATTGCTGGACGGTGCTTTGCAGCAGCAGCAATTGCGTCTCGCGATTGCGCAGGGCCACATCTTCCGGCGCCTCGTCCGGGCTAGCGTCCGGGCCAGCTTCGCTCGCCGCAGGTTTGGCGCGGCCTTGGCGAACGCGCTTGGCTGCTTGCTGTAAATCGCTCTTGCCGCCGGCTGCCGCGGCCACCTGTTCGGCCGCAGGCATGCTGGCAACCGTGGCTGCCGTGTTGATCGAAATCGTTCCGGCCTTGACCGCAGCGACCAACTCGGGCACCGCAGTCTTCTGGATCTTTTCGATCTGCATGACGGTATTGCTGCTGATGCGCGCCGCTTTGGCAATCGATTCACGCGTGTTCAGGCGTTCTGGCGGCGGCAGTTCGGCTCTGGATGGTGCCTCTCCTGCCGCATTGGGTACCAGCGCTGCGGCCATGGCCCGGGCGCTGGTGATTTCCTTCTTGCGCAAGGCCAGCACACCGCGCTGGAAATCCGACAGGCTGCGCCGTCCCAGGTGGTGATCGATCATCCACAGCTTGACGTCCTGCAGCGATTGGAAGCGGGTGTTTTGCACGGTCTCGAAGGCAATGCCATGCTGCTGGCAGATGCCGTAGCGGTTATGTCCGTCGACGAGGATTTCGCCCCACAGCACCAGCGCATCGCGGCAGCCTTCGTCGACGATGCTGCGCTCCAAGGCTTGGCGCTCGTCGGTTGTCAATGGGTCGATATAGGCTTGCAGTTCGTCATTGACGATGATGTTCATTGAGGCTTTGTGGTTGTTGGGGCGGGCCGGTATTTTATGACCCCGATCGAAGCGGGTCACAGTCTGCCGGCCTGCCGCAGCGGCGTTTCGATTCAGGGACGCAGCAGGGCGGTCAGGCCGCGCAGATCGGCGGCCTGGCCGATTTTCCAGCAGGCCTGGATGACTTCGGCCGTGCGGGCGGCGCCGAGCACGCTGTCCGACAGACCATGGAACTTGCCTTCGAGCAAGGCGTCGGTCATCGGGTTCTGCAGCGAGCCGATCGCATGCTCGACGAAGACATGGACGCGGCGCCCGTCATGCAGCAGGGCCGTGACGTCGGCGCTGGCTTCGTCGATCGAATCGTCCACAGTAGCGACGACCTTGCGGCGCAGCGCGACCATGTCGGGGCGGTTCACCACCTCGTCGGAAAACTCATCTTCAGCCGCATGACCGAAGAACAGACCCGCAGCGCAGCCATGGTAGACGCTGAACTTGGCTTGCAGTCCGTCGGCGGGTTCTTTCTTGCCGGTCAACTCGAGCACCAGCGAATGCACTTTCAGCTCGATGCTCTGCACCTGGTCGGGCGTGACGCCCTGGGCGCGCAGCTGGGCGCAGGCGTCGATGCTGGGGTGGATGACGATGCCGCAGGCGAAAGGCTTGTAGCTGTTGAAGGAGATCTCGAAACGCTCGCCAAGCTCGCTGGTGATTTCGGTCCAGTCGTTCTTGGTCGAGATCGTCTGCATCATGCCGCGCGGCGCTTCCAGCGCTTTGCTGCTGGCAGTAAAGCCCTTGCTGGCCAACAGGGCCGACATCAGGCCGGCTCTGGCGGCCGCGCCGGGGTGGAATGGCTTGGTCATGGTGCCGAACTGCTCGCGCATGCCGATCGGCTGCGAGGCGGCAATGCCCAGCGCCATCGCGGTCTGCTGGGCGTCTAGGCCGAGCATGCGGGCACAGGCAGCAGCGGCGCCGAGGGTGCCGGTCGAGCCGGTGATATGCCAGCCGCGGTCGTAATGGTCGGGGTACATCGCATTGCCGACGCGGCAGGAAACATCAATGCCGATCACCAGCGCATCGATCAGCGCACGGCCACTGGCACCGGTCTGTTCAGCCAGCGCGAGCAGGGCCGAAGCCACCGGGCCGGCCGGATGAATGATGGTCTTCAGATGCGTGTCGTCGAAGTCGAAGGTGTGCGAGGTGATGCCGTTGATCAGCGCAGCGCTGGCCATGTCGACTTTTTCGCTGCGACCGGCCAGGGTGGCTTGTTCGGCCGGTTGCAGCATCGCGACCGCAGCCAGCGCGGCGTCGGCAGCTTCATGATGGGCGGCACCGACGGCGCAGCCGAGCCAGTTCATGAAGGTGCGGTGCGCTTCATGGTCGACTTCGGCGCTCCAGCCGCCCTCGGCAAAGCCGGGGTGGGTGGCGACGAATTTGGCCAGGATCTGGGTGATCGGTGGTGCATTGTGGTCGGCGACGACCTGGGTATTGCGAGCCATGGAATCTTTCCTTGAATGCGGTGAGGGGAGGATACGGATCAGTTGTCGAGCTGGATGTTCTGTTCGTGGGCGACCTTGGTCCAGCGCGCGATGTCGGCGCGGATGTAGTCACCGAACTTCTCGGGGCTCATCACCATTGGTTCGATCGCCTCGACCGAGAGTTTCTCGCGCAGATCGGGTGCTTTCAGCACCACGCCCATGGTTTCGTTGAGCAACTTGACGATCGGTGCCGGCATGCCGGCCGGGCCGACAACGCCATACCATTGCTGCGCGTCGAAGCCCTTGAAGCCCGATTCGTCCAGCGTCGGCAGATCCTTGAAGAGCGGATGGCGCTGCATCCCGGTGACCGCCAGCGCACGGATCCGGCCCGAGCGGATATGCGGCAGCGCCGCAGCCAGGCCGGGGAACATGGCCTGGGTTTGCCCGCCGATCAGGTCGGTGAAAGCCGGCGAGATACCGCGATAAGGAATATGCACCATGAACGATTTGACCTGCAGTTTGAACAGTTCCATCGTCATATGCGTCAGCGACCCCGGGCCGGCCGAGCCATAGCTCAATTTCCCGGGGTTCTTCTTCAGGTAGTCGATGAACTCCTTGATGGTCTTGACCGGCAGCGCAGCGTTCACCACCAACACGTTCGGCGTGGCGCCGATCATGCCGATCGGGGTGAAGTCCTTTACCGGGTCATAAGACAGCTTGCGCGTGGCCGGGCCGGTGCCATGGGTCGCGACATAGCCTTGCATCAAGGTGTAGCCATCGGGCGCGGCGCGCATTGCCGCTTGCGCTGCGATCACACCGCCGCCGCCGCCGAGGTTGTCGACAATAAAGGTCTGCTTGAGCAGATGGCCCCAGCGTTCGGTCAAGGTGCGGCCGACCATGTCGCTGCCGCCGCCTGCGGCGACCGGAACGATGTAGCGGATCGGTTTGGACGGGTAGGGGCTTTGCGCTGCGGCCAAGCCGGCAAGCCCTGACAAGGTGGGCAGGCCGAGCGCGGCCTGGATGATGCTGCGTCTTCTCATGGGATGGTCTCTGGAGTAATCGGGGTTGAATCAGATGCGGTGCTGGCGAGCAGCCGCTGATGGGCTTGGCTGACATGGCGGGTCATCAGCGCTTCGCAGCGCTGCGGCTCACCCTGGCGAACGGCCTCGACGATCTGCAGATGGTCGGCGACCGAGGCCTGCATGCCGGTGGTCTGTGAAAGGTTTTTCAGACGTGACAGATGCAGCTTTTGCACGATACCGCGGTAGGTCTCGGTCAGCGACTGGTTGCCGACCGCTTCGACCAGTGCCCAGTGAAAGCGCAGGTTTTCACTGTAATAACGCGGCAAGTCATTGCTGGCCGCGTCTTTCATGATCTGCACCGAATCGACCAAGATCGCCAGCAGGGCGGCCTTGCGGTCGGCGGGCAGCAGCGCGGCCTGGCGCCCGGCAAAGCCGTCGAGCAGGCTGCGCAACTGATACAGATCCCTGATTTCGGGTTCGTCGAGTTGGCGCACGAACACGCCGGCATGCTTGCGCGCGACGACCAAGCCCGAGCTTTCGAGTTCGCGCAGTGCTTCGCGCACCGGCACCCGCGAGACACCCAGGCGGGCGGCCACATCGGGCTCGTTGATGCGCTGTCCGGCAGTCAGCACGCCCTTGAGGATCAGCGCCAAGACATCGTCGCGCACCAGCTTGGCCAGCGAAGTGTCGCGGACAGCGTTGAAGCGCTCGGCCGTCGATTCGGTCAGCCAGGGCAGGGGTGGGTCAACGCTCATTGCTCATTATATCGTATACGAAAATGAGTGGACCACTGGATCCTGTCATTTGCCAACCCGTTTGAGCGGGGCTCGGCTTAGCAATTGCTGCTGTGTGACCGCACCAACTGCCTGGTTTGCAGCCGATGTCGACTCAGGCCAGAACTTCGCCGTGCACGCCGGCAGCCAGAGTCTCTTTTTCCCAGCGGGCGATCGGCACGACTTCGGCCACCGGGCCGTTGGGTGAGCGGAACTTCACCGGCAGATGACCTGGTGCGGTGAGGATTTCACCACCTTGTTCCTTGATTGAGACAATGAAGGCGTCAAGGTCGTCGACTTCCATGCCGATGTGATGGATGCAGGGCGCAGGGCCAGCGAAATCGGCTTCATCGGAGTCTGCGTCCTCGTAATGGATCAGCGTCAAGTCCATATAGCCATCGGTCATGTGAACCGAGATATGGTCGCCGTTCTTGCCCTTGCGGCGCACCGTGTTCACATGCTTGTAGCCGAACACGTTTTCGTAGAAGGTACGGGTCTTTTCGACGTCATCGACTTTCATCGCGATATGTTTGATGAAGTTGGCCATGGGTTCCTTTGTGCGGGAGATTTCTGAGTTGAAAATCAAGTTTTTGTTGAATCATATATATGAATGATTCGATGTCAAGCTAAATTTATACTCTGCCCGGTCAGGCGCAGGCCATCTTGTTCAGATGCTTCTGAATTGTTCGAACGACAGCCAGTTTTTTGGGGCGATCTTCGACGCGATTGAGGCATGAGTTTGCGTAGTCGCTGATTCACCCAACCTCCACTTCCAGACCGGTGCATGAAGAAATCATCCAGAACGACCGATCAGCCACTCTATGACGTGGTGCGAACCGGCATGCTCGAAAAGCTGCGTACCGGCCAATGGGCGCCCGGCGCAAGAATTCCGACCGAAAGTCAGTTGGCCGAGCAGTTCTCGGTCAGCATCGGCACTGTCCGCAAGGCGGTTGAGGATCTGGTGGCCGAGCGTGTCTTGTTGCGGCGTGCGCGCATCGGCACGACGGTGGCCCTGCATACCGACGAGCATGCATTCGGGACCTTCTTCAATTTCACCAGCTTGACGGGGCAGCCGGTCAGGGCTACGGCCGAGTTGCTCAGCTTCAGGCATGTGCCAGCCGATGCGTTGCTGGCCAGGCAATTGCAGCTCGCACCCGGTGCCGAGTTGATCCGCATCGACAATCTGCGCCGCTGTGAAGGCGTTGTGGCTATGTTTGACCGGGTCTGGGTGTCGCGGCAGCGTTTTGCCGCTTTTGACAAAGCAGCTTTCCTGAACAGAATCGGCTCGATCTATGGCCTGTACCAGTCGATGTTCGGCATCACGGTGGTGCGGATCCAGGAGCAACTCGCAGCAGTCATGTCGCCGGCCTTCGTGATGACGGCGCTGGAATTGCCCGCGCCGATGTCGGTGCTGAAGATCCAGCGCACGGCAATGAGCTATGGCAGCGAGGTGGTCGAATATCGGGAGCGCTATGTGAACAATGCAGTCTGCGAGTACCAGAACGAAGTCGGGCTGCGCGAGTAGCTTCCTGCCGGATGAAATGCACCAGATTTTGCTGAATCTGCCCCGGCTGTTCTGGGTCTTGCTTTGGCTCAGTGCCGCGCCAGTGGTGGCTGCGCCTGCGTTGACGCAGGGCATTGCCATCATCATCGGCGGCGCGCTGAGGTTCGACAATGCTGCGGTCTGGCAGCGCCTGGTCGAGGAATCCGGCGGGCAGGGCGCGCGCTGGCTTGTCTTCGCCACCGCCTCGAGCAAGCCCGAACGCGTTGCGGCGCAGGTGGTTGAAGTCTTGAGTCGCCATGGCGCGCTGGCTGAAGCCATGCCGGTGGCACCGCGGCTGGAAGCTGTCGATCTGCAAAAGAATCTGCATGACGAGGCCTTGATCGCCAAAGTGGCCGCTGCCAGCGGCCTGTACTTCACCGGTGGCGCACAGGAGTTGATCGTCGACACCCTGCAACCTGGCGGTCAACCGACCGGCATGCTCAAAGCGATCCGCGCCGCCTACCAGCGCGGTGCCGTGGTTGCAGGCACCAGCGCCGGGGCGGCGATCATGAGCCGGACGATGTTTCGCGACCCGCCTGATCCCTTGCAAGTCCTCAAGGGGCAGTTGCGCGAGGGCTTCGAGGTGGATCTCGGCCTGGGTTTTGTCGGCGCCGACCTGTTCGTTGATCAGCATTTTCTGCGGCGCGGCCGGATCGGCCGGATGCTGCCCTTGATGCTCGCGCATGGCTATAGCTTCGGCCTTGGAGTCGAGGAGAACAGCGCGGTCCTGGTGCGCGGTGATGCGCTCGAAGTGATCGGCGCCAAAGGTGCGTTACTGGTCGACTTGAGACAGGCTACGTCCGACCCGAAGCTGGGCGCTTTCAACCTGCGCAATGCCTCCTTGAGCTATCTCGATCATGGCGACCGGCATGATCTGCGCACCGGCATCA
>CAIJIT010000041.1 GCA_903820745.1 uncultured Burkholderiales bacterium
GCCGATCTTGAACCGATTCAAGCGTCGGGTCGACCACCGGCAACTCAATGGTGCGGCCCTGCTGGGCTTGCGCGGGCTGGTGTTCAAGAGCCATGGCTCGGCCGATGCGGTCTCGTTCGAAACTGCCTTGACCCGGGCCTATGAGGCAGCGCGCCACCAATTGCTCGAGCGGGTGCACGAGCGCATCATCGCCACCTTGCTGCACCCCATGCCCGACGCTGAAAACGCTGAAGGCGCGAATCGAATCGATGGAGACAGCGCGACCGATGTCGCCCAAGCTGCATGAGCCACAAAAATCCGCCTTACAGCCGTATCCTCGGCACCGGCAGCTTTCTGCCACCGAACCGTCTGACCAATGCCGATCTGGCCGCGCAATTGGCCAAGGATGGGGTCGAGACTTCGGACGAATGGATCGTCGGGCGCACCGGCATCCACGCCCGCCACTTTGCCGCACCGGGTGTCACTGCCAGCGATCTGGCCTTGCCGGCAGCCCGTGCAGCGCTTGAGGCCGCGGGTGTTGCTGCCAGCGAGATCGACCTGATCATCGTCGCCACCTCGACGCCCGATATGGTGTTCCCGTCCACCGCCTGCCTGCTGCAGCACAAGCTGGGTATTGCCGGCGGCGCGGCGTTTGATTTGCAAGCGGTCTGCTCGGGTTTCATTTACGCGCTCTCGGTGGCTGATTCGATGATCAAGACCGGTGCGGCGACCAAGGCGCTGGTGATCGGTGCCGAGGTGTTTTCGCGCATTCTTGATTTCAAGGACCGCACGACCTGCGTGCTGTTTGGCGACGGCGCCGGCGCAGTGGTGCTGGGTGCGAGCCAGACGCCCGGCATCCTCGCGACCGACCTGCATGCCGATGGCAGCCATGCCGGCATCCTTTGTGTGCCGGGCACGGTCTCGGGCGGGCTGGTGCTGGGTTCTCCGCTGCTGACAATGGACGGTCAGGCGGTCTTCAAGCTGGCGGTCGGGGTGCTGGAAAAGACCGCTCGCGCGGTGCTCGACAAGGCCGGCCTGACCGATGCCGACATCGACTGGCTGATCCCGCATCAGGCCAATCTGCGCATCATGCACAGCACGGCGAAGAAGCTGAAGTTGCCGCTTGACAAGCTGATCGTCACCGTTGACCAGCATGGCAATACTTCGGCCGCGTCGATTCCCTTGGCGCTCGACCATGCGGTGCGTGGCGGCCAAGTCAAACCCGGCGACACCGTGATGCTCGAAGGGGTTGGCGGCGGCTTCACCTGGGGCGCGGTGCTGCTGAACTTCTGATGGTTGAGGAACGCTTGATGACCGCAAAATTCGCATTTGTTTTTCCCGGCCAGGGCTCGCAGGCGGTCGGCATGCTCGACGCCTGGGGTGACCATCCGGAAGTCCTGCGCACCTTGGCCGAGGCTTCGGTTGCGCTGGGCGAGGATGTTGCTGCCTTGATCCGGACCGGCCCGAAAGAGCTGCTCGACCTGACCACCAACACCCAGCCGGTGATGCTGACCGCAGGCATCGCTTGTTACCGCGCCTGGATTGCCGAGACCGGCCTGGTCCCTGCCGCAGCGGCCGGGCACTCGCTGGGCGAGTACACGGCGCTGGTCGCAGCCGGTGCCTTGAGCCTGACCGAGGCCTTGCCACTGGTGCGGTTTCGCGCCGAGGCGATGCAGGCGGCGGTGCCGGTCGGCGTTGGCGCGATGGCAGCGATCCTGGGCCTGGAAGCGCAAGCGGTACGTGACGGTTGCGCGCTGGCGGCTGCGGCATCCGGCGAGGCGGTCGAAGCGGTCAATTTCAATGATCCGAAGCAGACGGTGATTGCCGGTACCAAGGCGGGCGTCGACAAGGCTTGCGAAGTCTTGAAAGCCGCCGGCGCCAAGCGCGCCTTGCTGCTGTCGGTGTCGGCACCGTTCCATTCGAGCCTGATGAAACCAGCGGCTGA
>CAIJIT010000042.1 GCA_903820745.1 uncultured Burkholderiales bacterium
ATTTTTTGTGCGTCGATTGCGGTTACGAAAATCACGCCGATGTCGTTGGCGCGATCAATGTGTTGGAGCGGGGATACCGCTTGTTAGCCTGTGGAGAGATGGAGCAGTCAGGCCGCTCGAAGAAGCACGAACCCATCGAAGCGACGCGCAAATCATCGCGCAGCGCCGTAGGCATCCCCCTCCTTTAGGGCGGGGAGGATGTCAATGCAAGTTAGATTGCTCCCCGCAATAACGTCGCGGATGCTCTTTTGCGGCAACCGATCAATTTTGGATTTGGTCAATCTTCTCTGTCTCGATGGCAGCGAACACAATTTTCTCCTCGGTCGAAAACCAACCCGGGTTGGAAATATGGCAATGCGGCAACTCATCCAACTGCCAACGCCTGATATTTTCATATCCTGAATTCGTTCGAGAATCGAACAAGGCCTGCTCGTGTGAATAATCCACGCCAGAATTCGTCATGCTAGCAGGGTTCATGTCATTGTGGATGTAGATATAGGTATTTGATGTAAAGCAGAGGCGGAATTCTTCGGGGCGGCGGTAAAACGCTTCACAAAGGTTCAGAAAGAAAATCATGTCATCATACAGAGCGAGGTCTTCACCATAAGGTCGGCGCGGCAGGTAGCCAATGACGGAGCGATGGATCAGAACGGGCCGCGAAGGCGTTGCACAGTTGCGAATGCTCTCAGAGAATGGGTTCCTTAATCGGTGGATTGCCCACCAATTCTCCTGGTCATCGAACCATGAGACCAGTCGCCAGTCGTTTCCTAAAGATGCATGGCGGACAAGTTGTTGATTTCGAGTCAACGAGTCATTGGTCTGAATGCAAACCAACTGCGGTTTGAATTCGAGTGCCTTCTTCAACTGGTGGAAAGCCGAAGGATAGAGGAGGTCATCGCCGTCGACAGGTATCAGATAGTCGTAGTCCAAACGTTCCTGAAATATTTCCAGCAAACTGTTGTGTCCCATCCCGGGTCGGCCATTCGAGCGCGTCTCGATGATATCAACGTCAGCGCCCTGCATCACCCGTTCAATATCTTTTAGGTAGGCCGGATTGACTGAATTCACCACCATCACGACATCGTAATTAAAATCGTGGTGTTGCTGCCCGAGGATAGAATCATAGCATTGTCGCGCCAACTGCGGCCTCGAACTAGTCAGAATTGCGATGAGGAATTTCATTGATCTAGCTTGCATATAATTATTGCGAACTTTATTTTTAAATTAATCAAACTACGATTCAGATTAAAATAAATTTTGACTAATACTCAGCCGATCGCCGCGCTCAAAACGTCAGCCATTACTTGAAACAATTTATCATCAGCAGAGATGCGCCGGGAATGCCGGACCCCAAGATTATCAACCGAGCGACTCGACTTACCGCCAAGAAATTCACTCAGCCCCTGGAAGCAGCACATGATCGAAATTTTGACATGCCTTGATAATCGCAGCCGGCAAGCTCGATGAGCTTGCTGCTGAGCGGCCGCTGGACTGACGCAGAACGCGATCAATGGCTGTCCTTGTTGCGGGCCGCCTTGCCCGGTGAAACCTGGCTTTTGAGCCCGCCTGGCGATCCCGGCCAAGCCGCTGAAGTCGAAGTCGCCATCGTTGCCAACCCCTGGCCGGGCAGCCTGAGCGGCCTGCCCAATCTGCGTCTGATCCAATCGCTCTGGGCCGGTGTCGACCGCTTGCTTCAGGATCCGACCATACCGCCCGTTCCGCTGGCGCGAATGGTTGATCCGGCGATGCATGAGGCGATGGCCCAGACGGCCTTGTGGGCTGTGCTGTCTTTGCACCGTGGGTTTTTCGATCTGCAGGATCAGCAGCGGGCAGGCCTTTGGCGCCAGCCCAGGCAAATGCGTGCCGCCGAATGGCGGGTGCTGGTGCTCGGTCTGGGTGAACTGGGCGGCCGGGTTGCACAAACGCTGGCGGTTCAGGGTTACGCCGTGAGCGGCTGGAGCCGGCATGCGGCCAGTTTGTCCGGTGTCGATTGCCAGCAGGGCCAAGCCGCATTGGCGCAAGCGCTGGCCCGGGCCGATGCGGTGGTCAACCTGCTGCCGCTGACCGAGTTGACGCAAGACTTCTTCAACGCGGCCAGCCTGGCAGCAATGAAACCCGGAGCCTGCCTGGTGAATCTGGCGCGTGGCGCCCAGATCGTCGAGGGCGACTTGCTGGCAGCGCTCGATTCAGGTCAATTGAGCCGGGCTGTGCTCGACGTATTCGCCCATGAACCGCTGCCTGATGGTCACCGCTTCTGGACCCACCCCAAGGTGACCATATTGCCGCATTGCGCAGCGCAAACCGATGCGCGCAGCGCGGTCGCGGTGGTGGCAGAGAATCTGCGGGCGCTGCGCGCCGGACTGCCGTTGCAGCATCTGGTGCAGCGCGAGCGCGGTTATTGAAGGGCGATTTTCTGGCCGCGTGAAGTGGCCTCGACCAGCAGCAAAGCCAACCGCTGCAAACCGCCCCAGGGGTCGACAGGCCAGGCTGGATGGCGCAGACCCTTGACCAGCCCATCGCAGATCTGCGCTGCCTCGACCAAGCGGGTGATATCGGCTGAGCGCAGCCCCGGCACGATGCGCTCGAACAAGCGCTCCTTCGGGCCCCAGACCCTGGCTTCGCGCAGCGCCATCGGCAAAGGCTTGCCGGCATCGACCGCATCGCGCACGCGCTTGAGCGCCCGGATGTCTTCAGCCAGGCTCCAATGCACCAGCACGGCCGCCTCGCCCTCGGCCTGCAGGCCTTCAAGCATGCGCAGCAGCCTTGGCACATTACCGCCGAGCACCGCTTCGCTGAGCTTGAAAACGTCATAGCGCGCCACATTCAGCACCGCAGCCTCGATCTGCTCGAAGCTCAATTCACCTGCCGGGTGCAGCAGCGCGAGCTTTTGCAATTCCTGATGCGCGGCGAGCAAATTGCCTTCGACCCGATCGGCAAAGAAGGCCAGCGTGCGCTGTCCGATTTCGCCATCGGCCACGCGCTGGCCCTGGGCAGCCAGGCGCTGGGCAATCCATTGCGGCAGGGCGCGGCGCTCGACCGGATCGACCTTGACGCTGGCACCAGCGCCATCCAGCGCCATGAACCAGGCACTGTTCAGCTGAGTCTTGTCGAGCCTGGGCAAGGTCACCAGCGTCACCACGTCATCAGGCAAACGCTCGCAATAGCGCTGCAATGCTTCAGAACCGTCCTTGCCGGGCTTGCCGGAAGGAATGCGGATATCGATCAACTGACGCTCCGAAAAGAGGCTCAGCGCCTGCGCTGCGCCCTGCACCTGAGCCCAGTCGAAATGGTTGCCGGCCACGGTGAAGACCTTGCGCTCGCCATAGCCTTGTGCTCTGGCCGCAGCACGGATCAGGTCGCCGGCCTCCTGCGCGAGCAGCGGTTCATCGCCGTAAACCGTGTAGATCGGGCGCAAGCCTTTGGCGAAATGCTGGGCAAGCCCCTCAGCGCGGATCTGCATATCAGGCCCGCTTCATGAAGGCAGACGAACCGCAGCCAGTCTGCGCATCACCTGGCTCACGGCCTCGGACTGCATGGCGCGAAAAAGCAACGCTTCTTCCTGCTCCTTGGCCAGCGCCATGCTCTCGGTGTAGTTCATTTCGCGCGTCATCATCAAGTCGGTTCGCGGCATCAGCAGCTCGCCGGTTGGTGTTCGCAACAGATAGTCGAAGCGCAGGCGCAACTGCCATTCACGCACCTGCCCGGCGGCAGTCGATACGACAACCGTCTTGTCACTCGAATCGCGCAGGACCTCCAGCACCAGATCGGCCCGGTTCGCATCATCGAGCAACTTCACCGGCGTCAGCGCGAGTTGCCTGCGCAAGGCCAGTGCCAGCGGAGAGCTCGGCTTGAAGCCGGCCATCGCGATGCTGCGGAACAGCAATTCAGGTTCTCGGCGCAACTCGAACCCGCAACCGGTCAAGCTGACCGATGCGGCGCCGAGAAGCAGGAGGCGGCGTTGCATGGGCGCTGTCTCAGACGACCAGATTGACCAGGCGGCCGGGCACGATGATGACCTTCTTCGGCGCCATTCCCTCGCTGAACTTGATGAACTCCGGATTGGCCAATGCCGCCGTCTCAATGGCAGCCTTGTCAGCATGGGCCGGCACCTTGATCGAGCTGCGCAACTTGCCATTGACCTGCAGCATCAACTCGATCTCATCCTGCAGCAAAGCCGACTCGTCGACCTGCGGCCAAGCGGCGTCCAGCAGATCGCCCTGGGCCTGCACAAAGCCGAGATCCTGCCAAAGCGCATGGGTCAAATGCGGGCAGGCCGGATAAAGCAGGCGCAGCAGAATCGAGAAGCCCTCGCGCATCACGGCATAGCTGGCGGCGCCATCGGGCTTGAACGCTTCGAGCGCGTTGAGCAGCTTCATGCCGCCCGACACCACCGTGTTGTATTGCATCCGCACATAGTCGTAGCTGACCTGCTTGAGCAACAGATGCACTTCACGGCGCAGCGCCTTGGCTTCATTGTTCAAGCCCGCGAAGTCACGGCCTGCCAGCTTGATGACGTCAGCATGTTTGGCGCCATAGGCCCAGACGCGCTTGAGGAAGCGGTGCGCACCTTCGACGCCGGCGTCGTTCCACTCCAGCGTCTGTTCCGGCGGCGAGGCGAACATGACGAACAACCGCGCGGTATCGGCACCATATTGATTGATCAGTTCCTGCGGATCAACGCCGTTGTTCTTGGACTTGGACATCGTGCCGACGCCCTCGTAGTCGATCGCCGAGCCATCGCTTTTCAGCCTGGCCGAGACGATTTTGCCGCCCGCGTCAAAAACATTCTCGACATCGTTGGGCCAGAAATATTCGACCCCACCCTGCGCGGTACGGCGCGAGTAGATATGGTTCAGCACCATGCCTTGCGTCAGCAGCTTGGTAAAGGGCTCGTCGATCTTGACCAGCCCCAGGTCGCGCATCACCTTGGTCCAGAAACGCGCATAAAGCAGGTGCAGGATCGCATGCTCGATGCCGCCGATGTACTGGTCCATGCCGCTGCCGCCGGCGCCGCCCATCCAGTAATCGGTGCCCGCGCCGACCATGGCCTGGTGATTGCCTGCATCGCAATAGCGCATGAAGTACCAGGAGCTGTCGACGAAGGTGTCCATCGTGTCGGTTTCACGCTGCGCCGGGCGGCCGCAGGCCGGGCAGGCCACGTTCAGGAAGCCGCTGTGCTTTTTCAGCGGATTGCCACTGCCGTCCGGAATGCAATCCTCGGGCAGCACCACCGGAAGATCCTTTTCAGGCACCGGCACCGCGCCGCACCCGGGATCGTCAGACCCCGGTCCCTTGCCCGCGCAATGGATGATCGGGATCGGCGTGCCCCAGTAACGCTGCCGGCTGACGCCCCAGTCGCGCAGACGCCAGGTGGTTTTCTTCTCACCCAGGCCTTTTGCGCCCAGCAGTTCGGCCACCTTGTCGACCGCGGCTTTTTGCGTCAAGCCATCGAGTTGGCCGGAGTTGACGCAAACTGCGCGCTGCTTGTCGCCATACCAGTCGGCCCAGGCGTCGAGGCTGAAGGTCTCGCCTGCAGCGGCCACGACCTGCTCGATCGCCAGGCCGTATTTCTTGGCAAATTCGAAATCGCGTTCATCATGAGCGGGCACACCCATCACTGCGCCGTCGCCATAGCTGATCAGCACATAGTTGCCAACCCAGACTTCAACTGCTGCGCCGGTCAGCGGATGGCTGACGAACAGCCCGGTGCGCATGCCCTTCTTCTCCTGCGTCGCGAGTTCGGCTTCCGTCGTGCCGCCATGCTGGCAGGCTTCGATGAAAGCGCTCAATTCAGCATTGTCCTGCGCCGCGTGCAAGGCCAGCGGATGTTCGGGCGCCACCGCGCAGAAGGTCACACCCATGATGGTGTCAGCACGGGTCGTGAAGACATGCAGCAGGCCACGCTGGATCAACTCGCCATCAGCGCTGCGGATCTGATGCGGAAAAGCGAAGCGCAGACCCTCGCTCTTGCCGATCCAGTTCTCCTGCATCAAGCGCACGCGCTCGGGCCAACCGCTCAGATAGCTCTTGTCGGCCGGATCGGCCACAGCCGAAAGCAACTCTTCAGCGTACTGGGTGATGTTCAGGTAATAGCCGGGGATCTCGCGCTTTTCAATCACCGCACCACTGCGCCAGCCCTTGCCGTCGACCACTTGTTCATTGGCCAGCACAGTCTGGTCGACCGGATCCCAGTTGACAACCTGCGTGCGGCGTTCGGCAATACCAGCGGCCAACATCTTCAGGAACAACCATTGGTTCCATTTGTAATATTCCGGCGTGCAAGTGGCAATTTCGCGCGACCAGTCGATCGCCAGGCCCATCGCCTGCATCTGCGTCTTCATATAGGCGATGTTGTCGTAGGTCCACTTGGCCGGTGGCACGCCGTTCTTCATCGCCGCATTTTCGGCCGGCAGGCCGAAGGCATCCCAGCCCATCGGCATCAGCACGTTGTAACCCTGCATGCGCAATTGGCGCGCCAGCATGTCGTTGATCGTGTAGTTGCGCACATGGCCCATGTGCAACTTGCCGCTCGGATAAGGCAGCATCGAGCAGGCGTAATACTTGGGGCGATCGAGATCCTCGACGACGCGATAGGCATCGATCGCTTGCCAATGGTCGCGGGCGGCTTGTTCGACCTCGGAGGGGTTGTACTTTTCGTTCATGATTGCTTCGGTGCGGGGACCCCGATTGTAGAAGTCGGGGTAAAAAGGCTAAGGCTTGGCCTCGGCGACAAAGGCAATCCGGCTCAGTCCTGCCGCCTGACACCAGCCGATCAGTTCGGCGACATGGCCATAAGGTACGTTTTGATCAGCTCGCAACTGCACTTCCATGGTGGGGTTGGTACGCGCGAGATCGGTGATGCGCTGCCTGAAGGCCTCCACTTCGAGCCGGTCTTCACCGAGGTAGAGCGAACCGTCAGGCGCCATCGAGACAGCGATGAATTCCAGCGTTTCAGACGGCGTGGCCGCTTCGCTTGCGGGCAGTTCCAAGCGCAGCGAAGAAGTCATCAAAGGCGCTGCGATCATGAAAATCACCAGCAGCACCAACATCACGTCGATCAGCGGCGTCATATTGATTTCGCCCATCGGTTTGGGCGAATCTCTGCGTTCCAGGCGGCCGAATGCCATGCTGACTCAGCCCGGGTCGGCTTGGCTGGCCATCATCTCGCGCAGGTCATGGGCAAAGCCTTCAAGCTCGGCCTCGCAGTTGCCGACCAGCTTGCCGAAGACGTTATAGGCCAGCACTGCGGGGATCGCCACTGCAAGGCCTGCCGCGGTCATGATCAATGCTTCACCGACCGGGCCCGAGACCTTGTCCATGCTCATATTGCCGGCGGCCGATATGCTCAACAACGCATGATAGATGCCCCAGACCGTGCCGAACAGCCCGACGAAGGGTGCCGTGCTACCGATTGATGCCAGCAAGACCTGGCCGAATTGCAGCCGTTGCAAGACCTGGTGCAAGGCATCGCGCAGTCGCCTTGTCAGCCGCGATTCAAGCCGACCGGCAGCGTCGAGCGTCGCTTGGGCTGACTTCGCCGATGCGGCATCCAGCAAGGGCAGCAGCAAAGTTTCAGTGTCGAACTGCTCAAGCGCCAGGCGTGCGGTTACCAGTTCCGAAGCGCCCCAGAAGGCCGTCAGGGCACGCACAATGCTACGCCGTGCGCGCCGCAGGACCCAACCCTTCCAGAGGATGACGACCCAGGCGCTGACCGACATCAGCAGCAGCAGCATGGCGACCGCGCGGCCTACCGCGTCAGTCTGGTTGGCGAATTCGCTGAATCCTGTCATGCGCCCAGCACATCGTTCATGTCGTACAGACCCGGGCCCTGCAAGGCGAGGAAGCGCGCTGCGCGCAAGCTGCCCTGTGCATAGGTGACGCGACTGCTGGACTTGTGGGTAATCTCGATCCGCTCGCCAATGCCGGCGAACAGGACGGTGTGGTCGCCGACGATGTCGCCACCACGGATGGCGGCAAAGCCTATCGTTGAAGGATCGCGCTCACCGGTGACGCCTTCGCGCCCGAACACCGCGCAGTCCTTCAAGTCGCGGCCCAGCGCCCGGGCCAGCACTTCGCCCATCTGCAGCGCCGTGCCGCTGGGCGCATCGACCTTGTGGCGGTGATGGGCTTCAATGACTTCGATGTCATAGCCCTCATTCAGCGCACGTGCGGCGCTGTCGAGCAGGCGCAACACCACATTGACGCCAACGCTCATGTTCGGCGCCATCATGATGCCGACATGGCCGGCATGAACGCCGATCAAGGCCTTTTGCTGCGCCGTGAACCCGGTGGTGCCGATGACGGCCTTGACACCAAGTTGCTGGCAGACCGCCAGGTGCATTAGCGTGCCCTCAGGTCGGGTGAAGTCGATCAACACATCGGCATCGGACAAGCCCTTGTGCAGATCGTCGGTGATCAAGACGCCGCTGGCATGGCCCAGAAAGGCGCTGGCGTCCTGCCCCAGCGCGGGGCTGCCAGGCTGGTCGAGAGCGCCCGCCAAACGGCAATCTGCCGCCGCCATCACCGCTTCGATCAGCATGCGACCCATGCGGCCCGAACTGCCGGCGATGGCCACTCGCAGCGGCCCGGCTGAACTCATTGCCGAGGCTCCAGCGGTGGATAGCTGCGCTGCGGGCCCAGGCTCTCTGGCGTGGGGACCGCCTGCTTGGCCGGGACCGGCAAAGCCTTGCGCTCGGCTTCGCTGAGTTCTAGCTTGGGCAGGACTCCGCCATCTTTCCTGGTATTGATCGCGGTGACAAATTCGTTTTCGGTCGGCAAATCGGCCGGCACCTCGATGGATTTCAACTTTTCTTCTTCAAACCAGGCCACCACATGGCGCCGCTGCGGCTGTGCGCCTTGACGACGGATGGTGAAGACATAATCCCACCGATTGTCGTGAAAGATGTCGGTCAGCAGCGGCGAGCCGAGCATATCGCGCACCTGGACGCGGGTCATGCCGGTTTTGACACGTGACACCAACTCCTTGGTCAGCACATTGCCCTGGACGATTTCCATCCGGTACGGTGTCACCAGGCCCAGCACCTTGTCGCCAGCCACCGAGGGCAGGGAGTTCATCAATGGCCAACTTGAGCAGGCGCTGACGACCATGCTGACGGCAAAAGTCAAGGCAAGCCGGCTCAAGCGAACGGGAGAGGCGATATATTGATTCAGACGCATGGTTGGGGCTTTGAGAGTCGAGGCTGTGACCAAGGCCAGAGCTGGCTATGATCAGTTGATTCTAGCGGCAGGCCCATGGGGGGCGGTGCCGACCCCTACAAGCCATGACCCGGACCGAAGAGATCAAGAACAGCGGCCTCAAGGCAACGCTGCCGCGCATCAAGATTCTGGAGCTTTTTCAGAAGACCTTGTTGCGCCATATGACTGCCGAGGATGTCTACAAGGCCTTGCTTTCCGAGGGCGCCGACATCGGTCTGGCGACGGTTTATCGAGTGCTGACCCAGTTCGAGCAGGCGGGCTTGCTGTCACGCAACCATTTCGAGTCGGGCAAGTCAGTCTTCGAGCTCAACGAGGGCCATCACCATGACCACCTGGTTTGTCTGACTTGCGGTCGGGTCGAGGAGTTCTATGACGCCGAGATTGAAGCCCGCCAGCATGCCATCGCCAAGGAGCGGGGGTTCGAGTTGCAGGAGCATGCTCTTTCGCTCTATGCCGCCTGCATCAAGCCGGACTGCCCGCGCAAGCCCTGACGGGTCTGAGAACGGTCAGTTATCGTCCAACTGACCGTTCTCAATCGCACGTTGGTGGCGTTCGACGAACTCGCGGTAGGTGTCAATGCCACGTAACTGCAGGATCGTGTTGCGTACAGCAGCTTCCACCAGCACGGCCAGATTGCGGCCTGCGTCAACCGCGATCACCACCTTGCGCACCGGTGTACTCAGCACATCTTCGTACAAGGGCTCATAGGGCATGCGTTCGAATTCACGCTCCATCGTTTCCTTGCGTACCAAGTGAACGATCAGCTTGAGACGCATTTTGCGGCGCACAGCGGTCTCGCCGAAGATCGCCCGGATGTCGAGCAGGCCGATGCCGCGGACTTCGAGCAAATTCATCAACAGCTCGGGGCAGCGACCCTCGATGGCGAGCTGCGAAATGCGAAACAGGTCGACCGCGTCGTCGGCCACCAGCCCATGGCCGCGCGAAATCAGCTCCAGGCCCAGTTCACTCTTGCCCAGACCTGATTCACCAGTCAGCAACACGCCCAGGCCGAGAATGTCCATGAATACCCCATGGCGCGTCGTGCGATTGGCGAACAACTGCGCCAGGTAGGTCCGCACGACGTCGATCACATGCCCGGCCGATTCGGCGGTCACGAACAAGGGAATCTCGGCGCGATCGCACATCGCGATCAGGCGGGGCAATGGTTGCTGACCATCGGCGACGATCA
>CAIJIT010000043.1 GCA_903820745.1 uncultured Burkholderiales bacterium
CCGCAAATGCTCGCGACGTGCCTTATCAGTCCTTGATCAAGGTCTGGTTACAGGAAAAGCTGCACAGCCATTGAACCAACTGCCTGGTCTGGCGGATCAACCCGGCTGAGCCACAATCGGCCATTCCGTCAACAATCCCTTGGCCGCCATGGAGTCGAAGCTTCGAGCATGCTTGAAGGCCTTGCGCCTGCTGCTTGGCCGACAGGCGCCGCTGAACCCGGCTTGTGCAGACCCATCAGTGGGGTCGTCACGAGATTGACCAGACGAGATGCCAGGAATTGCCTGTCGCCACCGTCAGCTGACGGCCGGCTGAAGGCGACCGGTCTACGTCGATGGACGGTCGATCCAGGCGGGTTGGCGGCCTGCAGTAGGTACCGACTTCTTCGTCACACTGCGGTGACGTTGAACCGGTCGCAGAGGTCGTCCACCTGCCGAGCCTTGAGCTTCTCCGCGCGTAGCTTGCGAAGCCCGCTGCGCTCGAAGATGGCGTAGGCGAAGCCTTTGTTCATCTGCCGCGACACGTACCGTATCCCGTCCCAAGCTGCGTTCGCGCCGTGAATTGCCTTCTCCCAGGCCTGGCTCGTCAAGTAGTCGGCGGACGCACTGATGTCGTTGTTCAGGCCCAGGGACTTGAGTGCCGCCCCGGTCAGATCCGCCAGCACCAGCGCCTTGCGCCCTTCACAGGTAAACCGGACGACCCATCGCTCGGTCAGTTCAACAGTCGGCACCTCGTAGCTGCCTCCTGCGAATCGACCGCACTCATGGATGACGCTTTCAGCGAACGCCACCTCGATGTTGCTGGTGGTGTAGCAGGTGCCGAACCGGCCGTATCTGCCGGGATCTGGGTCATCAAAGCGGTAGACGCCAACTGACCAGTAAGGCTCGGTGGCCGGACGCCGGCTCAGCCGCAGCAAGGATGCAACTTCGATTCTGACCGGTCGAAGCAGATCCTCGAAGGAGCCGGGTTCAGGCAGCCTCAGCGACACGCGTGGCTCCCCGCTCGCGCGCCCACGCCGCAGCCAGGCGTTCCACATGGCTCAATGCCAGCCCCGCCTCCAAGGCTGTGGCAACGCTCTTTCCTGACAGGGCACCGTGGTCGCGCAGCCAGAACATCAGCTTCTCGCTGGCGCCGAGGCCGCCAAGTGCCCGGCAGATAACTGCCACAGTCTCGCGCTCCATGCCCAGGAAGGCCTGCGGGTAGTACAGCCGGTTACCCACTTTCACCGCGAAGATTTCACCCCGGTCCGCAGCTGGCGCCAAAGCTTGGCGTGTGAGCCCCCAGGCCTTCGCGAGTTGCTCGCCGGGTACAACAAGCCCGTCTTTGACCCACTGGACTCGCGCCGCCTCGCCACGTAAGGCGGCACCAGCCAGGCCGGCAGCGACCTGGTCTTGCTGGGTGTCCTTCGGAGGTTGCTTGGCTTGTGACGCTCGAGCTCGAACAATTCGCGCCATCGGCAACTGCAGCCCTTGCTTGCTGACTGCCAAGCGCAGGCTACCGAGGTCTTCGCCTAGGCGGCCGACGGCGGCTTCGAGTTGTGCGATCCTGCGCAGCAGGACAGGGGTGCTCAGGCTGTTGCTCATTCGTGCATCTTAAGCAAATAGGTACAGCAATGCAAATGGAGCAAATGCAGACATCAAGCCTTGACCGCCTGGAACCGCAGTCACTTCACCGACGTCGGACGATTTTGCTGCGCTTGCCGCAGCATCTGCTGGATTCGGCGAGTCAACCCGGCTGAGCCACAATCGCCAATCCCGTCGCATCTCCCTTGGCCACCATGGAATCGAAGG
>CAIJIT010000044.1 GCA_903820745.1 uncultured Burkholderiales bacterium
GATCTCGACCTTCTTTCTTGGGCGCCCAAGAAAGAAGGCAAAGAAACCGACCCTGCCGCATGGCCCTTCGGGTTCGCTGTGGTGCTCAGGTCTGCCGGGCAGCGCCCAACTCACTTCGCTGCGCTGCGTTCAAACAAGGGGCGCGAAAAACCTTCCGCTCCTCGCCCATGCAGAAGGGGAACCCCGGAATACTTACAAGTCTCGACTTGAACACCACGACTTGGTGCTTTCGCTCGATCAAACGTTGAAGTTACACAGATGAAGATCAGTTTTGTTTCAAGTCGGCCTATCTAAAGGCTCTTGGACGAAAGCCGCAAGAAAAATGGCGGGCTCAATTACCCCGCCCGAGCAACGATGCGTGTTGGTATTTTGGGTTACCCCGTGTTGCCTGGGCGAGTAGCGCAGGATTTGGCGGGCGGCGCGAAGCGCCATCAAGGTCTGGCTTCGCGCCCCTTGTCTGAACGGCGCGTAGCGCGGTGAGTTGGGCGCGGCCCGGCAAAGCCGAGCACTGCAGCGAACCCCGAAGAGGCCTGGCATTCGGGGTGGTTTCTTTGCTTCCTTTCTTGGGTGGCCAAGAAAGGGAGGCGCCCGCCGGGGCGCAATCCCGGCATGAGCCCGTGAGTGACAACGATTTATTTGCGAAGCACGGGTGCATCCCGGGCTACGAAGGAGACAAACGAAATGTTTAAGAAAATCCTCATTGCCAACCGCGTCGTTCGCGCCGCAGGCGCGGGGGTGCGCTCATCTGCCCAGCATGTGAGCGACGCACCAGATTGCCTGCAGGACGGCGCAGCCGGCCGGGCAGGCGATCGAGCCGCGGGAGCAGCCCATGTTTAAGAAAATCCTCATTGCCAACCGCGGCGAGATCGCCTGCCGCGTCGCAGCTACTTCCCGCCGCATGGGCATCAAGACGGTCGCCGTCTACTCTGAAGCTGACGCGACAGCCAAGCATGTGCTTGCCTGCGACGAGGCCATCCTGATCGGTGGCCCCGCGCCACGCGACAGCTACCTGCATTGGCAGCGGATCATCGATGCCGCCAAAGCGACCGGCGCCCAGGCGGTGCATCCCGGCTATGGTTTCCTGAGTGAAAACGAGGCCTTTGCGCAGGCTTGCGCGGATGCCGGCCTGGTCTTCATCGGCCCACCACCGGCAGCGATCAAGGCGATGGGCTTGAAGGCTGAGTCGAAGCGCTTGATGGAAGCGGCCGGCGTGCGGCTGGTGCCGGGCTTCCATGGCGCTGACCAGGACCCGGCTTTGCTCAAGCGCGAAGCCTCGGCCATCGGCTATCCGGTGCTGATCAAGGCCAGCGCTGGCGGCGGCGGCAAGGGCATGAGGATAGTCGGCAGCGCCGAGGAGTTCGACGCGGCGCTGGCTTCATGCAAGCGCGAGGCGATCAACAGCTTCGGCGACGATGCGGTGCTGATCGAGCGCTATGTGCTGCGCCCCAGGCATGTGGAAATCCAGGTCTTCGGCGACAGCTTCGGCGACTGCGTCTATTTGTTCGAGCGTGATTGCTCGGTGCAGCGCCGGCATCAGAAGGTGCTGGAAGAAGCGCCTGCGCCGGGCATGACGCCAGCCCGCCGCGCACAGATGGGCGAAGCGGCGGTGGCGGCTGCAAAAGCGGTCGGCTATGTCGGCGCGGGCACGGTCGAGTTCATCTGCGAGCATGACTTTGTCGACAGCGGCAACTTCTATTTCATGGAGATGAACACAAGGCTGCAGGTCGAACATCCGGTGACCGAGGCGATCACCGGCCAGGATCTGGTCGAGTGGCAATTGCGTGTCGCTGCGGGCTTGCGCTTGCCGCTGCGCCAGGACCAGTTGGCAATTCACGGCCATGCGATCGAGGCGCGCATCTGCGCCGAGAACCCCGACGCCGATTTTCTGCCCGCCACCGGCCGGCTGCATGTGGCGCGCTGGCCCGAGCATGTCAGCTTCGAGCACGGCCATGTCCGGCTCGACGCCGGCTTCGGCGAGGGCGATGCGATCAGCCCTTATTACGATTCGATGGTCGCCAAGTTGATCGTCTGGGGCGAGGACCGCGCGCAGGCGCTGGCCAGGCTTGATGCGGCGCTGCGCGACACCCATATCGTCGGCTTGCAGACCAATGTGGCCTTCTTGCGCCGCTGTGCTGCGACGACGTCCTTCGCCAATGCCGACCTCGACACCGGCTTGATCGAACGCGAGCATGAGGCCTTGTTCGGCGCGCAAGGTCTGCCGTTCATGATCACTGCGGCAGCGGTAGTTGCGCACAAGCTGGCGGTTGAGGCCTTGCAACAAAACGATGATCCCTGGTCCAGGCGCGACGGCTGGCGCATGTACGGTGCGGCCACAAGGCGCTTTGTGCTCGATCTGGCAGGCGAGCAGCATCGGGTGCTGTTGTCGCGCCGGCACCAGGGCGGCATCGCGTTGACAGTCGGTGACGAAACAACGGCCTTCGCCGTGCAGTCGACCGGCACCGAATCCCATCAGCTCTTTCTTGGTGAAGGCCTGAGTCAGCAGCGCATCGCGGTCAAGGTCTATGCCCAAGGCGAAAAAATGGCTGTGTTCGCGCCACAGGGTTCGAGCATCGTTACCGAGATCGATCCGATTGCCCATGCCGGCGAAGGCGCTGCCGAAGCCGGCCGGTTGACCGCACCGATGCCCGGCAAGATGGTGGCTTTTTTGGCCCGGGTCGGCGACCTTGTCAGCAAGGGCCAGCCGCTGGCGGTGATGGAAGCGATGAAGATGGAACACACGATCCAGGCGCCGCGCGATGGCGTGGTGCTGGAGTTGCTCTATGCGGTCGGCGATCAGGTCGGCGATGGCGCTGAATTGCTGCGTTTGCAGGACGCCAGCTAGCAACCGATCCTTAGCCGGCATCGATGGCCGCCGCCAAGTGCCGAGCGTATAACTCTCAAGGAATAGACCCATGAACTTGCCCTCAACAGTCACCCTGGTCGACGTCGGCCCCCGCGACGGTTTGCAGAACGAAAAAGAACCGGTCGCGACGGCGCACAAGGCCCAACTGGTGGCGATGCTGCAGACCGCCGGCCTGAAAGAGATCGAGGTCACCAGCTTTGTATCGCCGAAATGGGTGCCGCAGATGGCCGACAACGCGGCGCTGATGGCGGCCATTGAGCGCCGGCCTGGCGTGCGTTATTCGGTGCTGACGCCGAATCTGCAAGGCTTGCAAGCGGCGCTACCGACCCGGCCCGACGAGATCGTCGTCTTCGCCGCAGCCACCGAAGCCTTCAGCCAGAAGAACATCAATTGCTCGATCGCCGAAAGCATCAACCGCTTCGCCCCGGTCGTCGCCCTGGCCCATGAAGCCGGTATCAAGGTGCGCGGCGCGCTGTCCTGCGCGCTGGGCTGCCCCTATCAGGGCGAGGTCTCGGCCGATGAGGTCGAACGGGTGGTGCTGCTGCTCAAGGGCATTGGCGTCGACCATCTCGGCGTGGCCGACACGATCGGTGTCGGCACGCCGCGCAAGGTGCAGGACGCGATGGCCCGGGCCTTGAAGCATTACCCGCTGGAACAGGTCAGCGGCCATTTTCACGACACCTACGGGCAGGCGCTGGCCAATATCTATGCCTGCCTGGAGATGGGCGTGTATATCTTCGACAGCAGCGTCGCCGGCCTCGGCGGCTGCCCCTATGCCAAGGGCGCGACCGGCAATGTCGCGACCGAGGACGTGGTCTTCATGCTGAACGGGCTGGGCATAGAAACCGGCATCGACATCGACAAACTGGTCGATGCGGGTCTGTTCATCTCCGATGCGCTGGGCCGCTTGCCGGTGTCGCGCGTCGGCCGGGCTTTACTGGCAAAACGGGCTGGCTGAACTTCGAGCCGCAGGACTGAACCCAGGACGATTCAGTCAGAGCCCGCCGTGAGCGCGGGGAGGGCCTTGGTGGTGGCAGAACAAGACGGCCACTTCGTCCCGGCTCAGCACAACGGGCAAGCGCCGTTTGACCCGAGGGCGGCCGATTTCCTGCATCGATGGCAGGTTCATGTCCAGCACCTTGGTGTACAAAAAAAAGCAGCGCCGACAAAGCTTGCTTGTGCGTCGCGGGCGCAACTTGCCGCTCGTTCGCCAACCATGTCAAAAAGGCCTCGACTTCCGCGCCGCCCAGGTCCTTCGGGTGCTGCTTGCCATGAAAGAGAATGAACGCCTTGCACCAATGAACATAGGCATCCTCGGTGCTCATGCTGTAGTGCAAATATCGAATCTGCTCACGCAATTGATCTAGCATGCGAGGCGCTTGACGTGGCGGTATAGTTGGGCTCGGTAGAGGTGGCGCCTGCCGCTTCGTGGTGACGGTGCAAGCGGCTTGACCGGCGTTCAAAAAGCTCGACATGATCGCCTCCAGATACTGGTTAACCCTCGATTCCGGTCAGCCTCATCGAATGCTGCTTTTGCAGATTGGATATGACTGTATGGAAAAGCAGAGTACAGGTATGAATGCCAAGATTCAAGCGGCCTTGCGGCCTGCCGGGTGCGTAGACCAAGGTGCTTCTCGAATGCTTCAAAGTCGCGGTCGCTGTGAAGCAGCCGATAACCATCGACGATGCAGCGAGTAGCGATGACCGCGTCAATGGTGCCCCGGACGGTCAAGCCTAAGGCCCGGAGTTTTCGAAAGTTCCGCGCCGACTCGATCGCGAGGTCTTCACCACCCAGCGCCACCTGCTTCAAGTGCCCGAGCAGTCGCCGCGCATCGTTAAAGCCGCGATCATCCTTGAATCCCCGAAGCACCTCGGCGAGGATGAGATCACCCACCAAGATGCCCTCGACACCTAAGTTCGCGTCCAACCACTCGGCTTGAGGTGTAGGCGTATTCCTGAAAAAATCGACCCAGACGCTGGAGTCAACGAGAATCATTTGTCGCGTCTCATGGCGTCGAGATCGCCTTCCCACTCGTACTTCCCTCGGAGCTTTCGCAGCTCCGTCTGCTGCTGAAGCCGAAGAAGGGTCTTCAGACCGAGCTCAACGGCCTCTCGCTTGGTCTTTAGGCCGGTCGCGCGAAGGGTGTCAGACATGAGCTTGTCGTCGATAACTATGTTGGTTCGCATGGTGTGTATACCGTGAAGTAACATACACATTCTAGCTAGAGCGTTGAGCATCGCAACGAGGATGCCTACACCGACATGCGCGAAACCTTCGATCTAGCCAGCAATATCATGTCGAATGGACGTGTCGGATTGGGCTTCGTGCGTGATTACAAGACCTGACCCCATTGGTGACCCCATTGGCACGCAACACCGACCTGCGCGACACCCGCGATCTCGCCAGTAGTATCATCTCGCATGAACGCAGTTGCCAAGGTTCTTGCATCCATGCGGCGAAGTCCACTGGACTGGCAAATCGGTGAACTCCAAACCGTGGCACGCCAACACAACATCGACTGGCGGCATCAGAAGAGTAGTCATTGCGTTTTCGTACGAGAAGACGGGCGTACCTTGTCCGTCCCAGCACACAGGCCGATCAAACCAATCTACGTGCGAAAGTTCATTGAACTGATCGATGGAGCGTGAACCATGAGCAAACTGACTGACTATCCCTTTGAAGTGCGTCCACTGTCTTCGGAAGAAGGGGGCGGCTATCTCATCTCGTTCCCAGACTTCGCTGAGTGCATCTCTGACGGCGAGACCGTTGCGGAAGCCATGGAAAATGGGAGAGACGCGCTCAAGGCCACCATCGCCGCGCTGAAGGCAAAGAAGCTCCCTGTCCCTGCTCCGAACAGTGGAGGTGTAGCGTCCGGGAAATTCGTCGCTCGAGTGCCCAAGACAGTCCATGCGCAGCTGGCAACCCGCGCTCGCGCCGAGGGTGTTTCGCTCAACGCACTTGTACTCACTTTTATTGCTCAGGGTCTCGGCGGTCCAGGCTCCAAGGCGCGAGCAAAGAGCGCTGCCTAAACCCGCGGGTTAACCGGACCCGCCTTCGGCGGGCCGGATACCTGCAACGGAAGTGCCGCCGACCTCGGCGGCTGCCCTTATGCCAAGGGCGCGACCGAGGCTGTGGTCTTCATGCTGGACGGTCTGGGTGTCAGCACCGGCATCGAGCTCAAGCGGCTGGTCGATGCCGGCTAAATCAAGCTAAGTTCTTGGCGAAGAAAGCCATCGTGCGGTCCCAGGCCTGCTTGGCGCAGGCGGCGTCGTAGACATCGGCGCGGGTGTCGTTGAAGAAGGCATGGTTGGCCGGGTAGCGATTGATTTCGGCATTGATCGATGCCGGCAGGGCCGCTTGCATCGCGTCGACGCTGGCGGGCGTGCACCAGCCGTCGAGGTCGGCGAAATGACCCTGGAACGGAATCGCGATTTTGGCCGGATCGGCCAGCGCTAGCGGCGGGATGCCGTAGAAACAGGACGCAGCAGCCAGGCCCTGCAGATGCACGGCTGAAGCGATCGTCAATGCCCCGCCCAGGCAGAAGCCGAGCACACCGACCTTGGTCGAGCGGGCGCTCAGGTAGCTGAAGGCGCCGGCCAGATCCTGGTGCGTCGCCGCAGCGAAGTCGAGCCCGTTCATCAGCTTGCCGGCCTCGTCGGCATCCTTGGCAACGCGGCCGTGATACAGGTCGGGCGCCAGCACGTTGTAGCCTTCGGCGGCAAAGCGCTCGGTCAATTGGCGGATATGTGGATTCAAGCCCCACCATTCCTGGATCAGGATCAGCCCGGGTCGGGCATTGGCGCCGTCAGCCGCGGCTGGCGCGAAATAGCCTTGGCAACTGGCGCCGTCAGGGCGCTTGAATTCGATCATCTGGGGCATGGAGTTACTCCTGGTTCAAAATTTTCGCGACTGGATTGGGTCGCAGTCTAAAGGCATCCGGCATGCCCGAGCCCAACAAGGGTCTCAGGTAAAGGCGGAAGGCATCGGTCACATCGGTGCCGCTGGCGCTGATGAAAGCATCTTCCATTACGCGCGTCTTGCCGGCTACGGCGGTCAGCGGCAGCAACTCGTAATCGACTGAGTAATAGCCGCTGCGCTTGATCGCGACCGAACCATCGCGCCCGCCGTGGAAGGCGAACTGAACCGCTTTTTCACCGACCTCGCGTGCTTCGCGCTGGTCGACATCGGAGACGCAGCCGATGAAGCTGCGCTGCAGATAGCCGAAGGTGTCGCCACGCACGCGCTTGATGTTCAGCTTGGACTTGATCTCTTCGCAGAGCAGATCGGCCAGCGCGCCGTTGCCAGAGAGCTGCACATTGCCATGTGCGTCATGCTCGAGGTCCTTGGCCAGTTGCGCCGCGATCGATTGGCCCGAGGCATCGTGGATGCCTTCGGAAACGGCGATCACGCAGCGGCCATGGCGTTCATACATCGCGCGTACATCGGCCAGAAAGCGCTCGAGCGCGAAGACCCGCTCGGGGAGATAAATCAGGTGCGGGCCGTCGTCGGGGAACTTTTTTCCCAGCGCTGAGGCCGCAGTCAGGAAACCCGCGTGGCGCCCCATCACCACGCCGACATAGACGCCAGGCAGCGCCGCATTGTCGAGATTGGCGCCGGCGAAGGCCTGGGCGACGAAGCGTGCGGCAGACGGGAAACCGGGTGTGTGGTCGTTCTCGACCAGATCGTTGTCGATCGTCTTCGGAATATGGATGCAGCGCAGCGGGTAAGCAGCGGCCTGTGCTTCTTCGCTGACGATGCGCACGGTGTCCGACGAATCGTTGCCACCGATATAGAAAAAATGGCTGATGCTGTGCGCACGCAGGACCTTGAAGATCTTGTGGCAATAAGCGGCGTCGGGCTTGTCGCGCGTCGAGCCCAATGCCGAGCTCGGCGTGTTCGCGACCAATTCGAGGTTGTGGCTGGTTTCCTGGGTCAGGTCGACGAAGTCTTCATCGACGATGCCGCGCACGCCATGCCTGGCGCCATAGACCAGTTCGACCTGATGCTGGCGCCTTGCTTCGAGGATGACACCAACCAGCGATTGGTTGATGACTGCGGTAGGTCCGCCGCCTTGGGCGACCAGAATTTTTGCTGAGGCCATGCTTGCTCCGGAGGGCTTTGGTTTTCGTGCTGATTGTGTCTCAGCCGGGCGGTCGATATTGAACGGCCCGTTGAATCAACCTTCATTGCGGGCCGGTCCAACTGTCTGCCCGGGTCGATATTGAGCCATGTCAGGTCCGGGATGCTCCAATAGGCTAAGTTCAAAAGAGTATCAACCGTCAAGGAGTGTTCCATGTCTACATTCAATCAAAGCCAGAAAGACCGTCTGATGAACGATCTGCATGCGGTGGTGGCCGAGGCCGAAGGCCTGCTGCGCGCCACGGCCGGATCGGCCGGTGAAGGTGCTGCCGAATTGCGCGCCAAGGTTCAGGCCAGCCTCGACCGCGCCAAGCACAATCTGCACGACCTGCAGGAAGCCGCAGTGGAGAAAGCCAAGGCTGCCGGCCGCGCCACCGACAACTATGTGCATGAAAATCCCTGGCAATCGATCGGCCTGGCCGCCGGCATCGGCCTGCTGCTCGGCATGCTGATCACAAGGCGCTGATGGCCGCCGAGGATCCTGCTGCCGAAGCTGGCGGAACCGGCCCGCTGGCTGGGCTGCGCCGCATGCTCGGGCATTTGCTCGAACTGCTGCAGTTGCGGCTCGAGTTGCTATCGACCGAGCTCGAAGCCGAAAAGCTGCGCCTCTTCGCTGCGCTGACTCAGGGTTTGCTGGCCTTGCTGATGGCAGGCGCAGGATTGGTGATGCTGAGCATCTGCCTGCTGCTGCTGAGCCCTGAAGGCTGGCGCTGGCTAGCGGCCTTGCTGCTCGGCATCCTCTACGCCGGACTGGCTTGGTGGAGCTGGCGCTGCGCCTGCAAGCAGTTGAGTCAGCTGGGCGGGATCTTTGCGGGCAGCGCAGCCGAGTTGACGCGCGACCGCGATGCCCTGAAATCATGATGTTTACCCATCAACTCGATCGCCTCAAAGCGCGCCAACTGGCGCTGCGCCTGCGCAACCTTGAATTGCGGGCGGAACTGCATGAGCAGGCACAGCATCTGCTGAAGCCCGGCTTCGGTGGTCTGGGGATCTGGCTCAAGGGTGCCGCCGGTATCACCTTGCTGCTCACCGCCTGGCGCGGGCCGGGCCGGCTGACAAGGCTGCTGGGCCTGGCCAAGTTGGCGTTGCGCTTGCTGCGCCTGGTCCGCGGCTGAATCTGCCGTAAGGATGCTCTGCATAACCCCTCACGGCTGGTGCTAGCGCGGCCTCGGGCGGTCTGCGGCGTTGCATTTATTGCCAATAGCACGCGCTATTGGCCGCAAAACGCGCCTTGCATCCCATCCCGATCCGCACTGCACCAACTCGCGTTGAGTCATGCAGAGCATCCTTAACGCTTGACCGTCTTGCGTGCCGGACGCGATCCGTTGTCGCGTGGCGGGAGGCCGGTATGCTGGGTCAGGATCTGACCCTTGCGCGGCGCTGCATTGACCGGTCTGGCCACCGGGGTCGAGTTCTTCCGCCTTGTGCTTTCATAGCTGCCATCGGTGACTGGCTGATAGCTCGGAATCAGGTGATTCTTGCTGTTGCCGATCAGGTCGCTGCGGCCCATCGCCTGCAAGGCTTCGCGCAGCACCGGCCAGTTGTTCGCATCGTGATAGCGCAGAAATGCCTTGTGCAGGCGCCGGCGGCGTTCGCCGCGGACGATGTCGACCGTTTCGCTGTCGACGGTGACCTTTTTCAAGGGGTTCTTGTTGCTGTGGTACATCGCCGTGGCGGTGGCCATCGGGCTGGGGTAGAAGGTCTGCACCTGGTCGGCGCGGAAGCCGTTCTTCTTCAACCAGACCGCCAGATTCATCATGTCGGCATCTGCCGTGCCCGGATGCGCGGCGATGAAGTAGGGAATCAGGTATTGCTTCTTGCCGGCCTCGAGGCTGGCTTTGTCGAACATCTGCTTGAACTTGTCGAAAGCGCCGATACCCGGCTTCATCATCTTTGAAAGCGGCCCGTTTTCGGTGTGCTCGGGGGCGATTTTCAGATAACCGCCGACATGGTGCGTGACCAGTTCCTTCACATATTCGGGGGACTGGATCGCCAGGTCATAACGCAACCCCGAACTGATCAGGATCTTCTTGACACCCTTCAAGGCCCGCGCGCGGCGGTAGAGCTTGATCAGCGGGTCATGGTCGGTGTTCAGGTTCGGGCAGATGCCGGGAAAGACGCAGGAAGGCTTGCGGCAGGCGGATTCAATCTCGGGGGATTTGCAGCCGATGCGGTACATGTTCGCGGTCGGCCCGCCGAGGTCGGAGACGACGCCGGTGAAGCCCTTGACCTTGTCGCGCATCTCCTCGATCTCGTGGATGACCGAATCTTCAGAGCGGCTCTGGATGATGCGGCCTTCATGCTCGGTGATTGAACAGAAGGTGCAGCCGCCAAAGCAGCCGCGCATGATGTTGACCGAAAAGCGGATCATCTCCCAGGCGGGGATCTTGGTTTCGCCGTCATGACCGCCGCTGGCGTCGGCGTAGCTTGGATGCGGTGAGCGTGCATAAGGCAGGTCGAACACATGGTCCATCTCGGGCGTCGTCAGCGGGATCGGTGGCGGGTTGATCCAGACATCGCGCGCGCCATGCGCTTGCACCAGCGCACGGGCATTGCCGGGGTTGGTCTCAAGATGCAGGACGCGGTTTGCATGAGCGTAGAGCACGGCATCGCTCTTGATCGCTTCATAGGAGGGCAGACGGATGACGGTGCGTTCGCGCGGCGGCATCTGGATCTTGCCTTCCAGCGGCGCAGCCACCGGCTTGCGCACGATCATGATCGGCTTGGCCCCGTCGGCTGCTTGGACCTGACCGGTAACGCAGGACGCTCCCATGTCGACGGCGGTTTCTTCGATCGTCTGGTAGGGGCTGATATGCGCGTCGATGCGGCCGGGCAGATCGACGGAGCTGCTGTCGAGTTCGAACCAGCCCTCAGCGGTCGGGTCATTGGTGCGACGCATGAAGGCGGTGCCGCGGATGTTGGTCATCCGTTCGATCGGCTCGCGCGCTGCCAAGCGGTGAGCAATCTCGATGATGGCGCGCTCGGCATTGCCGTACAGCAGCAGGTCGGCCTTGGCATCGACGATCACCGAGCGACGTACCTTGTCCTGCCAGTAGTCGTAATGTGCAATCCGGCGCAGCGAGGCCTCGATGCCGCCGATGATGATGGGCACATCGTTCCAGGCTTCCTTGCAGCGCTGGGTGTAGACCAGCGTGGCGCGATCCGGCCTTTTGCCGGCCATGCCGCCGGGCGTGTAGACATCGTCGCTGCGGATCTTCCGGTCGGCCGTGTAGCGGTTGATCATCGAATCCATATTGCCGGCGGCCACACCGAAGAACAGATTCGGTTTGCCCAAGGCCTTGAACGCGTCGACGCTTTGCCAATCGGGCTGGGCGATGATGCCGACGCGAAAGCCTTGCGCTTCCAAGGTCCGGCCGATCACCGCCATGCCGAAGCTCGGGTGGTCAACATAGGCATCGCCGGTGACGATGATGATGTCGCAGGAATCCCAGCCGAGTTGCTCCATCTCGGCCCGGCTCATCGGCAGGAAGGGCGCAGGACCGAAGCGCTTGGCCCAGAACGGCCGATAGGCGGTCAAGGCTTTGGCAGGCTTGCCCAACGGAGCGCTTTTCGACGATTTCTGGGCTTGATTGGCGGAATGGGCAGACACGGCAGGATTTCTTGGTTTAACCCGCTATTGTCTCTTGATCGTGCCGCCTTTGAAGTAACCGTCAAAACCCAGGGTTTTGTTCAAGCCCGACTCAGGCGCAGCCGCTCCTCATCGGTCAGCGCAGGCAGCAAGGGTGGCGCCTTGTTGGCGAGATTGTTGAGGAAGCCTTCGACCGAGGCCTGGCCGACCGCCATCAGGTCGAATGCCTGCGGGTCCATGATCCATTGGTGGATCAACCCGTCGACCAGCGCCACCAGGGCGACCGCAGCCGCCGCGATATTCAGGCTTGCCGGCAACTGGCCCAGCGACACCGCGTGGGCGAAGGCGGCCTGGTTCTGCTGGCGCCAGGCGCGCAGGGAAGTCAGCTTGCGCTCCTGCAGTCCCTGCATCTCGCCGCTGTATTCGACCCGGTGCATCGCGATGTCGAAGACCCGCCGCGTGCGTTCATTGTTGACGGTTGAATGCAGAACATTGATCCAGCCCCAGCGCAGTTCGGCCAGCGACAACTGAAGCGCTGCTTCCGGCGCCGCCATGCCTTCCTCAAGCGGCATGGTGGCACGTTCCATCATCGCTTTGAAGAGCTCGGTCTTGTCCTTGAAATGCCAGTAAATCGCGCCGCGCGTTACGCCTGCTGCTTGCGCGATGTCCTGCAGCGAGCAGCGCGAAACGCCGCGCTGCTGGAACAACTGTTCCGCCGCATCGATCAAGCTTGTGCGTGTCTCCTGCGCTTCCTGTTTGGTCTTTTTGGCCATCTGAAGGTCATTCTAGATCGTTATACATACACCAATGAATGTATATATACAATTCGCTACACCCCACAAACAGGACTGAAACGGTGCTCAAGCGAATGCTGGCATCGTCAATAGGCAATATGAAGTTGAATTTCCGCGCAACAAGTAATTTTCTGCTGATTCTGGCGATGGCCAGCTTGTCTGCCTGTGGCGGGGCCGACAAGTCGGCACCGGCCGGCGGCATGCCGCCGCCTCAGGTGGGCGTGGTCAAGGTGCAGTTGCAGGCCGTTGCTTTGCAGACCGAGTTGCCAGGCCGGGTCGAGGCCATGCGCATCGCGCAGGTCAGGGCAAGGGTCAATGGCGTGGTGCTGCAACGGCTGTTTACCGAAGGTAGCGAAGTCAAGGCCGGGCAGGCGCTGTTCCAGATCGACGCAGCGCAATACCAGGCCGCGCTGGACAGCGTCCAGGCCAATCTGGCCAAAGCCCAGGCCAATCTGGGCCAGGCTGCAGCCCAGGCCGAGCGCAACAAGCCGCTGGTCGATGCCCGCGCGATCAGCCAGCAGGAATACCTGGTCAGCGTGGCGGTGGCCAAGTCGGCCGAGGCCGATGTCGCAGCCGCCAAGGCTGCAGTTCAAAGCGCCCGCCTCAATCTCGACTATGCGCGGGTCACGGCCCCGATCGGCGGAACGATTGGGCGAGCCTTGGTTACTGAAGGCGCGCTGGTCAGCTCTGCCGAGGCGACCCAGTTGGCGCTGATCCAGCAGAGCGGCAACGTCTATGTCAATTTCACCCAAAGTGCCAACGAAGTGCAGCAGTTGCGGATGGCGCTGGCATCGGGCGCCTTGCGCAAGGTCGGCGCCAATGCGGCGCAGGTCCGCATCCTGCTGGACAACGGCAGCGAGACGGCCAAGCCGGGCAAGCTGCTGTTTACCGATTTGTCGGTCGACCCGAGCTCGGGTCAGGTTACGCTGCGCGCCGAGGTTCCAAATGCCGACGGCATGCTCTTGCCAGGCCAATATGTGCGGGTGCGCCTGAGTCAGGGCGAATTGCCGGCCGGCGTCCTGCTGCCGCAGCAGGCGGTCAAGCGCTCCAATCAGGGCGACTCGGTGCTGGTCGTCGGAGCTGACAACAAACCGTTGCAGCGCCAGGTCAAGATTGGCCAGGCAGTCGGCAACCAATGGCTGGTGATCGACGGGCTGAAACCGGGCGAACAGGTCATCGTTGATGGATTCCAGAAGATGTTTATTCCGGGTGCGCCAGTAATGCCGGTAGCCTGGGCTCCGGTAGCTGCTGCATCAGCCGCCAGCCGTTGACGCGGGGCCTTCAAGATGTCCCGTTTCTTCATTGACCGACCGATCTTCGCCTGGGTACTGGCGCTCTTCATCCTGGTGTTCGGCGCTGTCGCCATCACCCAGTTGCCGGTGTCGCAATACCCGACGGTGGCGCCACCTTCGCTGGTGATCAGCGCCAACTATCCGGGTGCTTCGGCCACCACGCTGGACGAAAGCGTGATCTCGGTGATCGAGCAGGAGCTCAACGGCGCGCCGGGGCTGGCCTATATCGAGTCGGTCAGCCAGGCCAATGGCAGTGGTGCCATCACCGTGACTTTCGAGCCTGGCACCAATATCGATCTGGCCCAGGTCGAGGTACAAAATCGCTTGTCGCGCGCCACACCGCGGCTGCCGGCGGCTGTAATCCAGCAAGGCGTGCGGGTCGACAAATCGCGCAGCAACTTCCTGATGGTCGTGACCACCTCATCGACCGATGGCAGCCTGGATCCGGTGGCGCTGGGCGACTATGTGTCGCGCAATATCGTGCCGGAACTCCAGCGCCTGCCCGGCATCGGCCAGGCGCAATTGTTCGGCACCGAGAGCGCCATGCGCATTTGGCTCGATCCGGTCAAGTTGCTCAGCTACAAGCTCAGTCCGGCCGATGTCAATGCGGCGATTCGTGCCCAGAACGCCTTGGTTCCCGCAGGGACGATTGGCGACCTGCCGAATCTTTCCAGCCAGACGATGTCCGCCACGGTGGTCGTCAAGGGTCAATTGGAAAACAGCCGGGGTTTCGCCAATATCGTGCTGCGCGCCAACCCGGATGGCTCGGCGGTGCGTTTGCGCGATGTTGCACGCATCGAACTTGGCGCCCAAGGTTACGGTAATTATTCGCGCTTGAACGGCAAGCCCTCGGTCGGCATCGGCATCCAGTTGTCGCCCAGCGGCAATGCGTTGGCATCGGCCAAGGCGGTCAAGGCACGCATGGCCGAGCTACAGCGATTTTTTCCGCCAAACGTGGTGTTCGCGATTCCCTACGATGCGTCCAGGTTCGTCAAGGTCTCGATCGAACAGGTGGTCGAGACCCTGGCCGAGGCAATTTTGCTGGTGTTCCTGGTGATGTTTCTGTTCCTGCAGGACTGGCGCTACACGCTGATCCCGACCATTGTTGTCCCGGTCGCCCTGCTCGGTACTTTTGCGGTGATGCTGGCGCTGGGTTACAGCATCAATGTATTGACGCTGTTCGGCATGGTGCTGGTGATCGGTATCGTCGTCGACGATGCGATCGTCGTAGTCGAAAACGTCGAACGCATCATGAGCGAGGAAGGCCTGGCACCGCGCCAGGCCACCCTGAAGGCGATGAGCCAGATTTCTGGCGCCATCATCGGCATCACCGTGGTGCTGGTTTCGGTGTTCGTGCCGATGGCATTTTTCGCCGGCTCGGTGGGCAATATCTATCGGCAGTTTTCGCTCGCCATGGCCGCTTCGATCCTGTTTTCAGCGCTGATGGCCTTGACCCTGACGCCAGCGCTTTGCGTGACTTTGCTCAAGCCGATCGACGCAGGTCAGCAGCATGGCAAGAAAGGATTTTTCGGCTGGTTCAACCGCGGTTTCTCGCGCACCGCCAAAACCTATGAGGGTTGGGTCGCCAAGCTGCTCAAACGCAGCGGCCGCATGATGCTGGTCTATCTGGCTGTGCTGGTGGCTGTGGCGCTCCTCTATGTGCGGCTGCCGACTTCCTTCCTGCCCGATGAGGACCAAGGTTACCTGATCATCAACGTGCAATTGCCGCCAGGGGCTACGACCAACCGCACTGAAGCCGTGGTCAAGCAAGTCGAGGACTTCATGCTCAAGCAGCCGGAGGTGCAGGATGTCATTGCGATCATCGGCTACTCTTTTTCGGGCCAGGGGCAGAATGCTTCGGTCGCGTTCGCGACCTTGAAGCCCTGGGATCAGCGCCATGGCGCAGAGCACAGCGCTGGCGCAGTGGCCGGGCGAGCCTTCGGCGCCTTCATGGGTATTCGCGACGCCTCGGTCTACCCCTTGAGCCCGCCTTCCATCCTCGAGCTCGGCAATGCGACCGGTTTTTCCCTGCGGCTGCAAGACCGCGCCGGTCTCGGGCATGAGGCCTTGCTGAATGCGCGCAATCAGATGCTGGGCATGGCCGCACAAAGCAAGCTGATCGTCGGCATGCGGCCCGATGGCCTGGAAGATGCCCCGCAGCTGCAACTGGACATCGACCGCGACAAGGCCAATGCCCTGGGCATCAGCTTTGACAGCATTGCTGCGGTCTTGTCGACCCAACTGGGTTCGGCCTATGTCAGCGACTTTCCCAACCAGGGACGCTTGCAAAGAGTGGTCGTGCAGGCTGAAGCTGCCGCACGCATGCAGGCGCAGGATTTGCTGCGGCTGAATGTGGTCAATTCGCAGGGCAAGACGGTGCCCTTGAGCGCCTTTGCCAGCACCCACTGGATCATCGGCCAGATGCAGGCGGTGCGCTACAACGGCTACCCCGCGATGCGGCTGGCAGGCAACCCCGCGCCAGGGCAATCGACCGGTGCGGCGATGGCCGAGCTCGAGATGATGGCTTCCAAGCTGCAACCGGGTATCGGCCATGAATGGACGGCGCTGTCGCGCGAGGAAAAACTCGCCGGATCTCAGGCCATGCTGCTGCTGGCTTTTTCATTGCTGGCAGTCTTCCTCTGCCTGGCCGCGTTGTACGAGAGTTGGTCGATACCGCTGGCTGTGCTGCTGGTGGTGCCGCTGGGGCTGCTCGGCGCGCTCGCCGGAGTCACGCTGCGCGGCATGCCCAACGATGTCTACCTGAAGGTGGGCCTGATCACCATCATCGGGCTGTCGGCCAAGAACGCCATTTTGATCATCGAATTTGCCAAGGACTTGCAGGCTCAAGGCAAGGGCCTGATCGAAGCCGTGTTGCAGGCCTGCCATCTGCGGTTCAGACCCATCGTCATGACTTCGGTGGCGTTCATTCTGGGCGTGCTGCCGCTGTTCTTCGCCACCGGTGCCGGTTCGGCCAGCCAGCGTGCCATCGGCACCGGCGTGCTCTCGGGGATGATCGCCGCGACCTTGCTGGCAGTCTTGTTCGTGCCGGTGTTCTTCCTGGTCGTGCGGCGCATCTTCAAAGGCAGCGAGCGGCAGCGGCGCCTCTATGCCCATGAAGATCTGGCGGAACCGCCATCGACAGACAAGGCTTGAGATGCGCATGAAGATAAAGAAAAAAATCCTGATCGCCTCAGCCGGCTTGTCGGTGTTGCTCAGCGCCTGTGTCAACCTGGCACCCGTTCAGCCACGTCCAGTTGCCCCGACCGCCAAGCAATGGGCGCAGCCGAGCGAAGGTGCTGATGCGGCGGCAAGTCTGTCATGGCAGAACTACTACAACGACCCGCGCTTGCGCCAACTGCTGCAAATCGCGCTGGACAACAACCGTGATCTGCGCGTAGGCATGCTCAATGTCGAGCAGGCCCGCGCGCTTGCCGGTGTGACTGCAGCGAGCCAGTTGCCGAGCCTTGGTTTGGGGGCAATTTCCCAGCGCCAGCCCGGCAGCAGCGGCTCCCTCGTCAACACCCACCAGGCCGGCTTGCAGCTCAGCGCCTACGAGATCGACTTGTTCGGCAAAATGCGCAATCAGACCGATGCGGCGACTGCGCGCTATCTGGCCAGCAGCGAAGGCGCTCGTGCTGCCAGGATCGCGTTGGTGGCGGCGGTGGCCTCGGCCTATCTTGTTTTGCAGGCCGATGAAGAATGGCTGGCTTTGACGCGCAAGATCAGGCTGACTCGCCAGGAGAGCCAGCGTTTGACACAGCTGCGCTTCGACCAAGGCGCAGCCTCAAGCCTTGATCTGGTCAGCAGCAGGACGGCGCTCGAGTCCAGCCATGCCGCCGGCGCACAAGCAGAGCGCCAGCGTGATCAGGACGAGAACGCGTTGCAGTTACTGCTTGGGCAGTCGATGCCAGCAAATCTGCACGCAGCAACAGCGCTGTCTGAACAGCGTCTGGTCGAGCTGCCCTCGGGGCTGCCTTCTGAAATACTGGCTCAGCGGCCCGATGTGTTGCAGTCCGAGGCGCAGTTGCTGGCGGCGAACGCCAATATTGGTGCGGCACGCGCGGCGTTTTTTCCGGCGATCATGCTCACTTCGAATTTGGGTACGGCCAGCTCGCAGTTGTCCGGCCTGTTCAAGAACAGCGTATGGACTTTTGTCGGCCAGGCGCTGCTGCCGATCTTCGATAACGGGCGCAATGAAGCCAACTTGGCAGCTGCCAGGGCAGGGCGCGAAATCGCGCTGGCGCAATATGAAAAAACGGTCCAAATCGCATTCCGCGAGGTTGCCGATGCATTGGCGGGGCGGACCAGTTTCAATCTCCAAATGCAGGCGCTGCAAGCCCAGGCACAGGCTGAAGCTCAGCGCCTGGCTTTGATCGAGCTGCGCTTTGCCAATGGCGCGTCGAACAGTCTGGAACTGCTCGATGCGCAACGCGCCAGCCTGGCCGCTGAGCAGGCGCTGCTGCAGCTTCGCCTGGGCCGCTTGCTGAACGGCGTGCAGCAGTACAAGGCCTTGGGCGGCGGGCTGATTTAGCGCGAGCGCACCCAGGCCAGGCCTTCGCTGGTGGCGTAGCGCAGCGCGGCGCGCTGGCTGATGAAACGCGGCGTGAAGCGCATCACGCGGTCATGGCTGGCCATGCCTCGGCCTGAGCGGATTGATACCGATGCGGCAAAGCTGCCATCGGCTTGGGTTTTGATCATGGGTGAGACAAGGTATTTGCCCACCTCTATGCTTTTGTTCTGCATATTCTTTATCGAGGTGTGCGCCAGAACGAGTTCAGGGCGCGGTATGGCGAAGTGAGTTTGGCTGCGCGCTTGGGTATATGCAGGTGACCGCGAGTCTTCGAGGCCTCAAACGATCGGGGCTGGCTGGTGCTGCCCGAGGGATGCTCTGCATAACCCCTCACGGTTTGCGA
>CAIJIT010000045.1 GCA_903820745.1 uncultured Burkholderiales bacterium
GGTGTACCTGCAGATGGCAGTCGCCAAGGAGTTCGGCATCGAGAACTATCGCAAGCTCAACCCGTTGATGGTGAATCTGCCCCACCCCGACGGGCTCCTGACGATGCTCTCGGGCTCGGCCGAGATCACCTCCTTGTTCACGTCACCGCCTTTCCAGTACACCGCATTGGCCAGCCCGGGCGTGCGTACGGTGTTGAACTCCTACGACATCATGGGTGGTCCGAACACCTTCCTCATGCTTTGGGCCACCAACAAGTTCCGCGAGGCCAACCCCAAGGTCTATCGGGCTGTGCTGGATGCGCTTCGCGAAGCGACTGCGGCCATCAACGCTGACAAGCGCCGTGCCGCCGAGATGTATGTCAAGGAAGGCGGCGGCAAGGAATCCGTCGATCAGATTCTCAAGATGATGAGCGACCCGCAGGTCGAATACACCTTGGTGCCGCAGCGCTTGCTGCCCTATGCGCAGTTCATGAACAAGGTCGGGACGCTGAAGAACAACCCGGCCAGCTGGAAGGATCTGTTCTTTCCCGACATTCACGATCTGCCCGGCAGCTGAACCACCCGCCCCGCTGTTCATGATGAAAGATCTGACATGACCCTCACCCGCATGGTTGCGCCGCTGTTGCGCGTCGATGGTGTGACCTTGCAGTACAAGACTCGCGAGCATCTGGTGACGGCCAGCTACCGCGTGAGTTTCGACGTCTTGAAGTCGGACCGTTTCGTGCTTCTTGGCCCCTCGGGCTGTGGCAAGTCGACGCTGCTCAAGGCGGTCGGCGGTTATATGACACCGGTCGAAGGCAGCATCAGCCTGAACGGCAGGACCGTCACTCGGCCGGGGCCCGACCGCGTCATGGTTTTCCAGGAATTCGATCAGTTGCTGCCCTGGAAGACCGTACGGCAGAACGTGGTGTTCGCGCTGGAGTCGTCACGACGCCTGGCGGGTGCCGAGGCCGATGAGCGCGCCATGGCCTACATCGAGAAGGTGGGCTTGACGAAGTTTGCCGATGCCTTTCCGCATACGCTGTCCGGCGGCATGAAACAGCGGGTGGCGATCGCGCGCGGGATGGCGATGGAACCCGACATCCTGCTGATGGACGAGCCCTTTGCGGCACTCGATGCGCTGACGCGCCGCAAGATGCAGGATGAGTTGCTGCAGCTCTGGGAGGACACGCGCTTTACCGTGTTGTTCGTGACGCACTCGATTCCGGAGGCCGTCCGCATCGGCAACCGTATCCTGCTGTTGTCGCCGCACCCTGGGCAGGTCAAGGCCGAACTCAGCAGCGACGGCCATGACCGGGTCGATCCCGTGACCGGCATGGCCCTTTCAGACCGAATCCACGGCCTGCTGTTTGCCGACGCCGTGGAGTCCACCGAGGATGAGCCGCATGCATGAACCCCAACAGATCCGGCCGGAACTGGTTCGGGAGCATCTGCCGGAGCATGACTTCGGTGTCGTGCAGCAGCGGCTGACCCTGCTTGAGCGAATCTACAACCTGGGCTGGGTCCGCAAGACCCTGATCCTGATGACATTGGCTGCGCTGTGGCAGGCCTACGCCATGTACCTGGCGAATGATTTGCTGCTGCCGACCTTCAGCACCACGCTGGAGGCCTTCGTCAGCCGCATCCTGACCGGCGAGTTGCCGGCCAAGGCCTGGGTGTCGATCAAGGTGTTGCTGCAGGGCTATGTCGTCGGAATGGCCCTGGCGATGCTGCTGACCGTGTTGGCCATGGCTTCCCGCCTGGGCAACGACCTGCTTGAGACGCTGACGGCCATGCTCAACCCCTTGCCGGCGATTGCGCTGCTGCCGCTGGCCTTGATCTGGTTCGGGCTTGGAAGCGGCAGCATCGTCTTCGTGCTGGTGCACTCCGTGCTGTGGCCGGTTGCGCTGAACACCCATGCCGGTTTCATGGCCGTATCGAGCACGCTGCGCATGGTGGGTCGCAACTACGGTCTGGTTGGGCCGGCCTATGTGGCCAAGATCCTGATGCCAGCCGCGCTGGGCAGCATCCTGACGGGTCTGAAAATCGGCTGGGCCTTCGCCTGGAGAACCTTGATCGCGGCGGAGTTGGTGTTCGGCACGTCGTCAGGGTCGGGCGGTCTGGGTTGGTTCATCTACGAAAACAAGAACACGCTCGACATACCGGTCGTCTTTGCCGGACTTTTCGCGGTCATCGTCATCGGCCTGGCGGTCGAGGGCATCGTCTTCCGGACTATTGAACAACGCACGGTAAGGCGCTGGGGAATGCACAGCTGAAGCAGCCAGCCGCTGTTCGCCCGCTTGCAAGAGCCCATGCTTGAATCGAGGCCTTGCCTGGGGCGGGCATACTTCGGCCGAGGCGCGTGAACGGCCGCTCCAAATGGGCCGGCTGCGTCGTCAATCCATCCACAAACCCGCAACCTGACGCTTCGCGCGTCCTCCAGAAGGCACACAGCATGTTCTCTCACATCATGATCGGCACCAACAACCTGGACCAGGCCAAAGCCTTCTATGACGCGGTGCTGGGGACCCTCGGGATTCCGGCCGGGGCAGTCGATCGCCACCGTGTCTTCTGGCGCACGCCGACCGGCGTTTTCTCGGTCAGCCTGCCGATCGATGGGCAACCCGCCACGTTGGGCAATGGCAGCACCATCGGCTTTGCCTGCCAGTCGGCCGAGCAAGCCAACGCCTGGCATGCCGCTGGCGTGGCCCATGGCGGAACGACCTGCGAAGACCCTCCAGGCCAGCGCGGTGGCGCCCATGGCAGCCATTACCTGGCCTACCTGCGCGACCCCGATGGCAACAAGATCTGCGCCCTGTACCGGATGCCGCGGGCCTGAGCGATCGGTTGAGGCCTTGCCTGGCTCGCTGCCAGCAGGTCCGAATGGCCTTGGCGAGGCCGAGTATCGACATGACAGGCTATCCTTCGGCTGATGCACTCACCGATACTTTCTGTCTCTCATCTCAGCAAGACTTTTGACGGCGGCTTTGCCGCGCTCAAGGACATCAATCTGGAAATCCGCAAGGGCGAAATCTTCGCCCTGCTGGGTCCCAACGGCGCCGGCAAGACGACGCTGATCAGCATCATTTGCGGCATCGTCAATGCCAGCGCGGGGACGGTGACGGTGGCCGGCCACGACAATATGCGTGACTACCGCAAAGCCCGTTCACTGGTCGGCCTGGTGCCGCAGGAGTTGACGACCGAATCGTTCGAGAAGGTCTGGAACGCGGTCACTTTCAGCCGCGGGCTGTTCGGCAAGGCGCCCGACCCGGCCCATGTGGAGAAAATTCTCAGGGCTCTGTCGCTGTGGGACAAGCGCGACAGCAAGATCATGACTTTGTCCGGCGGCATGAAGCGCAGGCTGCTGATCGCCAAGGCGCTCTCGCATGAGCCGCAGCTGCTGTTCCTGGACGAACC
>CAIJIT010000046.1 GCA_903820745.1 uncultured Burkholderiales bacterium
CTTCGGCCATGGCGGCACGATCCGCGGCTTCAATGCGCTGTTCATGGTGCTGCCGCAGCAGGGGCTGGCCTTTTTTGCGGTGATGAACCTGAACAAGGCGGCGCCCGAGTTGACCTTGAGCGGGCTGCTTGACTATGTCGCTCATCCGCCGGGCGACGGGCCGCTCGATCCGACCGACTACATGATCATCGACCTGCCCGAACTGCTCGCCCAGCGCTTTCAAGCGCCCGCAGCCATCGCGGCAACAGTGCCAACAAAAACGGCTGACTGGAGCGGCCGCTATGCGGGCTTGCGCATCCAAAGCTTCGAGGGCTTGCTGCCGCGTGTGGCGGCCACCCTGTTCCTGCCTGCGCGCAAGGTCAGCCAGCAGGCCGACGGCAGTTTGCAGATCGGCGCGCAAGGCCCCTATCGGCTGATCGGCACCGATCTTTATGCGCTCGACAAACCGCTTGGCCCCTTGTTTGACCGGATCGGATTTGCCAATGCCGCAGGCCATGCCGTGATGGCGCCGCACACGTTGCAAGCCAGCCGGCGCCTCGCCTGGTACGAGCGGCCGGTGCTGACGGCGGGCGGACTGCTGCTCGCCCCAGTATTGCTGTTGATCGCCGCGTTGCTGCATTGGGCTTTTTCGTCTTGCGGCAATGCCCGCTACGACGGCTGGCTTGCATTGGCGGCCTTCGCGCTGCTGGCGGGGCTGTTGGCCGAGGTCAGCTGGGCCAGCTTGCTGTCGCGCGAGACAAATCAGGGCTGGCTGGTGACCTTGTGGCGCTGCGCCATCAACGCCGCCTTGCTGGCCATGGCTGCGGTTGCGGCGCGCGGCCTGCGTCATGCCTGGCTGAATTCAAGCGAGGCATTTGCACCCCGGGCCGGCCGCATCCATGCGGGCGCGATGGCAGCGTTGGTGACATGGATCTTGCTGGCAGCCGCCTATTGGCAGTTGATCGGCAGATTCTGATCCGCCAAGCCCTTTCCGAATAGGCACAATCGGCCTCTCCGGCAGACCCGCGCCATTGAAGCGCCGCGGTCAGCCCTCTCAAACCAGCGACTGCGGAGCATCGCCATGACAGACCAGTTCGAAAACCCGATGGGTTTGATGGGGTTCGAGTTCGTCGAATTCGCGGCACCGGCGGCCAAGACGCTCGAGCCCTTGTTCGAAAAATTGGGCTTCAGCCTGGTGGCGCGGCACCGCTCCAAGGATGTGCTGCTGTACCGCCAGGGCGAGATCAATTTCATCGTCAACCGCGAGCCGAAGAGCCCGGCCGGTTATTTCGCGGCCGAACATGGCCCTTCGGCCTGCGGGCTGGCGTTCAGGGTGAAGGATTCGCATCTGGCTTATGAGCGTGCGCTGGCGCTGGGCGCGCAGCCGATCGAGATTGCCACCGGGCCGATGGAGCTGCGCCTGCCGGCGATCAAGGGCATCGGCGGCGCGCCGCTGTACCTGATCGACCGCTTTGCCGATGGCGAATCGATCTACGACATCGACTTCAAATTCATCGAAGGCGTTGACCGCCATCCGGTCGGCCATGGCTTCAAGCTGATCGACCATCTGACCCACAACGTCTACCGCGGCCGCATGGCGCATTGGGGTGCTTTTTACGAAAAGCTGTTCAATTTCCGCGAGATCCGCTACTTCGACATCAAGGGCCAGCATACCGGCCTGACCTCGCGCGCGATGTCGGCGCCCGATGGCAAGATCCGCATTCCGCTGAACGAGGAATCGGCGCGCGGCAGCGGCCAGATCGAAGAGTTCTTGATGAAGTTCAACGGCGAAGGCATCCAGCATATCGCCCTGTTCACCGACGATTTGCTGGCCAGTGTCGACAGCCTGCAGATGGCCGGCGTGCCCTTGATGACGGCGCCCAATGACTTTTATTACCAAGCCCTGGAAGCGCGCCTGCCCGGCCATGGCGAGCCGGTCGCGGACTTACAGGCACGCGGCATCCTGCTCGACGGCTCGACCAGCGGCGGCGAGAAGCGACTGCTGCTGCAGATCTTTTCCGAAACGATGCTCGGCCCGGTGTTTTTCGAATTCATCCAGCGCAAGGCCGACGAAGGCTTCGGTGAGGGCAACTTCAAAGCTCTGTTCGAGTCACTCGAACGCGATCAGATCCGCCGCGGCGCGCTGGAAGTTCCTGAGGCCGCCCAGAGCTGAGGCTTCAGCCGGCTTGCCTGCGGCTTGACAACAGCATTCGCCCCGCAGTGACCGACAACCCGCTTTTCAGACCAGCATCTTTGCTAGCATCGCCGCATGAATATGACCGAACTCGACACTCCCGCTGCGCTGATCGACGCGGTGCAGATGGATCGCAACATCGCACGGATGCAGAAGCGCATGGATTCGCTGGGTGTTCGCTTTCGCCCCCATGTGAAGACCAGCAAATGCTTCGAGGTGGCGCGGCGCCAGCGCGATGCCGGTGCGCAGGGCGTCACCGTATCGACGCTGAAGGAAGCCGTGCAGTTCTTCGACGCCGGCTTCGACGACGTCCTGTATGCGGTGGGCATCGCCAAGGCCAAGTTGCCTCAGGCGCGCGCGTTACGCGAACGTGGCTGCCGGTTGACCATCGTCGTCGATTCGCTGGCCGCGGCGCTGGCCGTGGTGGCGGATGGCCATGGTTTCGAAGTGATGATCGAGGTCGACACCGACGGCCACCGCGCCGGCGTGCGCCCCGACGAGGACCGGTTGATCCAGATAGGCCGAACCCTGCACGAGGGCGGCGCCTTGCTGAAGGGCGTGATGACCCATGCCGGCGGCTCCTACGCGCTGAACACGCCCGAAGCGCTGACCGCGATGGCAGAGCAGGAGCGTGCCGGTTGCGTGGCTGCGGCCGAGCGTCTGCGCGCGGCCGGTCTGCCTTGCCCGGAGGTCAGCGTGGGCTCGACGCCGACCGCTTTGTCGGCGCATCAACTCGACGGCGTGACCGAAGTTCGTGCCGGTGTTTACGTCTTCAACGATCTGGTGATGGCCAATGTGGGTGTTTGCGGCATCGATGAAATTGCGCTGTCGGTGCTGGCCACCGTGATCGGCCACCAGGCCGAAAAAGGCTGGGCGCTGACCGACGCCGGCTGGATGGCGATGAGCCGCGACCGCGGCACGCAGGCCCAGGCGCTGGACTACGGCTATGGCGCCGTCTGCGATGCCAGCGGCGCGCCGATCGAAGGCTTCATCGTCAGCAGCGCCAACCAGGAGCATGGCATCGTTTCCTGGCGCGACGGCAGCGTCTGCCCCGACATCGAGCAGCGCCTGCCGCTGGGCCTGCAGTTGCGCATTCTGCCCAACCATGCCTGCGCAACGGCCGCTCAGTTCCCTACTTACTCAGTGCTGGGCGCCGAGGGCAGCGTCACGACCTGGGAGCGCTTCCATGGCTGGTGAACGCCGCGAACTGAGCCCAGCATCGATGGCCCGCCCCGGAGGGCATGACAGCCTTGCGGTAGTCGGCGCTGGTCTGGCGTTTGTCGCCGGGCCGTTGCCGATCGCGCCGGATGGCAGCCGGCTCAATCAGGCCAAGTTCTAGGTGCAGGCGACGCGGTCGCTGGCCTGACAAGGTGCGCCGCGTGGCTTGACGCACCTCACACCATCACCTCCCCGCCGCTGACCGAGATCGACTGTCCGTGGATGGCCGATGCAGCGTCGCTGCAAAGCCAGAGCACGCTGGCGGCCACTTCATCGGGTTGCACGATGCGACCCTGCGGATTGCTGGCAGCAAAGGAGGCGCGCGCCTCCTGCTCGCTGCGCCCGGTCTTGGCAACGACGTTGGCAATGCTCTCGCGCAGGATGTCGGTCTCGGTGTAGCCGGGGCAGACAGCGTTCACGGTCACGCCTTTTTTCGCCACTTCCAGCGCCAGCGCCCGGGTCAGTCCGATGACGCCATGCTTGGCAGCGCAATAGGCCGAGACATAGGCATAGCCCACCAAGCCCGCCGTGCTGACGACATTGACGATGCGACCCCAGCCGGCGGCCAACATGTCGGGCAGGGCGTGCTGGGTGCACAGCATTGTTCCGGTGAGGTTCACCGCCAGCATCTGCTGCCAAAGCCGGGCATCGGTCTTCAGAAACGGTGCGCTGCTGGCCTGGCCCGCGCAGTTGATCAGCATGGCGATGGGCCCAAAGCGCGCGCGTGCGCTGTCAAACGCCGCGGCCAGCTGGGCTGCATCTGACACGTCGGCGCAGACGCTGTGCAAGCGGTCTGCAGGCGCATCCGTCAATGCCTGCGCCAGGACCGGCTTGCGCCCCAGCACCGTCACCTGGGCGCCAGCCGCGAGCAGTTGGATGGCGATGGCCGCGCCGATGCCGCGCGTGCCACCCGTGACCAGCGCATGTCGCCCGGTGAAGTTTGTCGTCATGGGGCTCAGCCTTCAGCCTTGCGCGGTGCCGCAGCAGCAGTGGTCTGGGCCTTTTCGCGCTGGAAGTTGGCCTCCATCTGCGTCTTGGCCGAGGCATAGGGTGCGGGCCAGTCCAGCGCCTTGTAGCCGATCTTCGCGGCTTCGGTCAGGGTCCAGGCCGGGTTTGCCAGATGCGGACGCGCCACGGCGCATAAGTCGGCGCGACCGGCCGCAATGATGCTGTTGACATGGTCGGCTTCGCTGATGGCGCCCACGGCGATCGTGGCGATGCCGGCTTCCTGGCGGATGCGGTCGGCAAATGGGGTCTGGAACATGCGGCCATAGACCGGCTTCTCCAGCTTGCTCACCTGGCCGGCCGAGCAGTCGATCAGGTC
>CAIJIT010000047.1 GCA_903820745.1 uncultured Burkholderiales bacterium
AATTCATCAACAGTTCGGGGCAGCGGCCTTCGATGGCCAGCTGAGAAATACGGAAAAGATCGACCGCGTCATCAGCCACCAGCCCATGGCCGCGCGAAATCAGCTCCAGGCCCAGCTCACTTTTTCCAAGGCCTGATTCACCGGTCAGCAGCACGCCCAGACCGAGGATGTCCATGAACACGCCATGGCGCGTCGTGCGATTGGCGAACAACTGCGCCAGGTAAGTCCGCACGACGTCGATCACATGCCCGGCCGATTCGGCGGTCACGAACAAGGGAATCTCGGCGCGATCGCACATCGCGATCAGGCGGGGCAATGGTTGCTGACCATCGGCGACGATCAGCACCGGTGGTTCCAGCGTGACAATGCGCGAAATCCGCCGCTCCTGTGCTTCGTCCGACACCTGGCTCAGGTAGGCGATTTCCCGGGTGCCGACGATTTGCACCCGGTAGGGATGGATGTAATTCAGGTAGCCCACCAGATCTGCGGCCGACTGCGCATCGCGCACCGCAGCTTCATCAAACGGACGTTCGGGATGGGCATGCCCGGCGACCCATTCCCAGCGCAGCACCTGGCGATGCTCTTCAAAAAGCCGGTCGGCACTGATCGAGGTGGGTTTCATGGGCGGTGACCGGTGTCTCAGGCGATTGATTTGAGCGGATGCCAGGCGGCGATCAGGCTGTGCACCACGGCGGCGTCAGGCTCGGACTTGAGCCGGTCGCGAAGCTCGCGATCGGACAGCATCTCGGCGATCTCGGAAAGAATTTCCAGATGCCGCTGGGTCGCAGCTTCGGGCACCAGCAAGAAAATCAACAGGCTGACCGCTTCCTCGTCGGGCGCATCAAAACCGATCGGTTGCTGGACCCGCAGCACCGCTGCGAGCGGAGTCTTCAGACCCTTGATACGGCCATGCGGAATCGCAACGCCATGGCCAAGCCCGGTAGAACCGAGGCGCTCGCGCGTAAACAGATTGTCCGCAACCGTGGCTCGCGAAATCGAATGATTGTTCTCGAACAGCAAGCCCGCCTGTTCGAAGATGCGCTTTTTGCTGGATGCGTCCACATTGACCAGCACATTGCTGGCAGGCAGGATAGCGGCGAGACGATTCATTGAATCAAAGCGTCGATTACGGCTGCAAAAGCCTTGGGCGGGACGCTCGGTCGGTGTCTGGGATTGTGATTATAGAAAGCTCCCACCCTTCGGCGGCGCAAGCTTTGGCTGTCAAGTGCATAAATCACGAAAATGCTGCAGTGCAGCAACAATAATGCCATACAGATTGCTCGCCGTCACCCGGGGCTGCGCTTTCTGAAGCCGATCGTCCAGCAAAAAGGCGGCCGTGGCCGCCCTGACTTCAATCGCTCGCCTCGAATTTCAAGGCGCCAAAGTCTCCAGACGTTTGGCCGAAGCGTGATGATGCTCCTGCACCCTGTCCTTGTGGCGACAGACCTGGCGATCCAGCTTGTCCATCAACTGGTCGATCGCCGCATAAAGATCTTCGGCTGCATGCTCGACAAAAATGTCGCGTCCTTTGACATGGAGCGTCACTTCGGCCTTCTGCCGGCGTTCCTTTTCCTTTTGCTTCTCCACCGTGAGCAGGACGTTGATGTCCACGACCTGGTCAAAATGGCGGGTCACCCGATCCAGCTTGGCAATCACATATTCACGTAAAGCCGGTGTCACTTCCAAATGGTGGCCACTGATTGTCAGATTCATAAAGCCTCCTTTCAAAGGGAGATTCAAAAAAATACGGGGAGGAAATCCAAAGAACGAGGGTGGGATCTGTCTGGGTCTGTCGGTTTCGCTGAATCGCAGCTTTTTAGTTGATCGGCAAATCCAGTTTGCACCCTTCGCGCGTTTGTGACAAGTTGTTTAAGAAAAATCCTTCTGCACCCCGCTTGCGACCAGCGATCGGGTCTGCGCCATCAGCCTTGTCAAGCCCAGAATCGCATCGGTATTTGGCGTTGGCAGGCCGAGATGCAGGCCGATCTCGCGCACCGCTCCGACCAGCGCGGCCAGTTCCAGCGGCCGACCGGCCTCCAGATCCTGCAGCATCGAGGTCTTGAATGCCCCCAATTTGCGGGTCACCAGATGGCGCTGGGCGGGCGTTTGTTCAACCGCGCAACCGATCTGCGCGCCGATTGCTGCGGCCTCATGCATCACCCGGGTGACAAAAGCGAGCACCAACTCATCGTCGAGGATGCGGTCGCAGGTGGCGCCAGTCAGGGCCGAGATCGGGTTGATCGTCATATTGCCCCAGAGCTTGAACCAGATGTCACGCTGGATCCGATCGGAGACTGTGACCTGGAACCCCGCCTGGCCGAGCAAATCGCCGACTTGCACCAGGTCTGCCGACTGGCCACCCGCCGGCTTGCCGACGATCAGCCCCATGCCCATCACATGCTTGACCAAGCCGGCCTCCGGCGTAGCGCAACTGGCATGGACGACACAGCCGATCACCCGCTCGACCGGGATCAAGGCGGCGATGACCCCGCCCGGATCGACCGTTTCCAGCTTCAGCCCCTTCGCCGCGCCTTCGAGGCCGTCGAAAAACCACCAAGGCACGCCATTCATCGCCATCAGCACCTGCGTGCCCGGCCCGAGCAAAGCCTTGATCGCAGGCGCAAGCGCTGCCAGGGATGGCCCCTTGACAGCGACGATGACCAGGTCCTGCGGACCCAGTTCCAGGGCCGAGTCGCTGGCGACAATCGACACTTGGCTGCGTTGCCCTGCGCTGTCCATGCGCTGCCCATGCTGGCGCAAAGCGGCCAAGGTCGCGCCGCGCGCCAGCGCGCTCAGGTGAACTTCCGGCAAGCGGCCCAGATGGGCAGCAAACCAGCCGCCAATGGCGCCGGCACCAACGATGCAAATTTTCATCGACAAAACCTCCTGGCAGGAGTTTGTCACAAGCTCCCATGAGCTAGGGGCGGCGCTGCCGGCCAGCCGCCGCCAAGATCGGGCCTCATTCAAGGAGTCCGCAGATGGCCACGCGCAACAAACCCCAAACCGCCCGAACAGTTCAGGGCGCCAACATAAACCCCCTGCAAAGTCTTGATGCCAGGCCCGACCGGCTCGATTTCCGTGATCTCACCTATCGTGCACCGTTGCGCTCGCTGCCCGCGCGCTTCCCCGCTGACGAGGAACTGAAACAGTTCCTGCCCGGCTATGTGAAAGCCGGCCTGGTGCTGAACCAGGGCAACGAGGGCGCTTGCACCGGATTCGGCCTGGCTTGTGTGACCAACTATCTGCTCTGGCGCCGCCACCTCGAGGACAAGGCCAAAGAAGCGATGGCAGCGGTCAGCCCCCGCATGTTCTACGAATTGGCCAAGCATTACGACGAATGGCCGGGCCAGGACTATGACGGCTCGAGCTG
>CAIJIT010000048.1 GCA_903820745.1 uncultured Burkholderiales bacterium
ACCGATCCCCGCATTCCGGCCTGCGGCCTCTTGCGGGCTACAGGCTACTGCAACCCGTATCCCGCCCGCTTGCCAAATGCGCTACGACGCGACGACTTGCCGTATAGTAAGAAAGTAAGGATCGCATTACCGGGGGAAAATAATGATAGCTGTTGCCAAGATCACAGCCAAAGGCCAAACCACCATTCCGCAGGATGTTCGCGCCGCACTCAAGGTCGTGCCAGGCGACCTGATTTCCTGGGACGTTGGCGCTGATGGCACGGCGACCGTGCGCCGCGTTCAGCCCATGGACCTTGAGTACCTGCGCGCCGTCGAAGGTACGCTCAGTGAATGGGCCAGCGCTGCCGACGAGGAGGCTTACCGTGAACTTTGAGCGCTACACCGTGGTGCGCGTGCCGTTTCCCTTCACGGACCGCGACACCAGCAAAAACCGTCCCGCGGTCGTGCTGTCAGACCCCCTTGCTTTCAACATCCCGGCCGGGCATTCATTGATGGCGATGATCACATCGCAGGCTAATGCCCCATGGCCGCTTGACTGCCCGCTCACTGACCTGGCCGCTGCTGGTTTGCCCGCGGCGTCCAAAGTGCGCTTCAAACTGTTCACACTGGACCACAGGTTTGTGCGCGGAGAACTCGGCAAGCTGGCGAGCGACGATGTAGCCGCGGTTCGCGCCGGCCTGGCAAGTTTGTTGGGTGGTTGAGCGGGATCTACAAAAAATACTCAGCGAAGTCCGCTCGCTTCCTCAGAAACGCCGGAATTTCGACATCGTCCAGGTCGGATGACTCCAGCGGCCGCTGGCCGGCGACCGGCTCTGCCCGTCCGTAGCCCGGCAAGCAGCGCAGCGGATTGCGGGAAATTTTCCCCTCGCCGACAACCGATCCCCGCATTCCGGCCTGCGGCCTCTTGCGGGCTACAGGCTGCTGCAACCCGTATCCCACCCGCTTTACAAATGCCCGATAATTTCTTGCCAACGATCGAACGGCGTGGTCAGCTTGCGTACAGGGGAATCATTCATGAGCCGTCAGGAAATACTTCAGGTACTCGCTGACAACAAGCAGGTCCTGATGACTCGCTTTGGTGTGACAAGGTTGGCGCTCTTTGGCTCGTCTGTTCGAGACACCGCCAGGGCTGATAGCGATGTCGATGTACTCGTTGCGTTCGACGGCCCGGCCACTTCGGAACGTTACTTTGGCGTCCAGTTTTTTCTTGAAGATCTGCTCGGAAAACCGGTCGATCTGGTGACCGAAAAAGCACTGCGCGCCGAACTTCGCCCGTTCATCGAGAAAGAGGCCGTCCATGTCTGAAGCCAGTCCGCGCGAATGGCGTTTCTACATTGACGACATGATTCACTTTGCCGAGAAAGTTGCCGAGTACACCAGCGGACTTGACCAGCAGAGTTTTGTCGCCAACGGCCTGGTCTACGACGCGACGGTACGCAATCTTGAACTTATCGGCGAGGCCGCCAGTCGTAAGCTTATCGACGAAACGATGTACTAGAGTGGCGCGTTTCGAGAAGGCTGCGGCTGCATCGGCCTTTGCACGCACCATCAAGGCATAGGCGGCGATCTCCGAGTGAGCAGTACGGTCATGCGCGGCATCGAGCGGCGCGAGCAGGAACGGCGCAGGGCTCATTCAGCGCGCAGGAGCTTGCTGCGCCGGGCGAAAGCACGTTTCAAGGCTGGGAACGGTTGCGCTGGCGACAGCAGCGCCTTGGCAAAGCACTCCTGATCCGCCAGCGAAAGGCGGATAACCTCAGCTTGCTGAATGGCTTTTTGCGCGGCTTCCTGAACCGCAGCCACAACGAAATCGGTCATGGTGAGCCCCTGAAGCTCAGCGGCACGTTTGAGCATCGAATGCAGATCAGCGCTGATCCTGGCTTCGAGCCGGGCGGTAGAGATGGCTGCAGACATGGTGTTTTTCCTCCTGCCGAAATACTTCGGCAATTTGCCGTACAAGAAAAGCGCCGGCCGTGGCGCGCATCATTTTGCGTCGTCTGAGTAACTCAAACGTGCTGGCCAGCGAGCGGCTCTGCCCGTCCGTAGCCCGCCAAGCAGCGCAGCGGATTGCGGGAAATTTTCTGCCCTGGCTGATCTCGCTAAGGCTTGACTTTGCCCTGTTCCACCGCTTCGCGCAGCAGCGCATTGACGCGCGTTTGCCAGCCCCGACCACTGGCTTTCAAGATGGCCAAGAGGTCAGCATCGATGCGCATGCTCAGAGTCGGTCGGCGCACTGCCACCGGCGGCCTGCCGCGCATAGGGCGCAACTGGGCCATTTCGGCGGGCTTCAACGGTTGCGCATCCGGGTCATTCAATGCGGCAGCGGTGATGGCAAGGTCCTCTTCCAGCGTTGGCAAGACCACTTGCCGACCTGATCTCGTTCTAAGCGTGCTTGACATATTCGGTGACCTCTCTGTTGTTGGCCGACTGCCAATCCAGTTTCACAGCGACTGCCAGCGACAAGCCGTATTTCGCATGGATTTATTGTATGAGCATCAAATGAGGACGATAAGTGGGCTACAGCGTATTTCGTAGCCCGGCAAGCAGCGCAGCGGATTCTGGGAAATTTTCTGCCCCCGCCGATCCCCGCATTCCGGCCTGCGGCCTCTTGCGGGCTACGAACCGCTGCAACCTGTTTGCCTGGCCCGGCTCTTAACTGTTACTGCTGAGCTCAGACCGCTCGCTTCCTCAGAAACGCCGGAATTTCGACGGCGTCCATGTCGGACGAGCCTAGCGAATCGCTGGCCTGGCAAATTCCTTCAACTCATTGCGGCGTGACGAGCAGGTGCTTGGTCGGCATGAACCGTCTCAAAGTGGTCCAGCCAACCGCCACGCTGACTAGACGACCTGCTCAACCCAAGTCGCTG
>CAIJIT010000049.1 GCA_903820745.1 uncultured Burkholderiales bacterium
CGGGGGACCCAAAGGGCTCGAAGGTCTTGCAATAAGGCCATGGACCTGCTGGGGGTGTGAGAGTTTGCATGATCGTGATGTGAACGCTGCTCGCAATATCCTGTCAAAGTTCAGAGCCGGCTGCGGACATGCAGCCCCTGCAGAGGGAATCCCCGCCCTTTAGGGCGGGGAGGATGTCAAGCTTGACCTCAGTTCAATGACCGCAAGGCTGCGGACACATACCGGCAACCGGCAACCGTTCCATCGGATGCCAATGATCAGTCAATTCAAATTCAACGCGATTCCAACCTTCACCGCGATCACCGAAATATTATCGCGGCCACCCATTTCATTGGCGCCGTCAACCAAGGCTCGCCCGGCATCGACGAGGTCCGGATGATTAACCAGCATGCCGCAGATCGCCGACTCGGAAAGCATGTCGGAGAGTCCATCGGAACAGAGCAAAAAGACATCACCTGCTTGAACCTGGTGCAAATTTAACTCAAGCCTGACCGCTTCTTCGACACCGACAGCACGCGTCAACAGGTTTTTGATATTTGAAAATGCCGCCTCTTCAAGGCTCAACAGGCCGGCATCGATTTGCTCCTGCAACAGCGAATGATCACGGGTCATGCGCGTCAAGCGGCCTTTGCGCAGGCAATAGGCGCGCGAGTCGCCGACATGGCCGAGCAGCAAACCCTCGTCGCAGAACAGGCCCAGCACCAGGGTCGTGCCCATACCGCTGAATTGCGGGTGGCTGCGGGCCGCAGTAAAGATCGCCCGATTGGCAATGTCAACACAGGCCTCGATCGCAAGCCGCGCCTGCGCGACCGTGACCAGCCCCCCGGCTTCCTTCAAACAGCGGCCTAGTTCGAGGCTGAGCGAGCTGGTGAGCATTTCGCTGGCCACCTCGCCGGCTTTGTAGCCGCCCATGCCGTCAGCCAATATCACCAGGCCGATCTTGTCGTCAACGACGATCGAGTCCTCATTGTTGCCGCGAGAACGGCCGACATCGGTGGCGCTGTAAAACTCCAAACTCATCATTCTTCCAAGGATGCTGTTCGTCGCTATTCTGACCATTTTTTGGCGATTTCGGGCATCCCCTTGGGGAAGATAGGGTCAAGGACCGGCCCAGCGTGAACTGCTGCTCGGCAGTCCCCTGCCAAGCAGCTCAAAAACCAGCCCTCAGGCTTCTTCAGCAGCAGCGGCCTGACGCTTGGCCATATAGCGCCCGACGATCACCACGATCACTGCGCCAAGGAGCGAGATCGGCAGCGCCAGATGCTTGGCATTGGCCTCGAACCAGGCACTGATCGCCAGGTCGGTCACCGCCATTTCGCCCGCCACAAAACCGAGGATGGCCGCACCGAAGGTAATGATCAACGGGAAGCGCTGCATCAGCTTGAGCAGCATCGAACTGCCGAAGATGATCATCGGAATCGACAGGCCCAGACCCAGTACCAGCAAGGTGGTGCGCATCGCTTCGGGCGCGCCGTTGGCGGCGGCGGCCACCCCGATGACGTTGTCAAGACTCATCACCAGGTCGGCGATCAGGATCGTTCTGACCGCGATCCACAGCGAACTGCTGGCCTTGAATTTGCCGTCGCCGTCATCATCGCCACCGGCGAGCAATTGCACGCCGATCCACAGCAGCAGCGCAGCGCCGACCAATTTCAGGTAGGGAATTTCCAGCAGGGAGACCGCAAAAAGCGTCAGCATCACGCGCAACAAAATGGCTGCACCGCTACCTGCAACGATGGCCTTGTTCTGCTGATGTGCCGGTAAATTTCTGGCAGCCAGCGCGATCACCACAGCGTTGTCACCTGACAACAAGATATTGACCCAGATGATCTTGAGCAGGGCGATCCAGAATGGGGCGGTCATCAAATCCATTTGCATTTCCAATTGATTCAGCACTGCCTTACCGGCGTGGCTTATGGGTTGCTGCAGACGATGAGCACCGTCCGCATGGCGAGAGTTTACAAAACAAAATGCAACAAGCCGCCGGCGGTCACCCGCGGCGGCTTGTCGTGACCGATTTATGGTCTTACAGCAACGCTTTCAGGAGCTTAGCCATCTCGGATGGGTTGCGCGTGACCGTGAAGCCGCAGGCTTCCATCACCGCCAGCTTGGCTTCGGCGGTATCTTCCCCGCCCGAGATCAGGGCGCCAGCATGGCCCATGCGCTTGCCAGCAGGTGCCGTCACGCCAGCGATGAAACCGACGATCGGCTTCTTCATATTGTCTTTGCACCAGCGCGCCGCTTCGGCTTCATCGGGGCCGCCGATCTCGCCGATCATGATCACGGCATCGGTTCCCGGATCGTCATTGAAGGCCTTCATCACATCGATATGCTTGAGGCCGTTGATCGGGTCGCCACCGATGCCGACCGCGCTGGATTGGCCCAGACCGATTTCGGTCAACTGCGCCACCGCTTCATAGGTCAAGGTGCCCGAGCGCGAGACCACACCGATGCGGCCCTTGCGATGGATATGTCCGGGCATGATGCCGATCTTGATCTCGTCGGGCGTAATCAGCCCCGGGCAGTTGGGGCCCAGCAGCAAGGTGCGCTTGCCGCCGGCTGCTTCCTTGGCACGCATGCGGTTGCGCAACTCGAGCATGTCTCGCACCGGGATGCCTTCGGTGATGCAGATCGCCAGGTCCAGATCAGCCTGCACAGCTTCCCAGATGGCTGCGGCAGCACCCGCTGGCGGCACATAGATGACGCTGACGGTGGCGCCCGTGGCTTTTGCCGCCTCGGTCACATTGGCGAAGATCGGAATGCCCTCGAAGTCCTCGCCGGCCTTCTTCGGGTTCACGCCAGCGACGAAGCAGTTTCTGCCATTGGCATAGTCACGGCAGCCGCGGGTATGAAACTGACCGGTCTTGCCGGTGATGCCCTGGGTGATGACCCGGGTGTCTTTGTTGATGTAGATGCTCATGTTCTTTTTCCTTGCTGGTCAGCAATCAATCTTCAGGCGACGGCGGCGACGATCTTCGTCGCGGCTTCGGCCATCGAGTCGGCAGCGATGATCGGCAGGCCTGATTCGGCCAGCATCTTCTTGCCCATGTCTTCGTTGGTCCCCTTCATCCGTACCACCAGCGGTACCGACAGATTGACCGCCTTGCAAGCAGCAATCACGCCTTCGGCGATCGTGTCGCATTTCATGATGCCGCCGAAGATGTTGACCAGAATGCCCTTGACTTCGGGATTCTTCAGCATGATCTTGAAGGCTTCGGTCACCTTCTCCGCCGTGGCACCGCCGCCGACGTCGAGGAAGTTGGCCGGAGAGCCGCCGAACAATTTGATCGTGTCCATGGTCGCCATCGCCAAGCCAGCACCGTTCACCAGGCAGCCGATATTGCCGTCCAGGCTGATATAGGCGAGGTCGAACTTGCTGGCTTCGACTTCTGCGGCGTCTTCTTCGTCAAGGTCGCGGTAGGCAACGATTTCGGGGTGACGGAACAACGCATTGGCGTCAAAGTCGAACTTGGCGTCGAGGGCCTTGATGCCGCCGCTGCCTTCAAGGATCAAGGGGTTGATCTCGGCCAGCGACGCATCGGTGTCCATATAGCATTTGTAGAGCTTTTGCAGCACGTCGCGGGCTTGCGCCTGCGAGGTTTCCGGAACGCCAATACCCGCCACCAGTTCCTGCGCCTGGCTGTCGGTCAAGCCCGTGGCCGGGTCGATGATCACGCGCAGGATTTTTTCGGGTGTGGCGTGCGCGACTTCCTCGATGTCCATACCGCCTTCACTCGAGGCCATCATCGCCACGCGTTGCGTGGCACGATCGGTCAGGGCAGCAACGTAATATTCCTTCTTGATGTCAGCGCCTTCTTCCACCAGCAACCTACGGACTTTTTGCCCGACCGGCCCGGTTTGATGGGTGACCAATTGCATGCCGAGGATTTCTTCGGCCAGGGCCTTCACATCAGCCAGTGAGCGGCCCAGCTTGACTCCACCGCCCTTGCCGCGGCCACCGGCGTGAATTTGCGCCTTCACCACCCAGACAGGTCCGCCAAGCTTTTGTGCGGCTTCGACAGCTTCTTGCACCGTGAAGGCCGCATAACCACGCGGCACCGGCACGCCGAATTGGCGCAGGATTTCCTTGGCCTGATACTCGTGAATCTTCATGGGGTTCTCGCTCTATTGAAAGTCAGGGATTGGGAACAACTTCGACCGCAGCCGCCTCGGCCTTGCGGTACCAGTTCGGGTAATAAGCCAGGACCATCGGGCCGTCGCGGCGCAAGGCATGGCATTTGTCGAGCTGAAATGGCGCTTGTCCAGGGCTGTCGCCATCGCGGATATTGATCACTTCGCCGGTGAATGCCTGGACCACCGCGGTTGGCAAGGCCTGGCAAAGTTCGGTCAGGTGGGTACAACCCTTGATACCTGCCAGCCTGTCCTTCACGCTCGGGCGAAAGCCCTTGAACAAGTTCAAGCCGACCAGTCGCTGGTAGGCATCGCCGTGATCATCGCAGGCGCCCGGGTAGGGCATCGCGTTCGATCGGGCGCAGGCCTCAAGGATATTCGCCTTGGCGTCAACCACCAAGACCAGCAACATGTCATGGACCGGCTCACCGGCGCGGCGAGTCTCACCGGAAAGTTTGATGTCGCGGCCCTTGCTATCGACCAGAGCGGCTTCAACGTCAAACAAGCCATCATCGCGCGCATACACCTGCACGTTGATGGCGCGGCGATGCAGCAGACGGCGCTCGGCGGTTGATTGGGGCAAGTTCATTGAATTGGGCAAGGGCAGCCATTGTTGCTGGCCAATTGCTTGGCTGGCCGGCAGTACTGAATGCAGTGCGGCAATGTAGCATGTTGCGCCGCACCAACCTTGCAGGGAACTTGCGGTTCAATCGCTTTGAGTACGCAAGAGCCGCTGGATCACATCGAACGCAAAGCCGCGGGCGAGCATGAATCTTGTCTGCTTGGCCCTCGCGGCGAGATCTTCAGGCTGCTGGCCGGCAAATTTGCGCTGCCAGATCGCCCGTGCCCGCTCAAGTTCGCTGTCCTTGAGCAATTGCTGATTTTCGGCGCTGAGCCCCAGCCCATGCTGGGCCAGTTCCTGCTTGATACGCAGGCTGCCATAGCGTGGCGCACGTGCATTGATGCGCGACTCGATGAACCTCGACTCGCTCAGATAGCCTTGTTCCTGCAGCCACAACAGCAGATCTTCGACCTCGGCCGATACTGCTGCTGCATCAAGCTCGCCATCAACTGCCGCATCGCGCTGGGTCGCGATGCGCATCAGCTTGCGCCTCAGCTCGGTCAGACTGTGCTCACGCTGCGACAGCAGTGAAATCGCCCTCAGCTTCAGCGACAAGGGCTTCATCAGTCAACCCTCCTGCCGCTCGCTGAGGAACTGTCAAGCCGCTGGCTTGGCAGGCTCGCTACCGGCCAGCAAGGGCACACCCAGCGACTCGCGAACCTTGTTCTCGATTTCATGCGCGATGTCGGGGTTCTCACGCAGAAATTCGCGCGCATTGTCCTTGCCCTGGCCGATTTTTTCGCCCTGGTAGGCGTACCAGGAACCGGACTTTTCAACCACCTTGGCGACCACGCCCAGGTCGATGATTTCGCCTTCGCGGCTGATGCCTTCGCCATAAAGAATATCGAACTCTGCCGTCTTGAACGGCGGCGCCACCTTGTTCTTCACGACCTTGACCTTGGTCTCGCTGCCGATGACATCGTCGCCCTTCTTGATCGAGCCGATGCGGCGGATGTCAAGACGTACCGAGGCATAGAACTTCAGCGCGTTGCCGCCGGTCGTTGTCTCGGGACTGCCGAACATCACGCCGATCTTCATGCGAATCTGGTTGATGAAGATGACCATGCAGTTGGCCTTCTTGATCGTGGCGGTCAGCTTGCGCAGCGCCTGGCTCATCAGCCTGGCTTGCAGACCCGGCAGTGAGTCGCCCATCTCGCCCTCAAGCTCGGCCTTCGGCGTCAAGGCCGCCACCGAGTCGATGACGATCAGATCGACCGAGCCGGAACGGACCAGCGCGTCGACGATCTCCAGCGCCTGCTCGCCGGTGTCGGGCTGGCTGATCAACAACTCTTGCAGATTGACGCCGAGTTTTTGCGCGTACTGGATGTCCAGTGCATGCTCGGCATCGATGAAGGCGCAGACGCCGCCGATTTTCTGCATTTCTGCAATCACCTGCAGCGTCAGCGTGGTCTTGCCTGAAGATTCAGGGCCGTAGATCTCGACCACGCGGCCGCGCGGCAAACCGCCAACACCGAGGGCAATGTCCAGGCCCAGCGAGCCGGTAGAAACGACCTGGATGTCAGCGATCACTTCGCCTTCACCCAATCGCATGATGGAACCCTTGCCGAATTGCTTCTCGATCTGGGCAAGCGCCGCTTGCAGGGCTTTGGCCTTCTCGGCATTGATGGTTTTGACTGGTGCGTCCATGATTTCTCCTGAATGGGCTGACTGCATTATCGCGATATCTGTACGTTTGTACAGTGTTTTGTGTTTTTTTGCTGCGGGTAGGTCTGCATAAGCCGGGCCCGCCAAGCTCCATAGAATGAGGTTACTACGACATGGCTTCGGCGGAGACAAGAATGCGCATCCTGATTGCTGAAGACGACCAGGTTCTGGCGGACGGTTTGTTGCGCTCGCTGCGCGCCTCGGGTTATGCCGTCGACCAGGTCGGCAATGGCTCGGAAGCCGATGCAGCCCTGGCTTTGCATGAATTCGATCTGGTGATCCTGGATCTGGGCCTGCCGCGCATGCATGGGCTCGATGTGTTGCGCAAATTGCGCGCTCGCGGATCGTCGATGCCGGTGCTGATCCTGACTGCTGGCGACAGCATCGAGCAGCGCGTCAAAGGTCTTGACCTCGGCGCTGACGATTACATGGCCAAGCCGTTCTCGCTGCAGGAGTTGGAGGCCCGGGTCCGCGCCTTGACAAGGCGCGGTCTGGGTACGGCTTCGAGCATCATCAAGCATGGCCCGATGAACTTCGATGCGACCGGCCGTGTGGCCTATATCAACGACGTGATGATTGAGTTGTCTGCGCGAGAACTCAGCTTGCTGGAAGTACTTTTGCAGCGCGCCGGTCGACTGGTCAGCAAGGATCAATTGGTCGAGCGCCTGTGCGAATGGGGCGAAGAGGTCAGCAACAACGCGATCGAGGTCTATATCCACCGCTTGCGCAAAAAAATCGAGCAAGGTCCGATCCGCATCGCGACCGTACGCGGTCTGGGCTATTGCTTGGAAAAAATCCCCAACTGATCTTCCACCCAGCCTGGCATGAGCAAACCTACCGCTGAGTCGGAGCAGCGATCGCTGTTCGGCGAGATCCTTGACTGGATGCTCGCTCCGCTGCTGCTGATCTGGCCGATCAGCGTTGGCTTGACCTGGTTGGTGGCGCAGGGGATTGCCAACAAGCCCTATGACCGGGCGCTTGGCGAGATGACCCGCACCTTGGGCCTGCAAGTCGCGGCGGAGGCCGTGCCCGGCCGCAGCATGAAGTCCCGTTATGCCTTGGCACCTGAAGCTGCCGCCCTGCTGCGCGCCGATGAAACCGATACCGTTTTCTACCAGGTGCTGGGTCTGCGGGGTGAGTTGCTGAACGGAGACTCGGTGCTGCCGGTGCCGCCCGACGATGAGACGATCGTCCCAGGAGAGCTTCATTTCCGCGACGATGAGGTCGGCAATGAGCAGGTGCGGGTGGCCTATCTCTGGGTATTACCTGACAAGCTCGACAACAATTCAAGAACGATGCTGGTGCAAGTGGCCGAGACCTTGGGCAAGCGCGCAAGGTTGACCAATGAAATCATCAAAGGCGTGATCCTGCCGCAATTCGTCATTCTGCCGCTGGCGGTGCTGCTGGTCTGGTTGGCCCTGGCGCGGGGCATCGCACCATTGAATGACCTACAGCGCCGCATCCGCTCGCGCGAAAGTTCGGACCTCAGCCCGATCGACGAACGCGGCATCCCCGACGAAGTGGCGCCGCTGGTCCGCGCGATCAATGATCTGCTGACCCGGCTCGATCAGTCGCTGAGCAGTCAGAAGCATTTCCTCGCCGATGCCGCACACCAGTTGAAGACGCCTTTGGCCGGTCTGCGCACCCAGGCCGAGTTCGCCCAGCGCGAAATCGACGCCGGCCGCAGCGACCCAGCTGAACTGAAGCGTTCACTCCAGCAGATTTCACTCTCGAGTCAGCGCGCCGCGCGTATGGTCAACCAATTGCTGGCGATGGCACGCGCCGAAGACAAGGAACTGGCGGCACAAAGGCTTGAAGTCAATCTGGCCGAGATCGCGATGGAAACGGTGCGCGATTTTGTGCCCCGCGCGATGGAAAAACGCATCGACCTCGGCTATGAGGGCCCGGATACAGAGCAAGCTCGTCTGCGCACGCTGGGCCACCCTTTGCTGATGGGCGAGCTGATCCGCAATCTGGTCGACAACGCCTTGCTCTACACCCCATCAGGCGGCACGGTGACCGTGCGGGTGGTGGAAGACCCGTTCGGCCAGGTCAGCGTGCTGCAGGTCGAGGATTCCGGCAACGGCATTGCCGAGCATGAACGCGACAAGGTCTTCCAGCCCTTCTACCGGGCGCTGGGAACCAATGTCGATGGATCAGGGCTAGGCTTGGCAATCGTGCGCGAAATCGCCCAGCAGCATGAGGCCGAGATCAGCCTTGACGACACCCGGCCACCACGCACCGGTCAAGCTGAAACGGAAGGCCCGGGCGCCCGTTTCAGCGTGCGCTTTCCAGCCCATCCAGCCATCACAAGTTGACACGCCGGCTCTTGGCGATCGACATCAGCATGCCCAGCCCGAAGCCGAGCGTCACCATCGCCGTACCGCCATAGCTGACGAAGGGCAAGGGCACGCCGACGACCGGCAGGATGCCGCTGACCATGCCCATATTGACAAACACATAGGTGAAGAAGCTCATCGTGATGGCCCCAGCCATCACGCGTGAGAACAACGAGGGTGCATCCGAGGCGATCTTCAACCCGCGCAGGATCAGCGTGCCAAAACCGGCCAGCAGCGCCGAAGCCCCGAGCAGCCCGAATTCCTCGCCAAAAGCGGCGAAGATGAAGTCGGTCGTGCGTTCAGGGATGAACTCCAGATGGGTCTGCGAGCCCTTCATGAAGCCCTTGCCGGTGATGCCGCCTGAGCCGATGGCGATCTCGCCCTGGATGATGTGGAAGCCCTTGCCGAGCGGATCCTTGGTCGGGTCGAGCAGGGTGCAGATGCGGGTTTTCTGATACTCGCGCAGCAGCGGCCATTGGACTTCTGGCTGGCAGATGGCGTCCTCGCTCAACACCAAGGTCGTGACGGAGATGGCGCAGGCCAGAAAGCATGGAATGATCAGACGCCAGGAAAGCCCGGCAAAGAAAATCACATAAAACCCGGCAGCAGCGATCAGGATGGCGGTGCCCAGATCGGGTTGCCTGGCCACCAGCAGCACCGGCAGCGCCAGCAACAAGAAAGCAACGATGAAATCGGGCAGGCGCAGCAGGCCCTCGCGCTTCTGGAACCACCAGGCCAGCATCAGCGGCGTGGCAATTTTCAGCAGCTCCGAGGGCTGGATCACCACGCCCAGGTTGAGCCAGCGGGTCGCGCCCTTCTTGGTCAACCCGAACATCGCGGTGGCAACCAGCAGGGCCAGCCCGATCGAATACAGCGGTATTGCCAAGCTCATCAAGCGCTGCACCGGTATCTGCGCGACGAAAAAAATGATCAGCACCGACAGCACCATATTGCGCGCATGGTCGACGAAGCGCGTGCCATGGTCGAAGCCGGCCGAATACATGCACAGCAGTCCCAGCAGCATCAACCAGGCAATAGCCAGCAGCAAGGGCAGATCAAAACCGCTGAACAGCGGCCTCAGCCGCTGCCACCAACCGGGCTGGTCGAAGACGCTTTTCATCGCGAAGCTCCCGATGCAGCAGCGATCGCCGCGGGTGTTCCAGGCAGCAAGACCAGCGCTGCGCTGCGCGGTTTGCCCACCGGTGCCGTGCTGCGCCCGAGTTGGGTCAACGCGATGTCTTCCTCGCTCGGATATTGGCCCAGCAACAGGTAGTCGAACACCCGGCGCGCAATCGGCGCTGCGGAGGTCGAACCGAATCCGGCATTTTCAACGATCACCGCCAAGGCAATCGTCGGCGCCTCTACAGGCGCGAAAGCGACATAGAGCGAGTGATCACGCTTGTGTTCTTCGACCTTGCTGGCATTGTATTTTTCACCCGCGCGCAGACTGACTGCCTGCGCGGTGCCGGTCTTGCCACCACTCTTGTAATTGGCCCCGATGAAAGCCTGGCGCGAAGTCCCTTCCTGGGTCACGCCGTAAAGGGCTTCGGTGATGACACTGACCTGCTGCGCCTGCAGCGACAACGGCTCTTGCGCCAGGTTGACAGTCTTCAAATGCTCATGTTTGACCACATCCTCGACCTCGCGTACCAGCCGCGGCTGGTAGCGCTGGCCGCCTGAAATCAAGGTAGACAAGGCACTGGCCATCTGCAACATGGTGAAGTTGTTGTAACCCTGACCAATGCCCAGGGAAATCGTCTCGCCCGCATACCATTTTTGCTGCTCGGGCTTCTTGAAGCGGCGGCGCTTCCACTCGGTCGATGGCAGGTCGCCAGTCACCTCGCCTTCGACATCGATACCCGTGCGGCGGCCAAAACCGAAGGGGCCGAGCTGCTGATGAATCAAATCCACTCCCATCTCGTTGGCGAGTGAATAGAAATAGACATTGCTCGACTCAACAATCGCACGGCGCATGTCCATGATGCCGCCGCGCTCATTCTCGGGGCTGCCAAAGCGGTGGCCGCCGAACATGAAAAAACCGGGATCATTGATCAAGGTCGCGGGCGAGCGCTTGCCGCTGTTCAAAGCCGCCATCGCCATGAACGGCTTGAAGGTCGAGCCCGGCGGATAAGTACCGCGCAGCGCCCGGTTCAGCAGTGGCTTGTCGATCGACTCATTCAAGTCGCGCCATGATTCGACATCGATGCCGTCGACAAACAGGTTCGGATCGAAAGTCGGTTTCGACACGAAGGCCAGCACCTCGCCATTGCGGGGATCGATCGCCACCAGGGCGCCACGCCGGTCCTTGAACATTTCCTCGACCAAAGCCTGCAAGCGGATATCAATCGACAAGACCAGCGTGTTGCCCGGCGTCGGCGGCCGGTTCGCCAGACGTCGCACGGCGCGCCCGGAAGCACTGGTCTCAACCTGCTCGAAGCCGGTGATGCCATGCAGCTGGCGTTCATAGCTCTGCTCCAGCCCCAGCTTGCCGATGTATTCAGTGCCGCGGTAGTTGGCAATGTCCTCGTCTTCCCAGTCCTGCATGGCCTTCTTCTCGGCCTGATTGATGCGACCGATATAACCCAGCAGGTGGCTGCCGACTTCACCCAAGGGGTAGTTGCGGAACAGCCTTGCCTTGATGTCGACGCCAGGGAAGCGATAGCGCTGGGCTGTGAAGCGCGCCACTTCGGCGTCGCTCAGCTTGGTGCGGATCGGAAACGACTCGAAGCTGCGGCTTTCTTCCATCAGGCGTTTCAAGCGGCGCCGATCGCGCGGCGCGATGTCTACGACCAGGGCCAGCGCGTCGATGCTCGCCTCCAGTTCGGGCACCTTGGAAGGTGTGACCTCGAGCGTGTAGGCCGAGTAATTGCTGGCCAGAACGACGCCGTTGCGATCCTTGATCAGGCCGCGGTTGGGCACGATCGGTACGACGCTGACGCGGTTCGACTCACCGCGTTCGAACAGGTTGTCATGCTGCCAGATCTGCAGGTAGATCAGGCGCAACAGCAACAGGGTCAAGCAAAACAGCACGAAGGCCGCAGCGGCCAGCAGGCGCAGCCGGAAGTTCGCGAGCTCCTGCTTGATATTTTTCAGGACCGTCATCGGCGTTGCTTACAACGGCCGGTACGCGTCGCGTTCCGGCGTGCGGCGCTGCGGCGCCAGCAAAAGCATCGTCGCGACCGGCCACAGCGATGCTTCGAAAAGCGGCGCCAGCAACATCGTCCAGCCCGGCCACATACCGCCAACGGCCAGCCTCGCCAGCAATGACAAGAGATGGGCCATGACGAACAAGGGCAGCACATGCATGGCCTGGCCGCCGAGGCTGAAGCCAGGCAAACGCCGATGCAGAAAGGCGATCGCACCATAGCTGAGCAGGCTGTAAGCCAGCGCATGCTGCCCCAGCACCGCACCATGATGAACATCGACGGCCAGGCCCATGGCGAAGGCCCAGACTATGCCCACCCGGCGCGGCTGGTACACGCCCCAGAACACCAGCACGATCGAAAGGAAGTCCGGCATGCTGACATGGCGACCCAACGGCACCATGTCAGCGACCAACGCCAACAGCAGACTCAGGCCGATGAACAAAGGGTTGGCAGGCAACAACAATTGCCCGGCGCCGCGCGGCATGATCACTTGCGAACTCCTTTGGCGCCGCCCGATTCGGACTTGCGCAAGCCCGGCGCAGCGGGCTGTGCCGCAGCGGCGGCGGCCTGCTGGCTTTCAAACAGCGCCTGCGGTTGCAGCACCAGCACATGGCGCGCACTGTCAGCCTGGGCCACCGGCTGCAGCCGGACTCGGGCAAAACTGGTATCGCCACGGCGCTCAACCAGCGTGACCCGCGCCACCGGCAATCCCGCCGGGTAAACACCGTCGAGCCCCGAAGTCGCGAGCAGGTCGCCGACCTTGATGTCGGCATTGGCGGCCAGAAAGCGCAATTCCATGCCGCTGCCATCAACGCTGCCAAAAGCCGCATTGCGCTGCTGTGTGCGGCTGTTGAGCACAGGAATCGCTGCGTCCTTGTCATTCAGCAGCGTGACCTCGGCGCTCAGGTCGTAGACCCTGGTGACTTGGCCCAGCACCCCGGCATCATTGATGACCGGCGAGCCCGGCTCCACGCCATGATGCCGGCCGCGGTCGATCACGACACGCCGCGAATAAGGATCAGAGGCTTCGTAAAGCACTTCGGCGGCCCATGAATTCACCTGCAACGCAGGGCGCAGATCCAGCAGCGCACGCAAGCGGTCGTTTTCAGCCTGCAACTGAGTCGCTCGGCTCATCCGTTCAGCCTGCAGCACCAACTGCTCACGGGCTTTGCTTTCAGCTTCAATCGCCCGCTCGGTACCGCGCAGATGGTCGCCGATGGCCTCCCAGCCATCGACCGGACTCAGCAGCAGGCGCTGCACCGGATGCAACAGCAGCGCCATCACTGCGCGCGCCGGCACCAGCAGCTTGAACCGCGCATCCGCGACCATCAGAAAAATGGCCAGCGCTGCACAAAACACCAGCTTGGTCAGCGCCGAAAGGCCTTGACGGAATACAGGCTGTGATGATCGATCGATGGTGCCAAGCGGCATGGTCTACGGATTCTGGTCGCTTCGAATCAATGGCTGTGCGCCGCGCATCGACCTGAGGCAAACGCGCAGGCGCCCATCACTCGGAAGTGAAGATCGAACCCAACCGCTCCATACGCTCCAGCGCCATGCCGCAACCACGCACCACGCAGGTCAGCGGCTCTTCGGCCACCAACACCGGCAAGCCGGTTTCTTCGGCCAGCAAACGGTCGAGGTCACGCAAGAGCGCACCACCGCCGGTCAGCATCATGCCGCGCTCGGCAATGTCCGCGCCCAGTTCGGGCGGGGTCTGCTCAAGCGCGTTCTTGACCGCCGAGACGATCTGGTTCAACGGATCGGTCAGCGCCTCGAGAATTTCATTGCTCGAGATCGTGAAGCTGCGCGGCACGCCTTCGGCCAGATTGCGGCCCTTGACTTCCATCTCCTTGACTTCGGATCCAGGGAAGGCCGAACCGATCTTCTTCTTGATCGCCTCTGCGGTCGGCTCGCCGATCAACATGCCGTAATTGCGCCGGATGTAGTTGATGATGGCCTCGTCGAACTTGTCGCCGCCAACCCGTACCGAGCCCTTGTAAACCATGCCCCCCAGCGAAATCACGCCGACTTCGGTGGTGCCGCCGCCGATGTCGACGACCATCGAGCCCGAAGCCTCGCTGACCGGCAGGCCGGCACCGATCGCCGCCGCCATCGGTTCTTCAATCAGATAAACCTGCGAAGCGCCCGCACCAAGTGCCGATTCGCGAATCGCGCGCCGCTCCACCTGGGTCGACCCGCAGGGTACGCAGATGATGATGCGCGGGCTGGGCCGCAACATCTTCGAGTCGTGCACCATCTTGATGAATTGCTTGAGCATCTGCTCGGTGACGGTGAAGTCGGCGATCACACCATCCTTCATCGGGCGGATCGCTTCGATATTGCCGGGTACCTTGCCAAGCATCGCCTTGGCCTCGCGGCCGACGGCCTGGATGGTCTTCTTGCCATGCGGCCCGCCTTCATGGCGGATCGCGACGACCGAAGGCTCATCAAGCACGATGCCTTTGCCGCGGACATAGATCAGCGTATTGGCCGTGCCGAGGTCGATGGCAAGGTCAGTGGAAAAATAGCGGCGCAGAGAAGCAAACATAGTTTAGATACAGCGCTGGCACCTGACATCCGCGCCATCGGGCTGAAGATCGCCGGGGTCAGGCGCGTTGATGGGGTTCGGTTTTTGGATTGCACTGCCTGGCCGGCAACTGCGACTTGTCAACAATTCTTACCGCAAAGCTGCGAGGCATCACAGCCACGCAACCCTGTTGATCGGTAAATATCCATAGATAATACCCGATCGCCCTCTTCTTTCCTCTTGGCGCAGACCCTTTGTACGCCGTACCGCCGCTTTGTCTGCACCCTTTCCGGACTTGATTTTTCAATGGCCCTGACCCCACAAGACGTAAGCCGTATCGCCCATCTGGCGCGGCTGGAACTGCGCAGCGACGAGCAGACCGCGCTGCTGACCCAATTGAACGGGTTTTTTTCCATCGTTGAGCAGATGAGCAAGGTCGACACCCGCGGGGTCGAGCCGCTCTATACGCCGCTGTCAGCGGTACAGGACGTGACGCTGCGCTTGCGTGAGGACCGGGTCACCGAGGCTGGAGACAGCCAGACCCGCGAGCTGAACCAGCGCAGCGCTCCGGCGGTCGAAGACGGCCTGTTCCTGGTTCCCAAGGTGATTGAATGAAGGCGCTGCATGATCTTGGCGTGGCCGAGTCGAGCCGCGCAATGGCTGCCGGACAAGTCTCCAGCCTCGAGTTGACCCAGCATCTGCTGGCCAGGGTGGCAGAACATGACAGCCTGGGCTGCTTTTTGCACCTTGATGCCGAGCTTGTCTTGGCTGCCGCCACTGCGGCCGACTTGCGCCGCGCCGCCGGTTCAAGCGCTGCGCTGCTCGGCGTCCCGCTGGCGCACAAAGACATCTTCGTCACCAAAGACATGCCGACCACAGCCGGCTCGAAGATGCTGAGCGGCTATCGCAGCCCGTTTGACGCCACCGTGGTTGAACGCCTGTCCGCGGCGGGTACCCTGTCGCTGGGCAAGCTCAACTGTGACGAATTTGCCATGGGTTCGTCGAATGAAAATTCTGCCTACCAAGCCGTTCAGAACCCTTGGGACCGCAGCCGTGTACCCGGCGGCTCTTCAGGCGGCTCGGCAGCGGCAGTCGCCGCCCGCTTGGTACCCGGCGCCACCGGCACCGATACCGGCGGCTCGATCCGCCAACCCGCCAGCTTCACCGGCATCACCGGGATCAAGCCGACCTACGGCGTTTGCTCGCGCTACGGCATGATCGCTTTCGCTTCCAGCCTTGACCAAGCCGGCCCGATGGCGCGCTCGGCCGAAGACTGCGCGATGCTCTTGTCTGCGATGAGCGGCTTCGATGCCCGCGATGCCACCAGCGTGCAGCAGCCACCGCAGGACTTCCACGCCCAGATGTTGCAAGCGCGGGATGGAGCGACTGCGGCGCAGCCCTTGAAAGGCCTGCGCATCGGCCTGCCGCTCGAATTCTTCCCGGCAGCGCTGGCCGCTGATGTCGACGGCGCCGTGCGGGCGGGTCTGGCCGAGCTTGAAAAACTCGGCGCCACCCTGGTCGATGTCAGCCTGCCGCGCACCGAACTGGCGATCCCCGTGTACTACATCATCGCGCCGGCAGAAGCCAGCTCGAACCTGAGCCGCTTTGACGGCGTCAGGTTCGGCCACCGTGCGGCCCAATACGACGATCTGCTCGACATGTACAAGAAAACCCGAGCCGAAGGTTTCGGCGCCGAGGTCAAGCGCCGCATCATGATCGGTGCTTATGTACTCAGCCATGGCTATTACGACGCCTATTACCTGCAAGCGCAGAAGTTGCGCCGCATGATCGCCGACGACTTTCAGCATTGCTTCAGCCAATGCGACCTGATCGCCGGGCCGGTCGCGCCGACGGTGGCGTGGAAGGCGGGCGAAGGCGCTGATGATCCGGTCAAGGCTTATCTGGCCGACATCTTCACCCTGCCCGGCTCACTTGCCGGCCTGCCCGGCATGAGCGTGCCGGTCGGGTTCGGCGCGAACGGCATGCCGGTCGGGTTGCAATTGCTCGGCAACTATTTCAACGAGGGCCGCCTGCTGCATGCCGCCCATGCCTTGCAACAGGCGACCGACTGGCACCTGCGCAAGCCGGAGGGATTCTGACCATGAAGCAGAGCAAATTGATCCGCGGCTACGAGGTGGTCATCGGCCTGGAAAACCATGTCCAGTTGTCGACCGCTTCGAAGATCTTCAGCGGCTCGTCGACCGCCTTCGGCGCGGCGCCGAATACGCAGGCGTCACCGGTAGATCTGGCTCTGCCCGGCACCTTGCCGGTGCTGAACCGCGGTGCGGTCGAACGCGCAATCAAGTTCGGCCTCGCCGTCGGCGCGAAGATCGCGCCTTTGTCGATCTTCGCACGCAAGAACTACTTCTATCCGGACCTGCCCAAGGGCTACCAGATCAGCCAGTACGAAATTCCAGTCGTACAAGGCGGAAAACTCGAATTCTTCGTCGCCTCGGGGTCGGGACCATCGGTCAAGCATGTCGTGCAATTGACCCGCGCCCATCTGGAAGAAGACGCTGGCAAGAGCCTGCATGACGACTATCACGGACTGACCGGCATCGATCTGAACCGGGCCGGCACGCCGCTGCTGGAGATCGTCTCCGAGCCCGACATGCGCAGTGGCGAAGAAGCTGCGGCCTACGCCAGGACGCTGCACGCGCTGGTGGTCTGGCTGGGAATCTGCGACGGCAATATGGCTGAAGGGTCGTTTCGCTGCGATGTCAACATCTCGGTGCGTCGTCCGGGCGAGCCTTATGGCACGAGGCGTGAAGTGAAGAACCTGAACAGCTTCCGCTACATCCTGCAGGCGGTCGACTATGAAGTGAACTGGCAGATCGACGAGCTCGAGGATGGCCGGGCGATCAACCAGGCGACCGTCTTGTTCAACCCCGATGCAAATGGCGGCAGCGGCGAAACCAGGGCCATGCGCAGCAAGGAAGACGCTGCCGATTACCGCTATTTCCCGGACCCCGATCTGCCGCCGCTGGTGATTGCGCAGGACTGGGTCGAACGCGTGCGAACCGAGATGCCTGAATTGCCTGAACCGATGGCCAAGCGCTTCCAGAGTCAGTTCGGCCTGCCCGCTTATGACGCGGCGATGATGACGCAGAGCAAGGACTTCGGGCGCTTTTTCGAGACTGCAGCGATGGCCTGCGCACAGCCGAAACTGGTGGCCAACTGGTTGATGGGCGATATATCGCGCCGCTTGAACAGCGAAGACCGCAGCTTGAGCGCCAGCCCGGTCGACGCTGCGACGCTGGCAGCCCTGATCGCCCGCATCAGCGACGGCACGATCTCGAACAACGGCGCGCGCCAGGTCTTTGACGCGCTTTGGATCGGCAGCGGCACGGATGTCGATCAGCTGATCGAGTCGATGGGGCTCAAGCAGATCAGCGACCAATCCGGACTTGAAGCCATTCTCGACGCCGTGCTGACGGCGAATCCGAAGTCAGTCGAAGAGTTCCGAGCCGGCAAGGAAAAAGCCTTCAATGCGCTGGTCGGTCAGGCGATGAAAGCGACCCAGGGCCGCGCGAATCCGGCCACGGTCAATGAACTATTGAAGCGCAAGCTGGCGAGCACTAACTGACCGGGTACCTGGTTCAGCGCAGCCTCAGCCTGGCGGCGAATGCTTCGATTTCGGGATCGACTGCGGGCCAGACCCGCGCCGGGTCGACATCCTGCAAGGTCGCACGCAACAGACGCCGCAGCGTCTCGGCCTGAGGCGTCAGCGGGCCGGCAAAACGCACTTGCTCGGCATCGAGAATGACGATGGTCGGAAAGGTCTCGACATCAAGATCGCCGACCAGTTCGGCTTCTTCCTCGATGTCGATCCATTGCCATTGCAGGCCAGGCAGAACCGATGAAAATTCTGTTTCCAACTGTTGCAGCAAGGGCCGGTAGTCGTCACAAAGTCTGCACCAGGCCGCGCACAAGCAGGCCAGATGTAGGGAGGCTGAACTCATCAGACGATCGTAGCACCGGCTTTTCTTGCATCGATCAGCCCAGGGCGTCGTTCACCTGTTCGTTGAATTCAGCCAGGCCAACCGCTAGGTTGACCTCGCGCGGCAGCGCGTCGCGGACCGAAAAAACACCCAGAATGCGGCCGCGATCGGTCAGCACCGGCAGATGCCTGAAGCCGCGCTCGATCATGATCAACACCGCGTCGGCGACTTTCATTTCAGGCCCGATGCAGCGCGGATTACGGGTCATCACCTCGGCCGTCGAGGTCTTGACCGGGTCGAGCGCCTTGGCCAACACCCGCGTCATCAGATCGCGTTCGGTCAGAATGCCCACCAAGGCAGCGGTCGAGTCAATGATCAGCACGCTGCCACAGTTGGCGCTCGTCATCACGCAGGCGGCTTCATGCACCGTCGCATCAGGTCCGAGGCTGACGATATGGCGTTTTGCCATCGACTGGGAAACCGTACGTTCAGCCATGGTGATACTCCTTACCCGCGCGATCGGCCGGCCGGCCGGATCAGCGCAAACTCGCGTTGATCTTGTCCAACGCCGCAGCGCCGGGGCAGAGTTGCCTTTCTGACAAACTGTTCAATGGCGCCGCACAGGTGTTCAGCGAGGTATGCAGATCACCGGCGAGGGCGTCAAGGTAGAGCAGTCCGGTGACGACCTCGCCGCGCGCCGCATGCTGTTGCATATAGCTCATTGCGGCATAGCGATCGGTCGGGTCATAGTCGCTGTGCAGCTTGCGCAGGCGCAGCACGGTGCCGTCATGTTGATCGACCTCGACGACCTCGCCGGGGGCATAAGCGGTGGTAATTTCGCAGCCCGGTGTGATGAAGTCGATACGGCTGACGGCCTCGTTGTGCTGGCGCACATAGTCATAGCTTTTGGTGCTGCCGCCATGGTTGTTGAAGGTCACGCAGGGGCTGATGACGTCGATGAAGGCAGCCCCGCCATGCGCCAACGCGCCCTTGATCAAGGGCACCAATTGCGCCTTGTCGCCCGAGAAACTACGCGCAACATAGGTGGCACCGAGTTGCAGCGCGATACCGACCAGATCGACCGGCGAATCGCTGTTGATGACGCCCTTCTTGCTTTTCGAGCCGCGGTCGGCCGTGGCTGAGAACTGCCCCTTGGTCAGGCCGTAGACGCCGTTGTTTTCGACGATATAGGCCATGCGCACGCCGCGCCGCATGATGTTGGCAAACTGTCCCAGACCGATCGAGGCCGAGTCGCCATCGCCCGACACACCCAGATAGAGCAAGGCGCGGTTGGCGAGGTTGGCACCAGTCATCACCGAAGGCATGCGGCCATGTACGGTGTTGAAGCCATGCGACGCGCCGAGGAAATAGTCCGGCGTCTTGGAACTGCAACCGATGCCCGAGAGCTTGGCAACACGGTGCGGCTCGATGTCAAGTTCCCAGCAAGCCTGGATGATGGCCGCTGAAATCGAGTCATGCCCGCAACCGGCACAAAGCGTCGAGATGCGGCCTTCATAGTCGCGCCTCGTGTAGCCAACCTTGTTGGTATGCAGCGAAGGGTGGTGCAGCCGGGGCTTGGTGATGTAGGTCATACCGTCTCCTCGATCTTGGTCGGGTTTTGCACGGCCAGGCGTTTGCCTATGGCCGCGATGATGAAACGCGCGGTGATCGGTGTACCGTCGTAGTGCAAGATCCGCACCAATCTTGCCGGATCGATGTCGAGCTCATTGACCAGCATCGAATGCATCTGCGCGTCACGGTTCTGCTCGACGACGAAGACCTTGTAGTGCGCCGCGATAAAGTCGGGCACCGCCTGCGAAAAGGGGAAGGCGCAAAGGCGCAAAGCGTCGAGATGGACGCCGTCAACTTCAAGCAGATCGAGCGCTTCGCGCATGGCCGGGCTGGTTGAACCGAAATAGATCACGCCGCTGCTTGTCGGCTTCAAAGCATTGCGCAACACCGGCTGCGGCACCATATCCGCCGCCGATTTGAATTTCTTCAGCAAGCGCTCCATGTTGTAGATGTAGTCGGGGCCGCGCTCCGAATACTGTGCGTAAGGGTTGCGGGTCGTGCCGCGAGTAAAGAATGCGCCCTTGGTCGGATGCGTGCCGGGCAAGGTACGCCAGGGAATACCATCGCCGTCGACGTCCTTGTAACGGCCGAAATCCTTGCCGGCTTCCAGTTCTTCGGCCGTCATCACCTTGCCGCGGTCATAGCTGCGTGCATCGTCCCAGACGAAAGGCTTGCTCAAGCGCTGATTCATGCCGATGTCCAGATCGGTCATGACAAAAATCGGCGTCTGCAAGCGATCGGCGAGATCGAGCGCTGCGGCCGAATGCTCGAAGCATTCGAACGGATCTTCAGGAAAGAGCAGCACATGCTTGGTGTCGCCATGTGAGGCATAAGCGCAGGCAATCAGGTCGGACTGCTGGGTACGGGTGGGCATGCCGGTCGACGGGCCACCGCGCTGGACATTGATGATGGTGACCGGGATTTCAGCAAAGTAGGCCAGGCCGATGAATTCTGTCATCAGCGAAATGCCCGGTCCTGAGGTGGCGGTAAAAGCCCGCGCACCGTTCCAGCCGGCGCCGACCACCATGCCAATCGAAGCGAGCTCATCTTCGGCCTGGATGATGGCAAAACGGTGCTGCCCGGTGGACGGGTCGATGCGGAATTTCTCGCAATATTTCTGGAACGCCTCGGGAACCGATGACGAAGGCGTGATCGGATACCAGGCTGCTACCGTGGCGCCGCCATAGATGCAACCCAAGGCAGCGGCGCTGTTGCCATCGGTGAAGATCTGGTTGCCGACCATGTCGGCGCGGCGCACGCGGATGCCCAATGGCGCTTGCAGATGCTGCTTGACGTAATCACGCCCCAGATGCAAAGCCTTGACATTCGATTCGAGCAAACGCTCTTTGCCCTTGTATTGCTCGGCAAACAAGGCTTCGAAAACTTCCGCATCGAGGTCGAGCAGCACCGACAAGGCGCCGATGTAGATGATGTTCTTGAACAACTGCCGATGGCGCGGATCGGTGTAAGCGGCATTGGCGATTTCGGTCAGAGGTACACCGATCACCTGCACATCCTCGCGGAAACTCGAGGCCAGCATCGGCCTCGTGCTGTCATAGAACAAATAGCCGCCGGGCTCGATCTCGGCCAGATCGGCCGCCCAGGTCTGCGGGTTCATCGCCACCATCATGTCGACACCGCCGCGCCGGCCGTGATAGCCTTTTTCGCAGACGCGCGCTTCGTACCAGGTTGGCATGCCCTGGATATTGCTCGGGAAGATGTTGCGGGGACTGACCGGCACGCCCATGCGCATCACGGCCTTGGCGAAAAACTCGTTGGCCGAAGCCGACCCCGAGCCATTGACATTGGCAAACTTGATGACGAAATCGTTGACTGCTTCGATACGTTTCATACGGTCTCCGTTGGCTTCCTGCTGCGTGCCGGGGTCTGGCTATCGCGACAATGAGGCCCGGCTTGCGCCGTATTGAGCAGGAATTTCTGCATGTCCCAGGCGCCAGTCGGGCAGCGTTCGGCACACAAGCCGCAATGCAGGCAGACGTCTTCGTCCTTCACCATCACATGGCCGCTCTTCAGCTCGGTCGACACATACAAGTCCTGCGCCAGATTGAGTGCCGGCGCCTTCAGGCGCTGGCGCAGATCGGCTTCATCACCGGGTTCGGTGTAGGTGATGCAGTCCATCGGACAGATGTCGACGCAGGCATCGCATTCGATGCAGGTGTCGCTATTGAACAAGGTCTGCACATCGCAGTTCAGGCAGCGCTTGGCTTCCTTGAAGGCGGTGGCTGCATCGAAGCCCAGTTCAACTTCGACCTTGATGCTGGCCAGCGCCATCTCGGCAGCCACCCAAGGCACCTTGAAGCGATGGTCGTTCGACACATCGTTGTTGTAGCTCCACTCGTGAATGCCCATTTTCTGCGACATCAAATTGGTCATGGGCGGCGGCCGCTTGGCGGTGTCCTCGCCATGCAGGAAGCGGTCGATCGAGACCGCCGCCTCATGCCCATGGGCCACGGCGGTGATGATGTTCTTCGGGCCATAAGCCGCATCGCCACCGAAGAAAACCTGGGGGAGCGTTGACTGAAACGTACCAAGCTTGAGCACCGGCAGGCCCCAGCGATCGAAGTCGATGCCGCTTTCGCGTTCGATCCAGGGAAATGAGTTCTCCTGCCCGACCGCGACCAACACCGTGTCGCAGGCAATGAAGACGTCAGGGGCGCCGGTCGGCACCAGATTGCGCTGCCCCTTCTCGTCATAGACCGCCGCCACCAACTCGAAAGTCATGCCGGTCAGTTTGCCGCCTTCATGGGCAAAGCTTTTCGGCACATGGAAGTTGATGATCGGAATGCCTTCGTGAACCGCATCCTCTTTCTCCCAGGGCGAGGCCTTCATCTCGTCAAAGCCGCTGCGCACGATCACCTTGACGTCGCTGCCACCCAGGCGCCGAGCCGAACGGCAGCAGTCCATCGCGGTGTTGCCGCCGCCAAGCACGATGACCCGTGCGCCGACGCTGGTGATATGGCCGAAGGACACCGAAGCCAGCCAGTCGATGCCGATGTGGATCTGTTCTGCGGCCTCCTGGCGGCCGGGAATGACCAGATCACGCCCGCGCGGCGCACCGCAGCCAACAAAGACAGCGTCGAACTGCTGGGCCAGCAAGGCCTGCATCGAATCGACGCGCTGCCCGCTGTTGAACTTCACGCCCAGATCGAGGATATAGCCGGTCTCTTCGTCGATCACCGACTCGGGCAGCCGAAAGCGCGGGATCTGCGAGCGGATGAAGCCGCCAGCCTTGGTTTCACCATCGAACACCGTCACTTCATAGCCGAGCGGGGTCAGGTCGCGCGCCACCGTCAGCGAAGAAGGCCCGGCGCCAATGCAAGCGATGCGCTTGCCATTCGGCGCTGCGACTGCGGGCATGCGGCTCTTGACCTCGCCCTTCTGATCGGCCGCCACACGCTTCAAGCGACAGATCGCCACCGGTTCGGGCTGGGTGCCATTGTTCTCCTCGACGCGACCGCGCCGGCAAGCCGGCTCGCAAGGCCGGTCACAGGTCCGTCCCAGCACGCCAGGAAAGACGTTCGAGACCCAGTTGACCATGTAAGCGTCAGCGTAGCGCCCCTGTCCGATCAGACGGATGTATTCGGGTACCGGGGTATGGGCCGGGCAGGCCAATTGGCAATCGACAACTTTGTGAAAATATGCCGGGCCGGCTGAATTGGTGAGTTGCAATGCGGTCTCCTTTGTCTTCGGGTAGCCTGCTTTTCAATCCTCTGCCGCCTATTGCCCATGCGCACGCAACCGGCCTCGCAGCCATTGTGCAGTGCTTTCAGCAGCCTGCTTAGCGTAAGTAAAGGCCTCGGCACGAATTTGACATTTATCAACCATTGCCGGCGGCAGCAGATGTTAGCCTGACTTACCCCCGCCGGAGGAGCCGCGATGAGCAGCAAAGTTCAAGAATCTACCGATTTCGTCGCCTTGGATGCCTGTCATGAGCAGACCAAGGGTCATTTGATCGACCTGCTCGCAATGCTGCAGCAAATGATGAACTCGGGGATCGACGGCGAAATTCAGGCCAAGGCGGCAGGCATTGAGGAATTCTTCTCCGGGGCCTCGAGACAGCATCACCTTGACGAGGAAAAGAATGTCTTCCCACCGCTGCTGGACAGCGGCGATGCCGAACTGATCGCGGCGGTCCGCACCATGCAGCAAGATCATGGCTGGATCGAGGAAAACTGGCTTGAACTTGGCCCCAAGTTGCGCGCGATTGCTGCGGGCAACCATTGGTTCGACATGGAGGAATTCCAGCAATATGTCGAAGTTTTCAACCAGCTCTGCTCGGACCATATCGCGGTGGAAGAAACGCTGATCTACCCGCAAGCCAAGGCCAGCCTGGCGCGGCTGAACCGATCGCTGCCAGCAAGCTGACTCTGCCCTGTCGCATCCTGGCAGGGTAAAGCCTGTCGGAAGGGCGCGGTCTCCCGGTGACAATGCCCGCTTCACGCGCGAGCGCGCCACCTCGAGGGTCACCCATTGATCGATACCAAAACCAGCTCGGCGCCCAGCAGCGTTGCAGCCCTGCGTCAGCCAGCCGGTCTGAAAGTTATTTTCTTTACAGAAATGTGGGAGCGCTTCAGCTATTACGGCATGCGCGCCCTGCTGGTGCTGTACCTTGTCAACTCGCTCGGTTATGCACGCAATGATGCCTTGACACTTTATGGCATCTACACCGGCCTGGTCTATCTGACACCGCTGGTCGGCGGCTACCTGGCCGACCGCTATCTGGGCATGCGGCGCGCTGCGGTGATCGGCGCCGTGGTGATGATGCTGGGCCATTTCGCGATGGCCTTTGAGCCACTGCTGCATGTGGCAATGGGCTTGCTGATCGTCGGCAACGGGTTCTTCAAACCGAACACATCGGCGATGGTGGGCGAACTCTACGAGACCGACGACCCGCGCCGCTCCGGTGGCTACACGATCTTCTATATGGGCGTGAACCTGGGCGCCTTTTTATCGCCGCTGGTGGCGGGTACGCTGGGCGAGCGGCTGGGCTGGCATTGGGGCTTTGGATCGGCCGGCATCGGCATGGTGATCGGCCTGTTTGTACTGCTGTCCGGTCAGCGCCTGCTCGGCCGTGCCGGCCTGAAAGAGGGCCAGGATGCGGTCAGCATGAAGGATCTGCCGAAGATCCTGATCTGGACGGCTTCCTGCATCGCCTTCGTCTATGCAGCGATGGCTGGCTGGAAGATGTTCTCGGCCTTGGTTGCAGACTGGCCCTTGCTGCTCAAACTGGCCGTTGGCGCGCTGCTTGCCGGGCTGGCGCTACGGTTGCCAGGGTTGCTGTCGGGTCGCAAAGCCGAGCCGCTGAGCCATGCGGAGCGCGGGCGAGTCGCCGGCATCGGCATCGTGGTTTTTTTCGTGATCTTTTTCTGGATGGGTTTCGAGCAGGCCGGTGGCACCTTGAACCTGTTTGCCGACACCCAGACCGATCGCCATGCCTTCGGTTTCGAAATTCCGGCGTCCTGGTTCCAGTCGATCAACCCGCTGGTGATCGTGCTGCTGGCGCCGGTTTTTTCGATCATCTGGACAAGATTGGACCAGTCGCGCTTCGCCATCTCGGACACCGCCAAACAGGCCTTCGGCATGATCGTGCTGGGCCTGGGTTTCGTCGTCATGGCAGCGGCACAATCACGCGCCGAACTGGCCGGCACCGTCGGCCCGCAATGGCTGGTGATCGTCTATGTGCTGCATACGATCGGCGAGCTGATGCTGTCGCCGGTTGGTTTGGCCATGGTGTCGCGGATGGCACCGGCGAGGCTGGCGGGGCTCTTGATGGGCGTCTGGCTGTTCTCTTCAGCGGTGGCCAACTACCTGGCTGGCGTTTTGGAAGGATTGCTCGCGGGCAGCGGCATGCCGCTGTTCGGTTTCCTGATCGCCTCGTCGATCGGTGCAGGGTTCGTGCTGCTGCTGTTGACCCCTCGGCTCGAACGATTGATGTCGCGAAGCAGTTGAGATTTTTTCACTCAAAGCCATCGAAGAAGCTGTTTTTAAACACAGTTTCTTCGATCATTCCTGCACATCATCAGGGTGTCGTAGCCGACTCCATCCAGCCCAGCCATTGCATCGCTTGTTGACGGTTCTCACCGCACATCTGCAGTTCAGGTTGCAGCGACAGGCAGACAGCGGGCCGCTCAGGGCGGCCGAACAACTGGCAGCGGTCTTGCAGGTCGAGCTGAATGCAACGGACGCCAGCCGGCTTGGAGAAACCGTCGATGACCGGCATGCCGGGTATCGGTGAGCTGATGGAAGGCGCGATGCAACAAGCTGCGCAGTGGTCTCGACAGTGCATCGACTATTGTCATGCAACGCGCAGCCAAGGCCCGGCCCAGCCGGTAAAATACAGGGTTTGTGGGCTGCGCAGCTGCGCCTCGCCACTCCCGACATACCCAGGTGAAGCCATTGCAATACCCGAAGGAATTCGACGTCATCGTGGTCGGCGGCGGTCACGCCGGGACTGAGGCCGCCCTGGCCGCAGCCAGGATGGGTTGCCGCACTTTGCTGTTGACCCACAATATCGAGACCCTGGGCCAGATGAGTTGCAACCCGTCGATCGGTGGCATCGGCAAAGGTCATCTGGTCAAGGAGCTCGATGCCCTGGGTGGCGCCATGGCTGCCGCGACCGATGAAGCCGGCATCCAGTTCCGAATACTCAACGACTCCAAGGGTCCGGCCGTGCGGGCGACCCGGGCGCAGGCCGACCGCGTGCTTTACAAGGCCGCGATCCGGCATCGCCTCGAAAACCAGCCGAACCTTTGGTTGTTCCAGCAGGCGGTCGACGACCTGCTGATCGAGTCAGACGGCGTCCAGGAACGCGTGGTCGGTGCGGTCACGCAGATCGGCTTGCAGTTCCGCGCTCGTGCGGTGGTGCTGACCGCCGGTACTTTTCTCGATGGCCGCATCCATATGGGTTTGCAGAACTACAGCGCCGGCCGCGCCGGTGACCCACCGGCAATCAGTTTGTCGGCAAGGCTGAAAGAGCTGAAACTGCCGCAGGGTCGGCTGAAGACCGGCACGCCGCCGCGACTCGATGGCCGCACGATCGACTTTTCGAAATGCCTTGAGCAGCCCGGCGACGGCATGGTTGCGGCTGACGGTACGCCGCCCAAACGCACGGTGCCGGTATTCAGTTTTCTCGGCCATGCGGCCCAGCATCCGGAACAGCGTCCTTGCTGGATCACCCAGACCACGGTGAAAACGCATGAAATCATCCGCTCCGGTTTTGATCGCAGCCCGATGTTCACCGGCGTGATCGAGGGCGTCGGGCCGCGCTACTGCCCGAGCATCGAAGACAAGGTCAACCGCTTTGCCGACCGCGACAGCCACCAGATCTTCCTCGAGCCCGAAGGCCTGACAACGCATGAGTTCTATCCGAACGGCATTTCGACCTCCCTGCCCTTCGACATCCAGCTCGCAGCCGTCAGGTCGATTCCGGGTCTTGAGAACGCGCATATCCTGCGGCCGGGCTATGCGATCGAGTACGATTATTTTGACCCGCGTGAACTGAAATCAAACTTCGAGACGCGTGCGATCGGCGGGCTGTTCTTTGCCGGGCAGATCAACGGCACGACCGGCTACGAAGAGGCCGCTGCCCAAGGCCTGTTTGCTGGATTGAATGCAGGTCTTCAGGTGCAAGGGCGCCCGGCTTGGTTGCCCGGCCGCGACCAGGCTTATCTGGGCGTCTTGGTCGACGACTTAATCACCAAGGGTGTGACCGAGCCCTATCGCATGTTCACCAGTCGCGCCGAGTTCCGGCTACAGCTGCGCGAAGACAACGCGGATGTTCGATTGACCGATTTCGGTCGCGAGCTCGGCCTGGTCGACGATAGTCGCTGGGCGGCATTCAACCGCAAGCGCGATGCTGTTTCACGTGAAACAGAACGCCTGAAGTCGACCTGGGTGCACCCTGCGATCCTGCCTGCAGTGGACGCTGAGCGTTTGGTCGGCAAGGCATTGGAACGCGAATATTCGCTGATCGACTTGTTGCGCCGGCCTGGCGTGGTTTTCGACAGTCTCGCCGAAATCGCAGCGATCGCAAGGCCGGAAGCCGGTGTTTCACGTGAAACACTCACTGCCGAACTGGGTGAGCCGCTGGCTGCCGCGGTGATTGAGCAGATCGAGACCAGCGTCAAATACGCAGGCTACATCAACAAACAAGTCGATGACGTAGCCCGCGCAGCTCATTTCGAAAAGTTGAAGCTGCCAGACGAACTTGACTATGGTCTCGTGACCGCCCTCTCCTTTGAGGCGAGGCAGAAGCTGAGCAAGCATAGGCCCGAGACTCTGGGCCAGGCATCGCGGATTTCCGGTGTGACTCCAGCGGCAATTTCTCTGCTGCTGGTGCATCTGAAGCGGGGCCGCTTCAAGGGTTTCGGCGGCGAAGCTTCAAGCCACCCGATGGCGAGTGCAACTTGAGTCAGGCATCGAATCCTCTGCGCTCGCCGCTGGCGGCTGCAGCCGGGAAACTGGCGCTTGAGCTGAGCGACACGCAGCTCGATTTGTTGCTGGACTACCTGGCCCTGATCGCGAAATGGAACAAGGTCTACAACCTGACCTCGGTACGCGAGCCGCAAGCAATGTTGACCCAGCATCTCGTCGACAGCATGAGCTTGTTGCCTGCCTTGTGTCGCCATGCCGGTGGCAAGGCCATGCGCTTGCTCGATGTCGGCAGTGGCGGCGGCCTTCCCGGTGTTGTCATTGCCATCTGTGACCCTTCGATCGATGTCAGTTGCGTCGATGCAGTGGCCAAGAAAGCGAGCTTCATCAAGCAGGTCGCGGCAGAGCTGCATTTGCCAAATCTCCACGGCCTGCACTCACGCGTCGAGGACCTGAAGGTTCCCGCTTTCGACCTCATCACCTCTCGCGCCTTTGCTTCCTTGCTTGACTTCACCCAGTTGACGCGCAAACTATTGAAACCAGATGCGATCTGGCTGGCGATGAAAGGTCAGCACCCGGCTGATGAATTGGCAGCATTGCCCGCGGATCTCGATGTGTTTCACGTGGAACAACTGCAGGTACCAGGACTCGATGCAAAACGCTGCCTGGTATCGATTCGGTTGAAATCAGTTCACCTCGATCCGGGGCATTGCGATTAAGCTGTCCAAATCAACCAAGTAATCAAATGGCCAAAATCTTCTGCGTCGCCAATCAAAAAGGTGGGGTCGGCAAAACAACCACCACCGTCAACCTGGCCGCAGGTTTGGCCAAGCTCGGCCAGCGGGTACTCGTCGTTGACCTTGACCCGCAAGGCAATGCGACGATGGGCTCGGGCATCGACAAACGCAAGTTGGAGTTGAGCGTCTACGACGTGCTGCTTGAGTCGGCGAGCATTGCCGAAGCCAGACAGCGCGGTGAAAAATCAGGCTACGACGTTCTGGGCGCGAACCGCGAGTTAGCGGGTGCCGAGGTCGAACTCGTTGATCTGGAACGACGCGAGCGCCGCTTGAAAGCAGCTCTGGGCGAGGTCAGCAATGATTACGATTTCGTCCTGATCGATTGCCCACCCTCGCTGTCGATGCTGACCCTGAATGGTTTGTGCTGCGCCCATGGCGTGGTGGTGCCGATGCAATGCGAATATTTCGCACTCGAGGGTTTGTCGGACCTGGTCAACACGATCAAGCAGGTGCATGCCAACCTGAACCCCGACCTGCAGATCATCGGCCTGCTGCGCGTCATGTTCGACCCGCGCATCACGCTGCAGCAACAGGTCAGCCAGCAACTCAAGACCCATTTCGGCGACAAAGTTTTCGACACCGTGATTCCGCGTAATGTGCGTCTGGCCGAAGCGCCCAGCTACGGCCTGCCCGGCGTGATCTTTGACCCCTCATCGAAGGGTGCGTTGGCCTTTGTCGAATTTGCTCGCGAAATGGTGCGGCGAATCGATAGCATGTAATCGGTCCTGGCCGACTGGCCTGCAAACCTCGAGTCCGCCGCTGCAGCAAAGACGCTAGCAAAGGCAGCCTCGACTCGGTTCAATCCCCCATCTGCACGCCCCCATCTGCACGCCCCCAACCGCTGGGCGGGCCCGCTCCGTCTTGATAAATATCATTTTTGATCAAGCGATCAAATTTACGCTGACAGCAAGCAGACAAGGGCCTTGACGCGCTGACTGCTTCACCCCCTAGCCCTACACCCTTGGTCTCATCAATCGGTTTTAGCGCGACTATTTATTTTCTATTTTAACTATTTTTATTAATTTAAATTAACGAGCCAAATTCCCATGATCGAACGCAGAACCTTCATCAAACAGGTCGCCGGTGTCGGCGCCAGTGCCGCTGTACCGGCCGCTTACCTTGCCGCCATGACACCGGCCGTCGCTGCCACGGTGACCACGGCCAGCGTCACGACCGCAGCCGTGGTCAGCCTGCCGACCAGCGGCGGCAAGGCCCAGGCCAAAGCCGGCGGCAACCCGGCCTTGGTCACGCTGCTGAATGCCAAGACCCATCCGAAGCTGGTGCAGCCCTTGCCCAATCCGCTCGACAGCATCAACAAGATGGCACCCAGCGCGGCGGTCGCGGGAGTCAACACCTACACCCTGTCGATCCAGGAGTTCGCTTCACTGACCGGACTGGTCGACACCAAGGGCAATGCCTTGAGCACGACGCTCTGGGGTTACAGCACGCCGGGCACCACCCCGACTTCGATCGGCCGCAGCTTCGACCTGCGCTCGGGCGTGGCGGTGCAGGTCAGTTATATCAATGCCCTGCTCAATGGCTCGACGCCGTTGCCGCACCGTCTGGGCGTCGACAACACCCTGGTCTGGGCCAATCCGGGCAATCTGGGAGGGCAGGCACCGGTACCGCTGGTCGCGCACCGACATGGCGGCTTGCAGGCCAGCGCCAGCGACGGCAACCCCGACGCCTGGGCCACCACCGATGCCAACAAGGACGGGAAGCCCGACTTCAAAGGCCGCTTGTTCAGCACGCCCTATTTGTTCTCGAACGCACAGGAAGCCGGCCACCTTTGGTACCACGACCATGCGCTGGGCGTCACACGGCTGAATGTGCAGATGGGCCTGGCCGGACATTACTTCTTGCGCGATGCCAACGAAGATTACCTGGTCGCCAACAAGATGCTGCCAGCGCCGGCGCAGGAGCTCCCCTTGTTGATCCAGGATCGCTGCTACGACTTGAACGGCCAGATCTTCGTGCCCACCACCGACCCGACCAATCCGAAAGCGCCTGCGGTCACCGTGCTGCCCGAGTTCTACGGCGATTTCATCACCGTCAACGGCGTCGCCTGGCCCAAGCGCGATGTCGAGCCCAGGCCTTACCGGCTGCGCGTCCTCAATGGCTCAGGCGCGCGCTTCTACAACCTGCGCTTCGTCGGCAAAGCCGGCACACCGATCGGCTTCCAGCAAGTCGGCACCGAACTCGGATTGATGAACGGCCCGGTGGCGCTGACCCAACTGCTGCTGTCCCCAGGAGAGCGCGCCGACATCGTGGTCGACTTCAGCGCATTGGCCGGGCAGACCATCGTGCTGGGCAACAATGCTGCCTCACCGTTCCCGGCCGGGGTACCGGTCGTCGCGGGTGTCGACGACACCGTCATGGGGTTCTTCGTGACCCTGCCGCTGAACAAGGCGGTACCGATTCCGACCTTGCCGGTGTTTCTGCGGCCGCAGCTGGGCATGCTGCCGGCAGTCTCGACCACCGGAGCCACCTTGCGCAAGCTGCTGCTGCTTGAAGGTACCGACCCGTTCGGCCGCTTGCAGACGATGCTCGGCACGGTCAACCCGGCAGCAGGTAATCCGGTCTCGGCGCAGTCCGGTACTTTCTTCTATTCGGACCCGGTGACCGAAAACATCAAGGCCGGTTGCACCGAAATCTGGGAGCTGCACAACACCACCGTCGACGCCCACCCGATCCATCTGCATCTGGTCGATTTCCGGGTGCTGAACCGCCAGGCCTTCACCGGCACCGTGGTGCCCAAACCGATGGGCGCCAATGGCGGCTATACCGGCGGCTACCTGACCAAGGTGGCCCTGTCCGGAATCGCCCGACCGGCCGAAGCCAACGAAGCCGGCCGCAAGGACACCGTGATCTGCTATCCCGGCGAAATCACCCGCATCCTGGCCACCTTCCCGAGCAAGGGCGAATATGTCTGGCATTGCCACATCCTCTCGCATGAAGACCACGAGATGATGCGCAGCTTCATCGTTGCCTGAGCCGGTATGGAGGAACGGACCATACCCAGACGCCTGCTGGCTGGCGCTGCAGCCCTGCTGTTTGCCTGTTGTTCGCAGGCAAACAGCGCGCCGCCTGGCAGCCCGCCCGACGCCGAGATCTGCCACAGCGCCAGCGCCGAGGAGCTTGCCGCCTCGGGTGCACGCCAGGTCGATGTGACCTTGCCCAACGTGCTGCTGCAACCGATGCGCGGCGCGCCGGCAACTCTGACCCAGCGAATCCGCACCGCCGACGCGGTGCTGCTGAATTTCATCTACACGAGCTGCACCTCGATCTGTCCGCCAATGGCCCATATCTTCGCCACCGCACAGGAGCGCCTGGGAACGCGCGCCGCCGAGCTGCAACTGGTGTCGGTCTCGATCGACCCGGAACATGATTCGCCCAAGCGTTTGCAGGCCTATGCAACGCAATTCCGTGCCGGGCCGCAATGGAGTTTTCACACCGGTTCGCAAGCCGCTGTCGACAAGGTGCAGCGCGCCTTCCAGGTTTACCGCCCCGACAAGATGGGCCATCAACCGGTCACTTTCATCAAGCCGCGCGGCCAGGATGGCTGGCTGCGGGTCGATGGACTGGCCAGGCCTGAGCAATTGCTCGCGCTGGCTCTGGGAAGTCCGGTGAAATGACGCGCTGGCGAGCTTGGCTGTCAGCATCAGGCTTGATGCTGGCGCTAGTGGCGTCTGCCCTCGCGCCGGCCGCCGCCGAGGCCTTGTCGGCCGCGGCCCAACGCGGCGCGGCGATCTACCGCGATGGCTTGCTGCCGTCAGGGCTTGCTTTGGCCGGAGCCAGGGCTGACGGCACGCCGGTAACCGGCCGCGCTGCGGCATGCATCAGCTGTCACCGCGCCAGCGGCATGGGCGGCGCCGAGGGCGCGGTCCTGGTTCCACCGGTCCAGGCAGCCTTGCTGTTCGCGCCAGGCCAGCGCAAATCCGGCAGGCAGCCCAGAGTCGCCGCAGGCCTGCAGCTGCAACTGCCCAATTTCCAGACCCGCCCTGCTTACGACTTGCAAAGCCTGCAGCTGGCGCTCAATCAGGGCCGCAGCGCCGACGGCACGGCTCTGGGCAGCCTGATGCCGCGCTATGCGATCAGCGCCGAAGACAATGCCAGCCTTGCGGCCTATCTGGCCAGCTTGCAATCCGGCAATCCGCCCGGTTTGAAGGGGCAGCCGATTCACCTCGCCAGCGTGATCGACAGCGAAGCCACGCCCAGACGGCGGCAAGCCTTGCTCAACACCTTGAGCGCCTGCCTGGGCCCGGAAGATTCGGCAGCGCCTGAACAGCCCCAAGCTCAGACCCCGCTGATCTGGCATCAATGGCCGGTCAGCGGTGCCCCTTCGACTTGGCCGGCTCAGCTGGCCCACCATCAGCAGCGCCAGTCGGTGTTCGCGCTGGTCTCGGGTCTGTCTGACCGGGCCTGGCAACCGGTACAGCAATTCTGCGAAAGCGAAAAGATGCCCTGCTTGCTACCCAACGCCCCCGGCGTCGATCCGGCACAGCCGGGTGACTGGAGCTTTCACTTTTCACGCGGTGTCGCGCTCGAGGCTTCGCTGATCGAAACCGACCTGCGTCTGGCCGCGCCCGGCGGCAGCTTGCTGCAACTGGTCGACAGCAGCGAAGCCGCCGCCATGGCGGCCAGAGTGCTGGCCGAGCGGCTCAGCGATCTGGCGCAGGCCAACCAGCTGAGGACGCTGGACGACAACCGCGAGACGAGCTTGGCGACCGGCAAGATGATCGCCGCGCTGCAACCGGGCGACCAACTGGTGCTCTGGCTGGGTCCGGCCGAGCTGGCGGCGTTGACCGCTGCTTGGCCACCGCCGGTTGGCGTCACGGTCTACCTGTCGGGCGAGCTCGGCGGACTCGATGCCATCCCCCTGGCACCCGCTTGGCGCGAACAGGCCAAAGTCGCTTATGGCTATCAGGCGGCAGATCGGCGCATCGGCAGGCAGATTCTCAACGCGGGCTCGCTGCTTCGGGCCCAGGGCGATGCGATCGAAACTGACCTGGTGCTGCTGCAGGGCAACAGCTATTCGGCCTGCGAGATGAGCGTCAGGTCGCTGCGGGTGATGGGCGAGCAGGTATCCAGGCGCTGGTTGCTGGAGCTGTTCGAGGCGGCCGACGAAAGCGCGCTTGCGACCGGCTACCCGCGCTTCACGCTCGGGCCAGGCCAAAGGGTCGGATCGCGCGGCGGCCATCTGATGCGCTTCGATCCACAGCGGCCGACGCGACTGCAGCCCGTCAGCGACTGGATCGTTCCCGATTGGGCCGAGGTGGCCGATGCAAGACCATAAGACGCTAAAACGCCCCGGGAGCGATTAAAGGCCCAGACCCTCATCAAGCCCCAGGTGCACATTCATCGACTGCACAGCGGCGCCGCTGGCCCCCTTGCCAAGGTTGTCTAGGCGGGCGATCAACAATGCCTGGGTCTCGCTACCGAACAAGAACAGGTCAACCCGGTTGCTGTCATTGCAGGCCTGGACATCAAAAAAGCCCGACTCCAGCGTCGCCGCATCGCGCATGGGCATCACGCGGATGAAGCGTTCGCCCTCGTAATAGCTTGTCAGCGCCGAGTGCAGATCCTGCACCCCGGCACCCGCCCGGATCTGACTCAGATGCAACGGCACGCTGACCGCCAGACCCTTGTAAAAAGGGCCGACGATGGGCATGAACACCGGCGGTTGCTGCAGTCCGGTATGCCTGGCCATCTCGGGCAAATGCTTGTGGTTCAAGCCCAAAGCATAAGGTCTTGGAGATGTAAGCTTGCGCTCACTTGTCGTTTCGTACTCGGAAATCATGCTTTTTCCGCCACCGGAATAGCCGGTGATCGAAGTTGCCGACAGCAAGGCGTCCGGGCTCAGCAGACCGGCATCGAGCAGCGGGCGCAGCGCCAGGATGAAGGCCGAGGCATGGCAACCGGGGTTGGCAATGCGCTTGGAAGCGCGGATCTTGTCGCGCTGGTCCGGCGCCAATTCGGGCAAACCGAAAGCCCAACCGGGGCTGATACGGTGCGCCGTGCTGGCATCGATCAGGCAGGTGCGGGGGTTGGTGATCATCGCGGCGGCTTCGCGCGACGCTGCGTCGGGCAGGCAAAGGAAAGCCACATCGGCAGCATTCAAGAGCCGCGCACGCTCGGCGGGATCCTTGCGCTTGTCGGCGTCAATGCGCAGCACCTCGATGTCGCTGCGAGCCGCCAGGTAGTCATGAATACGCAGACCGGTCGTACCCTCCTGGCCGTCTACAAACACCGCGTAAGTCATCAATCTTCTCCAGCACAATCAGCCCAAGGGACGCAAAGCATAAGGCAAGTAGATGAAAACCGAACGGGTATTGCTGTTGCCGGGCTGGATGAACTCGGCGGAAGATCATTGGCAAAGCCTTTGGGAACGTCAACTGGGACATCAACGCGTCGAGCAGTCTGACTGGGAATGGCCGCGGCGCGGTGACTGGATGGCAAGGCTGGAAGAAGTCCTGCTCGAAGATGATCGCCCCACCCTGCTGGTCGCGCATTCTCTCGGTTGCCACTTGGTGGCTGGCTGGGCCGAACATTCAAGCCAAAAGCGCAGGGTGACAGGCGCGCTGCTGGTGGCGCCACCCGACGCCAGCAGACTGCCCCCGCAATTGCACAACTGGCGCCAAGCCCACGAGGGTCAGGGGCGCAGCCGTCTACCCTTCCCCTCGATCACCGTGATCAGCAGCAACGATCCCTACTGCTCGCTTGAAGAAGGCTCCCGCCTCGCCGCAGACTGGGGCTCAAGGCTGGTGCTGGCGGGTTCCGCCGGGCATCTGAACGAAGCGGCAAGGCTCGGTGACTGGCCCGAGGGTCAGACCTTGTTGGCGCAACTGCACGGGTAAGGGACAATTACGCATGGCGACAAAAAAACCCAAAGGCCTCGGCCTCGGTCTCGAAGCCCTGCTAGGGCCCAAAGTCAGCGACGCAGAAATTGCTGCTGCGCGCGATGGCGAGCCCAGCAGCTTGAGGCTGGAACAACTGCAGCCCGGCAAATACCAGCCGCGCACACGCATGGATGAAGGCTCGCTCTATGAGCTGGCCGAAAGCATCAAGGCGCAGGGCATCATGCAGCCAATCCTGGTGCGCCCAGTGGGCGAGGCGGCCGAGCGGCGCTATGAAATTATCGCCGGCGAGCGACGTTTCCGAGCTGCCAAGCTGGCCGGACTGCGCGATGTGCCGGTGCTGGTCAAGGCGGTGCCCGACGAGGCCGCAGCCGCGATGGCCCTGATCGAGAATATCCAGCGCGAAGACCTGAATCCGCTTGAAGAGGCGCAAGGCCTGCACCGCCTGGTGACCGAATTCCACCTGACGCATGAACAGGCCGCGCAGGCGGTCGGACGTTCGCGCAGCGCCGCAAGCAATCTGTTGCGCTTGCTGCACCTGACTGCACCGGTACAGAACATGCTGATGGCCGGCGACATCGACATGGGCCATGCGCGCGCCCTGTTGCCGCTCGATGGTGCGCACCAGATCACTTGCGCCACCGAGATCGCCGCCAAGAAGCTCAGCGTGCGTGAAGCCGAGAAACTGGTCGCGCGCCAAGGCTTAGGCCGCCAGACACCGCTGCTGCGGGTCAAGAACGAAAAGAGCCGCGATCTGCTGCGCCTGGAACAAGACTTGTCCGACCTGCTCGCAACCACGGTGGAGATCCGCGTCAAGAAGCGCACCAAGCGCGGCGAACAAGGCGAACTGTCGATCCAGTTCAGCTCGCTCGACGAGCTCAGCGGCCTGCTCGACCGTCTGCGCCAACCGCGCTAGAACCCACCCGCGAAACGGGGGGCTGCCGGACTCCTAGGGGGGCGAGGCACAAGCCAACTCAAGGCCGTTTGCCGTAGCATCTTGGCAAGGATCGGTCACGTCAAACCTCCCCTGATAGCCAAAAGACGGTCCTGCCTTGGCCCTATGTTGACCCTCGGAAAGCTCTGATGACGCCCCGCCCGCAAGGGCCGCCCTGAACGATGCCAGGACGCCATCAGAACTTCCCGGAGTTGCAGGACGCGACATGCCCTGCGCCTTCGGGACCAACAGGAGGACAGCATGGACGTGATCAGCAGCTTTGCCGCGCGCTATGAGCGCACCCGGGTCGAACAACTCAGCCTTGAGGAATACCTCGCCGAGTGCAAACGCAACCCGATGGCCTTTGCAAGCGCCGCCGAGCGCATGCTCAAGGCCATCGGTGCCCCGCAAATGGTCGACACCCGCAATGACCCGCGGCTGTCGCGTTTGTTCGCCAACAAGACGATCAAGCTCTACCCCGCTTTCGCCGAATTCTTCGGGCTCGAAGATCCGATCGAACAGGTGGTCAGCTATTTCCGCCACGCAGCACAGGGACTGGAAGAAAAGAAGCAAATTCTCTACCTGCTCGGCCCGGTCGGCGGCGGCAAGAGCTCGATTGCCGAGCGGCTGAAACTGTTGATGGAGCAGGTTCCCTTCTATGCGTTGGAGGGTTCCCCGGTCAATGAATCGCCTCTGGGCCTTTTCGACCCCGCCGAGGATGGCCCGTTGCTCGAAAATGATTACGGTATTCCGCGCCGTTACCTGACCCGCATTCTGAGCCCCTGGGCGGTCAAACGCCTGGAAGAATTCAATGGCGATATACGTCGCTTCAAGGTCATCAAATGCTTCCCGAGCGTGCTCAGGCAGGTCGCCGTAGCCAAGACCGAGCCGGGTGACGAAAACAATCAGGACATCAGCTCGCTGGTCGGCAAGGTCGACATCCGCAAGCTTGAAACCTATGCCCAGGACGACCCCGATGCCTACAGCTACTCAGGCGGCCTCTGCCTGGCCAATCAGGGCCTGCTTGAATTTGTCGAAATGTTCAAGGCTCCGATCAAGGTGTTGCACCCCTTGCTGACCGCCACACAGGAGGGCAATTACAAGGGCACCGAGGGCTTCGGCGCGATCCCGTTCGACGGCATTGTGCTGGCCCATAGCAACGAAAGCGAATGGAAGACCTTCCGCAACAACAAGAACAACGAAGCCTTCCTCGACCGCATCTACATCGTCAAGGTGCCCTATTGCCTGCGCGTTTCCGAAGAGGTGAAGATCTACGAAAAGTTGATCCGTGGCAGCTCACTGGCCGATGCCAAATGTGCACCGGGCACCTTGAAGTTGATGAGCCAGTTCGCCATCCTGACAAGGCTGAAGGAGCCCGAGAACAGCTCGCTCTATTCGAAGATGCTGGTCTACGATGGCGAGAGCCTGAAGGACACCGACCCGCGCGCCAAGAGTTTTCAGGAATACCGCGACTACGCCGGCGTCGACGAAGGCATGAGCGGCATCTCGACCCGCTTCGCCTACAAGATCCTGTCCAAGGTCTTCAACTTCGACTCATCCGAAGTGGCAGCCAATCCGGTGCATCTGATGTATGTGCTCGAACAGCAGATCGCGCGCGAGCAGTTTCCCGCCGAGACCGAGCAGAAATACATCGGCTTCATCAAGGAGTTGCTGGCTCCTCGCTATGCCGAGTTCATCGGCAAGGAAATCCAGACGGCCTACCTGGAAAGCTATAGCGAATATGGCCAGAACATCTTCGACCGCTACATCACCTATGCCGACTACTGGATCCAGGACCAGGAATACCGCGACACCGACACCGGCGAGGTCTTCGACCGCCAAGCCTTGAATGCCGAGCTCGAAAAGATCGAAAAGCCCGCTGGCATCAGCAATCCGAAGGATTTCCGCAACGAAATCGTCAATTTCGTGCTGCGCGCACGCGCCCAGCATTCGGGCAAGAACCCGTCTTGGACCAGCTACGAAAAACTGCGCACGGTGATCGAGAAGAAGATGTTTTCGAACACCGAGGAATTGCTGCCGGTCATCAGCTTCAACGCCAAAGCCAGCGCCGACGAGGCCAAGAAACATGCCAATTTTGTCCAGCGCATGGTTGACAAAGGCTATACCGCCAAGCAGGTCAGATTGCTTTGCGAATGGTATTTGAGGGTACGCAAGAGCTCCTGAACAACCCCCGACTGAACAAGGCGATCCATGCTCAACCAAATCATCGACCGCAGACTCTCAGGCCGGCACAAGTCGATCGGCAACCGCGAACGCTTTCTGCAGCGCCACAAGCAGCAGATCCGTGAAGCTGTCAGGCGCGCAGTGGACGGCCGCGGCATCCGCGACCTGGCGCAAGGCGAGGATGTGCATATCCCGAAGAGGGATCTGCACGAGCCGGTTTTCGGCCATGGCGAGGGCGGTACGCGCGAGTTGGTCAGGCCCGGCAATATCGAGCATCTGAAGGGCGACCGCCTGGCCAGGCCAAAAGGCGGTGGCACAGGGCAAGGCGGCAGCCAGGCCAGCGATAGCGGCGAAGGCGATGACGACTTCATCTTCCACCTCAGCCGCGATGAATTCATGCAGGTCTTCTTCGATGATCTGGCTTTGCCGAATCTGGTGCGCAGCCAACTGGCTGAAACACCGATCTGGAAAACCCATCGTGCCGGGCTCACCAGCGATGGCACACCCACCAATCTGCATTTGCTGCGATCAATGCGCGGTGCCCTGGGCCGGCGGATTGCCCTGGGCACCAGCAAGCGCCGTGAGTTGCTCGAGCTTGAATCGAGGCTGGAGCAGTTAGAGCGGGATAACGACCCTGCGGCAAAAGCCCAATGGCTGACCATCGAAGCCCGCATCAAACATCTGCGCCAGCGCATCGCTGCGATCCCGTTTCTCGATCCGATCGACCTGCGTTTTCGCAACCGCGTGCGTTTGCCGGTCCCGAACAGCCGGGCGGTGATGTTCTGCCTAATGGACGTCTCGGGATCGATGGACGAGAGCCGCAAAGAATTGGCCAAACGCTTTTTCATCCTGCTCTATCTGTTCCTGACCCGTCATTACGACAAGATCGACGTCGTATTCATCCGCCACCATACCCAGGCCCAGGAGGTTGATGAGAAGAATTTCTTCCACTCCACCGAGACCGGCGGTACGGTCGTCTCGAGCGCATTGCTGCTGATGGAAGAAATCATCCACAAGCGCTACCCCCATGGGGAATGGAATATCTATGGCGCACAGGCCAGCGATGGCGACAACTGGCATCAGGACAGCGGTCGTTGCCGAGAATTGCTGGCTGCGACGATCCTGCCCCAATGCCGCTACTTCGCCTATGTCCAGGTGGCCGAGCAGGAGCAAAACCTCTGGACCGAATACGCCAAACTGAGCGAAGAAATCGCCCACTTTGCGATGCGTAAAGCCGTCACCTCAGCGCAGATCTATCCGGTTTTCCGCGACTTATTCAAGAAGGAAGGCGTCGGGCCATGACAGACATAGAAAACCGCCGGCAAGTCGGTGTCGGCCCGACCAGGTCGCAATATGGTGGCCGCCGAATCAGGCAGCCATTCAAGCAAATGCAGCCGCTGGCACAGCGTCCTGCAGAACCCTTGCCTTCACCCAGCGACTGGACTTTCGAACTGCTCAACCAATATCACGAGGTGATCCGTCAGACGGCCGAACGCTTTGGTCTTGACACCTTCGCCAACCAACTGGAAATCATCACCGCCGAACAGATGATGGATGCTTATGCTTCGGTGGGCATGCCGGTCAATTACCGGCATTGGAGCTATGGCAAGGAATTCATTTCGACCGAGCGGAATTACCAGCGCGGCCAGATGGGTCTGGCCTATGAAATAGTCATCAATTCCGACCCCTGCATCGCTTATCTGATGGAGGAAAACACCATGGCCATGCAGGCTTTGGTGATCGCCCATGCCTGCTATGGCCACAACAGTTTTTTCAAGGGCAACTATCTGTTCCGCATGTGGACCGATGCCTCATCGATCATCGATTACCTGGTCTATGCGAAGAATTTCGTCGCTGAATGCGAGAGCCGTCATGGGCTCGACCAGGTCGAGCAAATGCTCGACTCTTGCCATGCTTTGATGCCCCATGGTGTCGACCGCTACCGGCGCCCGACCCGTCTTTCACTGGACCAGGAAAATGCCCGCCGCACCGAGCGTGAGGCCCATGCCCAGCAGCAAATCAACGAGCTCTGGCGCACCTTGCCGTCTCGCGATATGAAGGCCGATGCGGCGGCCAAGCGCTTTCCCGCCGAAGCCCAAGAAAACCTGCTTTATTTCATCGAAAAGAACGCGCCGTTACTCGAACCTTGGCAGCGCGAAATCGTCCGCATCGTGCGCAAGATCGCACAGTATTTTTACCCCCAGCGGCAGACCCAGGTGATGAACGAAGGCTGGGCCACTTTCTGGCATCACCAGTTGCTGAACCAGATGTATGACGACGGGTATTTAAATGATGGTCTGATGATCGAATGGTTGAAGTCGCATACCAATGTGATCGCCCAGCCTCCGATGGCCAGGATCAACCCTTATGCACTGGGTTTCGCGATGTACACCGACATCAAACGTATTTGCCAGCAACCGACCGAAGAAGACCGGCGCTGGTTCCCCGGCTTTGCTGGCGCAGATTGGTTGCCGACCATCGACCATGCCATGCGCAACTTCAAGGACGAAAGCTTCATCGGCCAATACCTGAGCCCCAAGCTGATGCGCGACTTCAGGCTGTTCGCCATCATCGACGATGAAAAGCAGCAGGACTATGAAATCTCGGCCATCCACGACGAGGCGGGTTACCAGCATATGCGCGAGGCGCTGGCGCGCCAGTACGACCTCAGCACCCGCGAACCCAATATCCAGGTCTGGAATGTCAATCTGCGCGGCGACCGATCATTGATCTTGCGCCATATCCAGCATATGAGCTGCCCCTTGCATGAGAGCACCCTCGAAGTGCTCAAGCATGTAGCTCGTCTCTGGGGCTTTGGCGTTCAACTCGAAAGCGTCGACGCTGATGACAGCGTCACCAAGAGTTGGAACATCGCGGCAGCAACGCAGCCTTTGTGATCAAAGCTCGAAAATCTTGCCCGGATTCATGATGTTGTGCGGGTCCAGGGCCTGCTTCAGCAAACGCATGACCGCTACCGCGCCGACGCCCGCCTCTTCGATCAAGAACGCCTGCTTGTGCAGTCCGATACCATGCTCGCCGGTACAAGTTCCCTCGAGCCTGATCGCATGTTCGACCATACGCTGGCTCAAAGCTTCAGCGGTCGCGCGCTCGGAAGGGACTTGCGGATCGACCAGGTAACCGACATGGAAATTGCCATCGCCGACATGACCGACAACGTAATAAGGCAACCCGGTTGCTTCGACATCGAGCACCGAGGCATTGATGATTTCGGCCAAGCGTGAGATCGGCACGCAGGTGTCGGTGGTCACGCAGCGGCAACCCGGTTTGGTCTGCAGGCCGGCAAAATAGACGCTATGCCGGGCTTTCCAAAGCTTGTTGCGCGACTCCGGCGTGGTCGCCCAATCGAAATCTTCACCCCCGTGGTCGCGCGCGATGTCCTGCACGATTTGCGCCTGCTCGGCCACCGATGCCGGGCTGCCATGGAATTCCATCAACAACATCGGCGCTTCGCGCAACCCGAGCTTGTCGTGAAGGTTGACCGCGCGCACCGAATTGATGTCAAGCAACTCGCAACGCGCAATCGGCACCCCCGTCTGGATGATCTGTATCGTCGTTTTCACGGCCGCATCAATGCTGGGGAAAAAGCAGATCGCCGCCGACAACGCTTCGGGCAAGGGATAAAGCTTCAAGGTCAGCTCGCAAATCACGCCCAATGTGCCCTCGCTGCCGACATAAAGCCTTGTGAGGTCATAGCCGGCGCTGCTCTTTCTGGCGCGTGACCCGGTATGGATAGACCCACCGGTAGCCGTCACCATGGTCAGACCGAGCACGTTCTCGCGCATCGTGCCGTAGCGCACGGCATTCGTGCCGCTGGCCCGGGTTGCCGCCATACCGCCCAGCGTGGCATCGGCGCCTGGGTCGATGGGGAAGAACAGGCCCTCGTGACGCAACTCGTTGTTAAGTTGGTTGCGCGTCACGCCGGCCTGCACCGTGACGGTCAAGTCCTCGGTGTTGATGCGAAGAATCCGGTTCATTCGCGTCATGTCGAGGCTGACTCCGCCTTGTACCGCCAGCAGATGACCCTCCAGCGATGAGCCGGCGCCAAACGGAATCACCGGTACCTGGTGTTCGTGAGCCAAAGCCACAACAAAAGCCACATCCTCGTTATCCTGAGCAAAGATGACGACCGCGGGCGGCGGCGCATCGAATGGCGACTCGTCGCGCCCATGTTGCTGACGCACCGCCAACGCGGTCGAACAGCGCTCCCCGAAACGGCCTTGCAGCCGTTCAAGCATCGCCTCCGGCATCAAGCGCGCAGGCATGTTTGAAAAGAATTCGGTCGGTGTCGCTGCGTTCATATGGGTCTCCTCGGCCGGATTCTCCAACAAATCAGGCAAGATACTGCACTTCACCGCTGATAAACCGCATCATGGCCAATCGACTCTCAGAAATCGCAACCCGTACCGGCGACGACGGCACAACCGGCCTTGGCGACGGCAGCCGGGTTCCGAAAGACCATTTGCGCGTCCACGCCATGGGTGAGGTCGACGAGTTGAACTCGCATATCGGCCTGCTGCTGGCTGAACCTTTGCCCGACGACATCCGCGAACTGCTGATCGTGATCCAGCATGAATTGTTCAACCTCGGCGGTGAACTCTGCATGCCGGGGTTCGAACTGCTCAAGATCGATGCGGTGTTGCGACTCGACGATGCGCTGGCACATTACAACTCAGCCTTGCCCCGGTTGAAGGAGTTCATCCTTCCTGCCGGTAGCCGCAGCGCTTGCCAGGCCCATGTCTGCCGTACGGTGGCACGCCGCGCTGAACGCGCTGTCGTGACGCTGGCGGCCGCTGCGTCCATCAACGCAGCCCCGCGCCAATACCTGAACCGGCTGTCTGATCTGCTGTTTGTTCTGGCTCGCGTTCTCAACCGTGCCAACCTAGACGGTCTGGGTGGTGACGATGTCTATTGGCACAGCGAGCGGCTGCAACGGCAAGAAACTATTAAATGAATTTTTACTAGCTCATCTTTTGAGCTAGTTGGCGCGCAACATGGCTTCCAGGGTCACACAACAGTGACCCCCTCAGGAGCAAGCCATGGAACAGATCGCAGCAATTCGGACCCGTGCAGATTCAACCCAATATGCGCTCGGATTTGATGAACAAGCAAGGCGCAAGCAGTCGGCCGCGCAAAGGCTGGGCATCGCGCTGGGTTGGGATTACGCCCATCATGGACTGACCCCGCCCGTCGAACATCTGTTTGCACAATCGCCGCTGCGACAGGGTTGGCAGGCCGGCAAAGCGACCTTTGGGCGCCGAACGCTGCGAGCCAATGGCTACACCCACCAATGGTTGTTACTGCGCAGCTACGCCTGGTCACAGGGCCGCAGCTTCGAAGATGTGCAACTGACCCCGAATTACCTGCAACAAATCGATAGCGACCATTGCCCGGTGACGCGCCAGCCTTTGAACAAGCTCCATGGCGACAGCAATGAAAAATCGATCGACCGCGTACACAACGACGCAGCCTATGCGGCGGGTAACCTGGCGCTGTTGAGCCGCGCTGCCAATCAGGCCAAGGGCAGACATGATTGGGTCAGCGCCCATGAAATAGCCTCACAGTTGCAGCCTGACGAAACCCAGGGGGGGCTCGACAAAAACCAATGGCAACGCATCGCACTGCTGTGCAGCTTCGTCACCGAACTCCCGCATGCAAGGGCTGCGTTGCTGCCTTTGGTCATGCTGCCGCCGAATCGATTGCGCTTGTTCAACCCAGTCCAAGCCTTGCAAGTGTTGCTGACACGCCAATTTGCCAGCGCTGACTGGAGTCGACGTTTCGCCTTGATCGCGACTTTGCTGCCCGACGGCTCGGTAACCAGCGATTTCAACCGCTTCCTGATGGCCCTGGCGCCGAGAGTTCTGGGCGTCAAGGACCTGCAATCAACCCAGCAAATCCGCTGGGCCCTGGAGGACGCCTGGCTGAATCCGCTGGTGCAAAAACGCTGGACCAGATTTGCGCTTCAATTGAATTCGCAACAGGCTGAAAAACTGCTGGCCTCGGCAGCTTCGAAATTCCCTTGCAAAATGAAAATCCAACAATTCAGCCAGCCTTCTGCCACCGAGGGTTGGGCGCTTGAACAACAAGGTTTCTGCAGCGCCGGTTGAACTTCTTAAAAGCTCACGAAACCGAACGCTGCAAGCGCAATTCCTCAACCCTTGTGCCACTGATATCGGTTGTCTTGGCGCTGCCCATTTCACGCTTGAACCCTGCCAGTTCGAAGAAGCGCAGGGCGCGTTGGTTGCGCAGGAAAACCCACAGCGTGACCTTGGTACAACCCTCTTCCTGAAGGCCATCGCGCGCTGCGTCCCACAGAGCCAGGCCAGCGCCCTTGTCCCAATGGATCGGGTTGACATACATCGCCCAGATTTCACCAACGACCGAGGCCGTCCCTTTGTCGCGTGAACGATCGAAAGCGACGAAACCCATCATTTCGTTGTCGATATGAGCGACCAACAGTTGGGGCTCGGACAACTCGATGGCTTCGCGCCAGTAAGCCTGGCGCGTTTGCACCGACAAGGAATCCAGCATTGTTTCGGGAAGCAAGCCCTTGTAGGCTTCTTGCCAGGCTGCAACATGAATTTCTGCGATGCCCTTGGCATCACGCAGAGCGGCGGGACGAACCTGAATACTCGACATAAAAACCCTGATCAAACTAGAAATGGAAGGGCGGAATTGTCAGTGCCAAAGCATGTTTTTGTAAGCCTTGACAGCGTAATTTTTTAACGCCTAGTTTCAGCAGTCAGCATGGCCTGGTTGCAGAAGTATTGCCAAACTGCTGTACTGACCGGCTCAATCCAGACTTGCTGCTGCGCTGCATTTGCTGCAGCAATCGATGGTCAACCGCCTGTCCAGCCAGTTGTTTCGCAAACCTCTGCTTCACATCAGCCTGCATCTGCAGCAGCAAATAGGCTGTCGTCATCGCATCGGCCAAAGCCCTATGGGCACGCCCGGTTGGTGGCAAGCGGTGATGTCTGGCCAGGGTGCCTAGCTTGCAGTTTTCCGCCTCCGGATAGAGGCGCCGAGCCAGCAGCAATGTGCAGATAAATTGATGTTCGGGATCTGGTTCGCATTCCGCGCGCAGCCACTCGGCTTGCCAAAACGCACGGTCAAAAGCAGCGTTGTGCGCCACCATCGGACAGCCACGGGTAAAATTTGCCAACTCCCGCATGACCTGCCCGGCTTCGGGCGCTTCAGCCAACATTGCATTGCTGATGCCGGTCAACTGCTCGATGAACGCAGGCACCCTGGCACCGGTCTTCATCAAACTCTGGTACTGGCCAACGATTGCACCATCGCGCAGTAACACGACCGCGATTTCGGTGGCGCGGGCGCCAACGCCAGGTGACAAGCCTGTCGTTTCAAAGTCGATTACCGCCAGAGTCTGCATAGGCTTCAAAGCGCTGGATGCTTCAGCGCATTCAGAACCAGTTTTTTCTCTACGGCAGCCTCTATGTCAACGGCGCAATGGTCAGCAATTTGAACCAGGTAAATCAGCACATCGGCAATTTCTTCACCCAAATGTTGATGCTTCTGCGGATCGTCCTGGATTGCCTGCGATTGCTCGGGTGTCAGCCATTGAAAAATTTCCACCAGTTCGGCGGCTTCTACCACCATAGCCATTGCCAGATTTTTTGGTGTTTGATAAGGTTGCCAGTTGCGTGCAGCAGAAAATTGACGTAGGCGTTTTTGCAGGTTTTCTATGTTCATGGGGCGCAAGTGTGGCATGAGTCTGCAGCGCTTCGAACTTTCTGTGCAAGCTCAAAAATTTCCCACTCTCTTCTAACTTATTGTCTTTCAAATTTTTAAGTTAGTAGTCATAGTAGAGCAGCCATTTTTCTGTGGATAAGTCTATTTTCTTCAATTTTGACAAGTACTTGCATGACCGAAAAGCCTGTGTGCCAGACCCTGTTGCTGCTGTCCGCGAAATGCGAACAAGTTCTGAAAACTTGCTCTCCCTGTGGATAAGCATGCAGTTGTAAAAAATTTATCCACAACTTTGTTCCTTGACAAGACCAGTCAATGGAGCTTCTAAAAATGTTAATAAATTAACGGATATAAGTACGAATACCAAGACGAATCGAATGAAATGATTTATAAAGTGAGCTGCTTGTTGAAGCTCATTGCAAGATTCAGCCCGGTCTAAGGAAACGAAAATGAAAAATTTACAAATTAGAATTTTTGCGCTCGCCGCCAGTCTGCTCTTGGCGGCTTGCGGTGGGGGCAGCACCGCCAACATCACGCCGCGAACCAAGATTACGTCGGTCAAGGTGTTCGGCGACAGTCTGGCTGACTCGGGAACATTCGGTTACAAATTCACTGTTCAAGCAGTCGATGGCCTGATCTATCCGGAACGGATTGCCGCGACATATGGCGCCAGTCTGTGCAACTTCTATGTCTTTACCGGAGTGACCTTTGCGGCCAACTCGAAGGCTGGTTGTACCAACTATGCCATCGGCGGCGCGGTGATCAATCAGGCTGATCCCGCCAGCCCGCTCGGAATTCCGCTGCAATTTGCCAACGCCGTGGCTGGAGGCAACTATGCGGCAACCGATCTTGCCTTGATCGATGGTGGCGGCAACGATGCATCGGCCTTGGTAGGGGCTTACCTTAAAGCGCCTTATGACGGCGGTGCCAGCCTGGCTGCGTTGCTGGGTACCAAGCTGACGCCGACACAAGTCGGAACCGCTTTGGCAGGCGGCGCAGCGGGCATCGCTGCCGGTGGCGTCACCTATATGCAGGCGCTGGCGGATTATTTTTCCAACAGCATCAAGACCAATGTGATCGGCAAGGGCGCCATGCAAGTCGCCATCCTGAACATGCCGGGCATCACGAACACACCGCGATTTCAGATGGTGCTCGACAGCATTGCCACCGGCTATGGTGGTGGCACGGCGGGTGCTGCAGCAAGGGCGCAGTCAGAAGCTTTGTTCAAGAGCTGGGTGGCTGCCTTCAACACACAGTTGAGCGCGAACTTTGCGAGCGAATCGAAGGTCGTGGTGATTGATTTTTATACGTCCTTCAACGATCAAATTGCCACGCCGGCGCAGTTCAGTTTAAGCAACGTCAAGACACCCGCCTGCCCGATCACGGGTGTCGGCTCGGATGGTCTGCCGGTTTACTCGTTCCCGACCTGCACTTCTGCCAGTTTGTCAGCCGCCATAACGGCGGGGTCAACCGATCCCAATTGGTGGAAATCCTATGGCTTTGCTGACAGCTTTCACCCGACGCCTTATGGCCATCAACTGGTTGCACAGCTGATCTCCAAATCCTTGGCCATCAAGGGCTGGCTGTAAAGCCGAGCTAAAGGAAAACATATGAAAAACAACCTTTTTTGCATCACTGCTTTGATCTTGATCGGCACAGGCGCAGCACAGGCCCAATCAGCCGGCAGCTTTACCTTGCGGGGCGGCGCTACCTTGATCGCTCCACAGGTATCGAGTGGCGATCTGAGCAGCCCCAGCTTTGCCGGTACCAAGGTCAATGTGCTTTCCGCCAGCCAGGTCAGCGGTGGTATCAACTACATGCTGACCGACAACATCGCGGTTGATTTGCCTCTGGGCATCCCATTCAAGCATCAGATCATCGGTGCCGGTGCAATCGACAACACCGGCAAGCTGGCTGATGTCGACGCCTTGCCAGTCACGATGTTGCTTCAGTACAAGGCAGGTTCGCCGACCAGCGACTTGCGCCCTTTTGTCGGCGTTGGGTTGACGATGGCGAAATTCTCCAACACGCGCAGCACAGCCGCATTGACTGCATGGACCGGCGGTACAACGAGCAACCCGCCAACGATGTCGATGAAAGATACCAACGGCTCGACCTACCAGCTCGGCGTCGCCGCTAGGTTGGGCGGACGCTGGACGCTGGAGGTTTCAGCGACCAAGGTGATGTTGAAGACGATCGGCAAATTGTCGACCGGTCAGAGCATCGGTGTAACCTTGAACCCAGTGGCCTTTTCAGCCGGCCTCGGTTATACCTTCTGACAGACCACAAGCGTCGGCATCAATCGATGCCGACCACCTTGTGCATCTGAATCGACAAGCGCCATTGCGGATGTTCCATGCAATAGGCGGCGGCTTCGCGGCGATGCTGAGTTCTCAGCACGCTGTCGAGCGGCTGCAAAAAGAAATGTTCGAAGGCCAGTTGTTCGAAACGTTCGGGCTCGGCCAATGGCTGCGGGAACACCAGTTTCAGCTCACTCCCATGCGTCAACATTAGCTCGGCATCAGCCTTCGGGCTGACGCAGATCCAGTCCAGACCGGCCGGCGCGGCTTGGGTGCCATTGGTTTCAACCGCGATCTCGAAGCCCCTGGCATGCAATGCGTCGATCAACGCCGAGTCGACCTGCAGCAGCGGCTCACCGCCGGTGCAGACGACATAAGGCCGGCCGAGTTGCCCTTGGCTGTCCGACGGCCACAGCGTTGCGATCGCATCGGCCAGCGATTTGGCATCGGCGAACTTACCGCCTCCCTGGCCGTCGACGCCGACAAAATCGGTATCGCAAAAACTGCAGACAGCGTCCGCGCGATCCTGTTCGCGGCCGCTCCAGAGGTTGCAACCCGCGAAGCGACAGAACACCGCAGCCCGCCCGGCTTGCGCACCTTCGCCCTGCAGGGTGTAGAAGATTTCCTTGACAGAATAAGTCATCTTTGGCCTCAAACCGGGATCACTGGGCCATCGGTGTTTGCGCTCACTATCGCTCCACATCCCCTTGTTTCGTAAATGTCGATACGATCTAGTGGGGGCAACACCCACCGCGCCTTGGCCAGCACCCAAGCCGCCAGGCTGGCATTGTCGCCATCAATCAGCTCGGCGATCTCGTACAACGGTCGATGGTCGATCGCTTTGAAGATCGGGTCAAACAGGGTTTTGACGTCGCCGAAGTCGACCGTCCAGCCCATCAATTGGTCCAGCGCTGCGCTCAGGTGCAGGCGCAAGGTATAGGTGTGACCGTGGATGCCGCCGAGCAAATTGCCTGCCGGCGCATGCTTGAGTCGGGTCGCGCTGTCCAGCGTCAACTCCTTCCAGATGCGGTAACGCTGGCCATCGTAATTGGCGCCGCAACTGCCGGTTTCGTACACGGTGATCCACGACAGTTCGGGCAGTTGGGGCTGCAATCGCTGCCACAACCAGGACGACATCAACTCGCTGGTCGGGTTTTCAAGACCTTCGATTTCGTTCAGGCAATGGTAGTTGAGCAGGATCTGCAAGGGCGCCCAGATCTCGTCGAGATGGTCATAGTCGATGCTGATGTCGCGCTCGCCAAGGTCCTGATTCGCGTGGATGATGACCTCGAAACCATGGCCATGCATGCGACCGCATTTGTGACCCAGCGCCACATTGGGCAGTTGGTGGGCAGCCTGGAAGCGATAACGCCGCCAGACATGGGCCATGCCGTTTGCGTCGAGATCAACGCCTGAATGCTGGGTGCTCTGCACGCCGACCTGCTGGATGCCCGGCACTTCGAACTCGGTCTCGAGGCGGTGACGGATCCAGCGCGCGATGTTCTCGTCGGTCGGTTGCTCGATCTGGTGGTTCAGCAGCGCATGGTCGAGCGGCGCCACACAAACCTCCAGGCGCCGCCTTAGTTCCTCGACTTCAGCTCCGGGGAATGGCGCCCAGTCTTGCGGCAGCAAGGCGCGCACGGTGGTGAAATAGCTGTGGCCATGCAGTTCGCGGCTGCGATGACCAGGCGGCAGCGCCGGGATCTGGCAGGCCGATTCGAAGCCGCATGAGGCAGCGTAGATTGTCTGGGTATGCATCAGTCAAAGCGCGCCGATTCAGCGGCGGCCCCTTATTTGCGAGAGCGGTTTCTTGCCTTTCAGATGGCGCTCGATGCCGTCGTTGAGGCGGCCACGCAGGTCGACGACCGCCGCCAGATGGCCGTAAACGCCGGGGAAACGCAGATCCAGCCAGAGCCATAAGGTGCAGCTGCGTAGCGCCTGCTCCATCCGGTCGAGTCGGCTATTTTCGTCGACTTCCTGCAGGAACCAGGGCGCCCCGACTGCGCCAGTCAGCGCATGGCGGCTGGCCCAGTCGAGATATTCCTGCACCTGCGAATCGGTGCGGGTGTCGACCGGCGCTTGGGCGTAGATGAAGCGCATCTTCAGCGACAGGCGGCCGGCGGCGCGGTCGAGGCGGTCGGCCAGCTCGAGCATTTGCTCCAGTTCGGCCACTTCGAAATGCGCATCGTCGAGGCGTAACTGGTCCATGAAAACATCGAGCACCGCGCGCAGCCGGCTCAGCCCCAGGCGTGAGGCGATCGTGTCGACATGCCACCAGTTCGGCGCCACCGCGGCTTTGAACTCGCGCGGCGCACGTGGCGATTTCGGCAGCAACTCTTTCAAGGTTCTGGCCGCCGAGGGTTCGGCTTCGCGCAGCACGCCGACAAAGCCTTCGTCATGCATGCCATAGCGCCCGGCGCGCCCGGCAATTTGGTGCACCTCGGAGACGCTCAGTACGCGGTCCTCGAGACCATCGAACTTGGTCATGGTGCTGAACAGGACGCGCCGGATCGGCAGATTCAAGCCCATGCCGATCGCATCGGTCGCCACCAGAATATGGCTGGCGCCCTGGGCAAAGCGCTCGGCTTCGCGCCGCCTTACTTCGGGCGGCAAAGCCCCGTAAATCACCGAGACCGGATGCCCGGCTGAAGCGATCTGGTCACGCAGCATCAGCACCTCGCGGCGGCTGAAAGCGACCACCGCATCGCCATGCTTGAGCATCGCGATCGGCACCGCGGCCGGCAGCAATTGCACCTCCTGCTTGCGCTCGAAATGCCGCACTGTGCAGCGCTCGCCGCACAAGCCCAGCAGGTTCTCGATCGCCGGCACCGCATAGGCCGAGCAAATGATGATCAGCTCGTTGGCCGGCACGGCCACGATCGCTTGCGTCCAGGCCCAGCCGCGGTACATGTCGAAGAGCATCTGCGCCTCGTCGATCACCGCCACATCGATCGCCTTGCTGGTGTTGACCATCTCGATCGTGCTCGAGACCACGCGCGCGGCCTCGGCCGGTACGTTTTCTTCGCCGGTCAGCAGCGAGCAGGGCACGCCGCGCCCGACCAGGCGATCGCGACCCTCCAGGGCCAGCAAGCGCAGCGGCGCCAGATAAGCGCCGTCATGGGCTTGCGCGAGCCGCTCGAAGGCCGCATGGGTCTTGCCGCTGTTCGGTGGGCCGACAAACAGCGTCACCGTGCGCTGCAGATGTCTTGCTGCTGGAAAGGTATCGGGGTAGCCCTGGAAGGCCAGTTCGCTGTTCAAGCCGGCCAGCATGTCGAGTTCGGCGACGCGGTTTTCCCAACGATCCTGGGCCCGCGTGCAGGCCGCTTTCAGCTCGGGAAATGCCTGCGGCGTCGCGCATTCGGCCTGCAATCGCGGCAGCAAGGATTCGAGATGTTCGACATGCCCCGAAGCGCTGCGCGCCAGCAGCAATTCCAGATGTTCGAGCAGTTCCTGGGCTTGTGCAAAGGCCGGTGCCGGCCCGACCGCGGCCTGCAGCGCGGCCAGATCGCCATTGCGATAGAAATCCCAGATGGCCGCATCGTCGACGGCCACGCGGAAAGCGATCGCCAACTGCCAACCCGGCTGCGACAGCTGCAAGGTATGGCTGCACAAGCGTTGCCAGAACTTGCCCATGCGCGTCAGCCCGAGCGTTTCCAATTGAGCGCTGCGTTGTTGCATCAGCGCACGCACGGTCGGGGCGTTGCCCACCGCGTCGAGGTGGACCAAGGCGTTGGCCATCAAGCGCGGTTCGATCCAGCGGCTCGGGCGCGAGCCGGCGACGGCCTTTTGCAGCAGGATCAAACCCTGCTGATCGAGCTGATCTTCCTTGCCCTGTTCACCGGCAAAGTCGACCGGTGTGGTCACCTGTGGCAGTTGATAGGCGGACTGCCTGATGCGCAGCAATTGTTCGGGCCCGATGTCGGCCGGCATGCGGCTCTGATGGCGGGAAATGGGCAACGTCGGCGACGCTGCGACTGTCTTGATGATATGGGGCACCTTGAGAGTTGACCACAGGTTCATGACCCGATCAAAACTGCTTGCTGCAGCGCCCGGGCAGCGGTTGATTTCAGCCGACGCGGCTGCCCTTTGCCGCATCGAACAGGTGGGCGGCAGCGGCAGGCCAGTTCAGCATCACCGGGTCGCCAACGCGCTGCATGACCTTGCCGGGCACGCGGGCAGTCAACAGGCCCAGCGCGGTGTCGACCTTGACATAGGTTTCCGGGCCGGTCGGCTCGAGCATGCTCAAGCGCCCTGCCAGGCAGCCCTGGTCGGACAGCGCGATGTCCTCGGGCCGGATGCCGTAGCTGAACGAGGTGCCGGAACTGGCGATGATCGCGGCGCTTTGGGTTTCATCCAGCGGCAATTGCTGGTGATGACAAACCAGACCAGCGCCGCTGCGCGAGGCTTCGATGAAGTTCATTGATGGCGAGCCGATGAACTCGGCGACGAAACGGTTCGCCGGCCTTGCATAAATGTCGTCAGGCGAGCCGAGTTGCTGGACGCAGCCGTCCTTCATCACCGCAACCCGGTCGCCCAGGGTCATGGCCTCGACCTGATCATGGGTGACATAGACGGTGGTCGTCCTGGTGCGCTGGTGCAGCAACTTGATTTCAGCGCGCATCTCAACTCTCAATTTGGCGTCGAGGTTGGACAGCGGCTCGTCGAAAAGGAACAGCGAAGGGTCCCGCGCCAACGCCCGCCCCATCGCCACGCGCTGGCGCTGTCCACCTGACAACTGCCCCGGCTTGCGATCGAGTAAATGCGTGATCTGCAGCATCGCCGCGACCCGCTGCACCGCGGCATCGCGCTGCGGCTTGGGCACCTGGCGCATCTCCAGCGCGAAAGCAATGTTCTCCGCGACGCTCATGTTCGGGTACAGCGCATAGCTCTGGAACACCATCGCGATGTCGCGGTCGCGGCTGGGCAGGAAAGTGACATCGCGATCGGCCATATGGATGCTGCCCGAGCTCGGCGTTTCCAGCCCGGCGATCAGGTTCAGCAGCGTGCTCTTGCCGCAACCCGAGGGGCCGACCAGGATCAGGAACTCACCGGCCTCGACCTCGATGTCGATGCCTTTGAGCACTTCGACGGCGCCGAAGGTCTTGCGGATCTGGCGGATTGAAAGTGCGCCCATGGATGTTCAGCCCTTTACTGCGCCGGCTGTCAGGCCGCGCACAAAATATTTGCCTGCCAGCGCATAGACGATCAGGGTCGGCAGCGCGGCGATCATGGCGGCAGCCATGTCGACGTTGTATTCCTTCACCGAACTCGAGGTGTTGGCCAGATTGTTCAGGCCCACGGTGATCGGCTTGCTGTCGCCCCCCGAGAACACCACGCCGTAGAGAAAATCATTCCACACATTGGTGAATTGCCAGATCAGCGTGACGACCAGAATCGGTGCCGACAAGGGCAGCATGATGCGGGTGAAGATCTGCCAGAACGAAGCGCCGTCGAGCGTGGCTGCCTTGACCAACTCGTTGGGTAGGCCGGCATAGTAATTGCGGAAGAACAGCGTCGTCGAAGGAATGCCGGCGATCACATGGACGACGATCAAACCCCAGATCGAACTGGCCAGCCCGAACCAGCCGAGCACCTGGCTCATCGGCAGCAGTACCACCTGCATTGGCATAAAGACGCCGAACAGCATCAAGGCGAACATCAGCTCGCTGCCACGAAAACGCCATTGGGTCAGTACATAGCCGTTGATCGCACCGATGGCGGTCGAGACCGCCACCGCCGGCACCACCATCAACACCGAGTTCATGAAAAAGGGTTGCAAACCTCCGCAATCGGTACCGGTGCAAGCGCTTGACCAGGCTTTGGACCAGGCGGCAAAGCCGGGTTTGACCGGCAGCGAAACCAGGCTGCTGTTGCGGATTTCGTCCATGTCTTTGAGCGAAGCGCACAGCATCACATAGAGCGGCGTCAAGAAAAACACCGCAAAGGCCAGCAGCAAAGCCAGCAGCAGCAAGCGTTGCAGGCTGAACCGGTGGCGGGTCATTTCCGCACCCGCAATTCTGAATAAAGGTAGGGCACGACGATCGCCGCGACGGTAGCCAGCATGAAGGTCGCGCTGGCCGCGCCCAGACCGATCTGGCCGCGCGAAAACGCCATCGTGTACATATAGGTGGCCGGCATGTCGGTGGCATAACCCGGCCCCCCGGCGGTCAATGCCATCACCAGATCAAAACTCTTGATCGCCAGATGGCTGACCACCATCAGCGTTGAAAAGAACACCGGCCGCAGGCTCGGAATGATGATGCGCCAGTAGATCAAGGGCAGGCTCGCCCCATCGACCTGCGCGGCCTTGATGATGTTGTCGTCAATGCTGCGCAGTCCGGCCAGAAACAGCGCCATCACGAAGCCTGCGCTTTGCCAGACGGCGGCGATCACCAGGCAGTAAATGGCTTTGTCAGGGTCAACCAGCCAGCCAAAGCTGAAGTCGCTGAAGCCCCATTGCTGCATCAGCAACTCGAAGCCGGTGCCGGGGTTCAGGATCCATTTCCAGGCGGTGCCGGTGACGATGAAACTCAGTGCCATCGGATACAGGTAAATCGTCCGCAGCAAGCCTTCAGCGCGCAGCTTCTGATCGAGCAAGATCGCCAGCAGCAGGCCCAGACCCATGCCGCCGCCGATGAACAATCCGCCGAAGATCAGCAGATTCTTCATCGCCACCCACCAGCGCTCGGATTTGAACAGCGCTGCATATTGCTGCAAGCCGGCGAACTCGTAGCTGGGCAGCATGCGCGAATCGGACAGCGATAGATAGCCATTCCAGGCCATCAATCCATAGATGAACAAGAAGGACAGCAAGAAGGTCGGCGCGATCACAAGCCGCGGCAGCCACGGGCTGCGTGGCGGGTGATGAGGATGCATGGCGGGTGACTATTTGGTCCGCGCCGCCGTTGCGATCTGCTGCATCGCTTCGCGGGCGCTCATGCGGTCGCTGTTCCAGAATTGGCTGATCGCATCCTTGATCGCGCCTTCAACAGCTGAAGGGACTGCCATGCCATGCGCAATCGAGGGCAGCAATGTGCCGGCTTTGGCGCTGCTGCCGAAGTCGCTCGAGGATTGCTTGGCGCATTCGTCGAACTTGTCCATCTTGACGCCCACGCGCACCGGGATCGAACCTTTGTTGAGGCTGAAGGTCTCCTGGAATTCCGGCCCCATGATGGTTGCTGCGAGGTCTTTTTGGGCCAAACTATTGGCCTCGTTTTTCAGCTTGAACATCGCAAACGAATCGATGTTGTAGGTGAAGGCCTTGGCGCTGCCTGGAGAAGGTGTGCAGATGAAGTCCTTGCCAGGCACCTTGCCCGCAGCGATGAACTCGCCCTTGGCCCAGTCGCCCATGAACTGCATGCCGGCTTCGCCCTTGATGACCATCGCGCTGGCCAGATTCCAGTCGCGGCCGGGCGAATTCTTGTCGGTATAGGCTTTTACCCGCTTGAAAGTGCCCAGCACTTTTTCCATCGTGGCACTGTTCAGCGCGGCCTGGTCGAGTTGCACCAGCGCCAGGCGATAAAAGTCACTGCCACCGACGCCGAGTGCGACATCCTCGAACAGGGTCAGGTCCTGCCAGTTCTGGCCGCCATGAGCGACCGGTATCAGGCCGGCTTTTTTCAAGGCTTCAGCAGCCACGAAGAATTCATCCCAGTTGTTTGGCGCTTTGGCACCGGCGCGCTTGAAGGCTTGCGGGTTGATCCACAACCAATTGACGCGGTGCACATTCACCGGCACAGCGATATAGCTGCCTTTGAACTTCATCTGGTCGCTGACCACTTTGGGCAACAGATCGTCCCAATGTCCGGCCTTGGCCACATCGTCGATATTGGCCAGCACGCCTTCGCGCGCCCAGTCCTGCAGTGAGGGGCCCTTGATCTGCGCGGCGGCCGGCGCATTGCCTGAGACCACGCGCGACTTCAGCACGGTCATCGCCGAATCGCCACCACCGCCGGCAACCGCAAAATCCTTCCAGCTATGTCCCTTCAACTGCAAGCTGGCCTTGAGCGACTGCGCGGCCTTGGCTTCGCCGCCACTGGTCCACCAATGCAGCACTTCAACTTCGCCAGCGCAGACGGGCAGGGCGATGAAGTTGATCGCGGCGATTGCGGCCAAGGCTTTGCGACTGAACGCTCGTTTGCATGCTTTTGTCATCGATCGAGATCTCCTGGCGCAAGCCTGACCCGCAAGGTTGCGCGCCCCAATTATTAACGAAAAATTAACACCGTGTAAGAAGGGGTTAACCCGCTGCCGGCAGCTTGACCCTGGCCAGCAGGCCGGTCGGCTGCACCGGCAGCAGTTCGACGCTGCCTGAATGGCGCTCGACGATTTCGCGCACGATGGCCAAACCCAGGCCGCAACCGGTGCCGTCCTCGGTGCCGCGCACAAAGCGCTCGAACAGATGGTCGCGCTCGGACTCGGGCACGCCCGGGCCGTTGTCTTCAACTTCGAGCAGCAACTCCCTGCCTTGCCCATGCACGCGCACGGTCACCGTCGCGCCCCGTCCTGCATAGCGGACCGCATTGTCGATCAGGTTGATCAGCACCTCGCCGAGCAGCAAGCCGATGCCGCGGACTTCGGCCGGCCGCGGTGGTGGCCGGTCTTGCTCATCACCATCGGGCTCGTCAAAGCCCAGATCAACGCCAGCCAGCAAAGCGCGCGGCACCATCTCGGCGGTGACATCGCGGGCCAGTTGTCGCAGATCGACCGGCAAGCGGTTTTGCAAGCTGGCTGATTCGGGCTCGGCCCTGGCCAAGGTCAGCAACTGGTTGACCAGGTGGGCGCTGCGTACCGCGCTTTCATGCACGCGCTTGAGCCTGGCGATCAAGGACGGCTCGGTCGCTTCCATCAAGGCCAGTTCGGTCTGGCTTTTCAGCCCGGCCAGTGGCGTTCGTAGCTGATGCGCGGCATCGCTGATGAAGCGTTTTTGTGCAGCGACATGGTGGTGGACTTCGCCGAGCAAGGTGTTCATCGCTCGGGCCAAGGCCCGTACTTCCAGCGGAGCGGCATTCAGCTGAATTGGCGTCAGGTCATTGAGCGCCCGGCCTTCGACCTTGCCCCGCAGCAAGGCCAGCGGCGCCAACCCGGCGCGGATGCCGGCCCAGACGACCATCGTCATCAGCGCGATCAAGGCCGACAAAGGCAGCACCAGATCGAGCATGATCTGGCGCGCCAGCTCTTCCCGGTTGGTGCTCGAGCGGGCCACCTGCACCAGCATGGTCTGACCGGGCGAGTCGGCATCTCCATAGCGCAAATAAAGCGCAGCCACCCTGACGCGCTCGGACTTGTCGGCCCCGGCATTGGGCTGGTTCAAGATGCCATCGTAGAAATAAGGCTCGCCCATCACAGGATCGGTGATCGTTGGCCGCGGCGGCAGGTTGCGGTTGCCGAGGATGAACTGCCCTGGCGGCGTGCTGACCGTGTAGAGCACGCGGTCGCTCGGGTCGGATTCGAGGATGTCCTGGGCGGCTCGTGGAAAGTCGATCAGCAGCCCGTTGCCCTGCGGCTTGACCTGGCGCGCCAAGGCTCTTGAGGCCTGCGACAGCGTGGCGTCGACCGCCTGGTTGGCATAGCGAGCCGCCAGGTTGTAGGTGAACAAGCCGGCTGCCAGCCACAGGATGATCTGCGGCAGCAGCAGCCAGATGAACAATTGCCGGTGCAGCGATGGGGCGCCGGTGGCTGCGCCGGGAAGGGCGGCCCACCAGCCAAGGCGCAGGAATTTTTTGTCCATAGCAAATCAGGGATAGCTTCAGCCGCGAGCATAGCTGCCGCGGCCCTCAAAGCAAGCAGCGAATACCAGCGCTTATCCGCCTCGCAAGCAATTGATTAACAATTCATGAACATCGACGATTGGGCGTTTCCGCCTTCAGCGCGGTGCCTGATAAACGCGCACATGGTCGACTTCCAGCGTCGTCGGAAAGATTGCGTCGTCGACCGGACCTCCGAGGTCGCCGCCGATGGCCAGATTGAGGATCAGGAATTGCGGCGCATCGAAAGGCCAGGCCGCGACGCCGGTCTTCGGGTTGGCATAGCTGAAATGCTCGACCCCATCGACACCGAAGCGGATCAGCTCATGGGTCCAGAGCATCTGGTAGTTGTGGAACGCCTTGCAGGCATCGGGCAACTGCCGGCCATTGCCAACGCCATTGCCGCCGCTGCCGGCGCTTCGGTGCACGGTGCTGAAGATCCGTTCGGGGTCTTTACCGAGCTGCTCGAGGATGTCGAGCTCGCCATCGGCGGGCCAGCTGCCGGCGCTGCCCAGCGTCCAGATCGCCGGCCAGGTGCCCTTGCCGCAGGGCATCTTGGCGCGGATCTCGAAAAATCCATAGGTCCAGTCGCCCTTGCCCCTTGTAATCAAACGGGCCGAGCTGTACTGCTGACCGCCCCAGTCGGGTTCGTTCTTCAAGTCCTCGCGGGTTGCGGCGATCAGCAATTTGCCCTGGCTTGCCCTTGCATTTTCAGCCCGCGGGCCGGCGTAATACTGCTGCTCGTTGTTGTACCAGCCGTCCTTGTTGCGCGACTTGTCATGCAGCCATTTCGCCGGGTCGGGCAGGCCATCCTGCGTGAATTCATCGGCCCAGACCAGCTTGTAGCCGGGTGGCAAGGTGAGCGGCGCCGGCGCTGCATGGGTGGCCCCGCAGGCCAGCAGGGCCAGGCCGCAGAGCAGGCGGCGGCTGAGAGAGAAATCCATCTTGTTTCCTTTTGAAATTGCTTTGCCGGCCACCGTCAGTTCAGCAGACAACCCGCAACATCGAAACCGATGGCCTGTCCAGCCAGCGGCTTCAGCCACAGCGTTTGACCGGCTTGCAGATGGCTCAGCTCGCTGCCGACCTTGGCATTGAGCAGTCCATCTTGTCCGTCCACTTTCAGGTGCAGGATCGACGCATCGCCCAGATGTTCGGCCAGCACCAAGGTTGCCGGCACCGCCGTTGAGTCAAGCGCGGTCAATACCTGCAGCTGCTCGGCGCGCAAGCCGGCGCAGCTTGCCTGTGGGGCGATTGATGCGCTCAGCGCGGCCCACAAGGCCAGTTGCGCCGCGCTGGCATCCGCTGCGGGGCGGTCGATCAGGTTGATCCGCGGCGCGCCCAGAAATGCCGCGACAAATTTGGTCGCGGGGCGGCTGTACAAGGCCATCGGTGCGCCTTGCTGCTCGATGCGGCCCTGATGGAAGACGGCGATGCGGTCGCCCAAGGTCATCGCTTCGACCTGATCATGGGTCACATAGATCATCGTCGTGCCCAGCTCCTGGTGCAGGCGCGAGAGCTCGATCCGCATCTCCACCCGCAAGGCGGCGTCGAGGTTGGACAGCGGCTCGTCAAACAGGAAGACCTTGGGCTTGCGAACGATGGCGCGGCCGATCGCAACCCGTTGGCGCTGGCCGCCTGAGAGCTCCTTGGGGAAGCGGGAGAGCAACTCAGTGATGCGCAGCGCCTCGGCGGTGCGGCCCACTTGCTGCTGGCGCTCACGCTTTGAAACCCCTGCCATGTGCAGTGCGAAACCCATGTTTTCGGCCACCGTCATATGCGGGTAGAGCGCATAGCTCTGGAACACCATCGCCGCGCCGCGGTCGGCCGGGCGCAGTTCATTGGCGCGCTGGCCGTCGATCAGCAATTCGCCGCGGTCGATGCTTTCCAGCCCGGCAATCATGCGCAGCAGCGTCGACTTGCCGCAGCCCGATGGCCCGACAAAGACGATGAATTCGCCGTCCTCAACCTCCAGGTCAACGCCCTGGATCACGTCGACCGCACCGAAACTCTTGTGGATGCCGCGCAGGCTTACCTGGCCCATATCAAACCCTCGCCCTGTGGTCAGCAGCGTGACAGCGCTGCAGAAATTCCCGATACCAATGCGCGCTGTCTTTGAGCCGGCGTTGCTGCGTGGCGTAGTCGACATGGACCAGGCCGAAGCGCTTCTCATAGCCGCTGGCCCATTCGAAGTTGTCCATCAGGCTCCAGACCATATAGCCGGCCATCGGCACGCCCTGGTCGAGCGCATCGGCGACCGCGGCGATATGGGTCTGCAGATAGTCCTTGCGGTCGGCGTCATGCACCTGGCCGTCGCTCAGCGGGTCCTTGAAGGCGCCGCCGTTCTCGGTGATGTAGAGCGGCGGCAAGACATGGCTGCGGTGCAGCCTCAGCAGCAATTCGGTCAGCCCTTGCGGGTAGATCTCCCAATCCATCTCGGTGACCGGCAGACCCAGCGCCTTGGCATCGAAAGGCTGGCCGGCGCTGGCAACATAACGGGTGTAGTAATTGATGCCGAGGTAATCCATCGGCGTGGCGATATGGGCCATGTCGCCGGCTTCGATCAGCGGCGCATCGGGCCCCAGTTCGGCCAGCACTTCCGCTGGGTAGGCGGCGTTGAAAAGCGGGTCGGTATACCAGCGCAGGTCGCGCGCATCGTGCATCTGTGCCATGGCCAGATCTGCGGCGCTGTCGGTGGCCGGCATCGCCGGCGACATGTTCAGCACGATTCCCAGCTTGGCTTTGCACCCATCGGCGCGTAGCGCCTGCAGCGCCAGGCCATGGCTGAGCAGCAGATGGTGCGAGACCTGGGCGGCGACCGCACGGCTCTTGATGCCGGGCGCAAAGATGCCCAGTTGATGGCCCAGCACCGCCATCACCCAGGGCTCGTTATGGGTGGTGATGCCGGTCAGGCGATCGCCCAGGCGCTGGTTGATGCCGCGGGCATAGTCGACGAAGTGATGCACGGTGGCGCGTGCGGCCCAGCCGCCCTGCTCCTGCAGCGCTTGCGGCAGGTCCCAATGGTTCAGCGTCAGCCAAGGCTGGATGCCGCGCGCCAGCAAACCGTCGACCAGGCGTTCGTAAAAGTCCAGCCCGGCCGGGTTCCAGGCCCCGGCGCCGAGCGGTTGAACGCGCGGCCAGGAGACCGAGAAGCGGTAGGCGTCGACGCCCAGCGAGGCGATCAGGTCGAGGTCGGACTCAAGCCGGTGGTAATGGTCACAGGCGATGTCGCCATTGCTGCCATCCTTGATGGCGCCCGGAAGCTGACAGAACAGGTCCCAGATCGAGGCGCCCTTGCCATCGGTGGCAGCAGCGCCTTCGATCTGGAAAGCACTGGTGGCCACGCCCCAGCAGAAGTCGGCCGGAAACCGGTGGTGCAGCAGCGAAACGGCGGAAACGGCAATCGTCATGGGGTCAATCAGGCAAGGGTGAGTCGGCGCGGCGGCTATTTGACGGCGCCGGCGGTCAGCCCGGCGATCAATTGGCGCGAGAAGATGAAGAACAGCAGCAGCAGCGGCACCGTGGCGATGGCCGAACCGGCCATCAGCGCCCCCCATTCGGTGTTTTCCGGGCTCTGGATGCTGCGCAGGGCCAGCGGCAAGGTGAAGGAGTCGGCGCTGCGCATCACGATCAGCGGACCGATGAAGTTGTTCCAGGAACTGATGAAGGTGATCAGCCCCAAGGTGCCCAGGGCCGGTTTCAGCAAGGGCAGCACGATGCGCCAGTAGATGCTGAATTCGCCGCAACCATCCATCCGTGCGGCTTCGAGCAGCTCGCGGGGAATCGCGCTGAGGGCGAATTGCCGCATCAGGAAAATGCCGAAAGCGCTGGCGGCGCCGGGAATATAGAGCGCCCGATGCTGGTCGATCCAGCCCAGCGCATCCATGATCATGAAGCTCGGGATCATGCTCATGAAGGAAGGCAGCAGCATGGTTGCCATCACCAGGCCGAACAGCGTCTGCTTGTGGCGAAACTCGAACATTGCGAAGGCATAGCCGGCCAGCGAACAGAAGAACAGCGTCAGCAGCGTCGAGGCGATCGCCACATAGACGCTCCAGCCGACATTGCGCCAGAACGGCAGCCTTGCGTTGAGGATTTCCAGATTGGCCTGGAACGAATGGCTGAAGAACAGCGGCAGCGGCTGGCTGAAAATCTCGGTGCGCGTGTGGGTGGCGAACACGAACATGAAGTAAAAAGGCGCCAGCATCAGCAAGGCCCCGCAACCGACCAGCAGATAAGCCGGCCAGGTTTTCATTGGAGCCTTCATGCCGCTGACGTCCTGGCGCTGAAGGCGCGGTTGGTCAACCAGGTCAGCATCGCCACGATCAGGAACAAGATCCAGCTCATCGCGCTCGAGCCGCCGAAGTCGTTGAAGTCAAAGGCCATGCGGTACAGGTAGACCGCCGAGGTCATCGCCGATTGGTCCGGGCCGCCCTTGCCATTGGTGAGGATGAACGGCTCTTCGAACAACTGCAGCCCGCCGATGACGCTGAGCATCACGCCGAAATAGATCATCGGTTTCAGGCTCGGCAAGGTGATGCGCCAGAACTGCTGCCAGCGGCCGGCGCCGTCCATCTCGGCGGCCTCGTAAAGGTCTTTCGGGATCGTCTGCAGCGCCGCCATATAGAGCACCAAATTGAAGCCGAGGTAACGCCAGAAGACGATCAGGGCGATCGCCGGCTTGATCGTGCCGGGCTTGTTCAGCCAGTCGATCGGCGCCAGGCCGAACAAGCGGTCGAGGCCCAGATTGACCAGACCATAGTCGCGCGAGAACAGCGAGCTGAACATGATCGCGATTGCCACGCTGGAGGTGATGTAGGGCAGGAAATAGGCGCCGATCCAGAAATCCCGGCTGCGCGTGAACGACTGGTGGATGAACACCGCCAGCGGAATTGCCACCAGATGCTGGGGCAGCCCGGAGGCCAGCGCCAACCAGAGCGTATTGCCCAGCGACTTCCAGAACCAGGCGTCGCCAATGGCGAAGTAGAAGTTCTCCAGCCCGACATATTGCATCGCGCCCAGTCCGCTGGTCGGCTCCCAGGACTGGAAGGCCAGATAGAGCGAGAACAGCAGCGGGAAGACGCCGAACAAGGCGAACAGGGCCAGGAATGGGCTGATGAACAGATAAGGGGCCCAGCGGGGCGAAAGTCTCGGCATCTGCATGCTCAGCGGTGGGCCCGGCGTGCGATCAGGCGGCCGGCATCGGCCAGCGCCTGCTCGATGCCCTTGCCCTCGTCGAGCACATGGTCGAGTTCGGCGCTGATCACTTCATCGGCGAAATTGTTCTGCTTGTGCACCTGCACGGCAGTGATGCGGCGCGCCGCTTCGCGCCAGATCAGGCGCGCCTTTTGACCGCCGAGGAAGGGTAGACCTTCCTCGAAAAACGGATCGTCATAGGTCTCGACCAGCGCGGGAAAGGAATCCTGGGCCTTGAAAGCGGCGAACTGCAGTTCGCGGTCGAGCGTCATCATCCGGATGAACTCCCAGGCCAGGTCCTTGTTCGCCGCTGCGGAATGGCGCGGAATCGCGTAGAAACTGCCGCCATAGGCAGCGAAGGCGTTCTCGGGCAGTTGGGCCGCACGCCACAGGCCGCGGGTGGCTGGCGCGACCCAGTTGTTGAGCTGGCCGACCAGCCAGGCACCGCCCAGTTCGGTCGCCAGATGGCCGCGCTTGAGGCCTTCGGCCCAGTCGTTCGACCAGGCGCCGACGCGGGCATCGAGCTGGTTCTGCCGCACTTTGCGGGCGACTTCAAAGGCGCGCATGAAGCGCGGCGAGGTCACCAGCACGCGCGAATCCTGGTCGAAGTAAAGGCCCTGGCCGGGCTGGATGCCGGTGCGCAGCAGGATGTCCTTGATCTCCTGGACATTGGCGATCAAGTAGGCGCCGGTGCGGCGCTTGATGTCGATGCCGGCTTCGACATAGCTGTCCCAGCTGCGCGTCAGCTGCTCGACGCTGACCCCCGCTTTGTTCAGGATGTCGGCGCGGTACAGCATCGTGCCCGGGCCGATGTCGGCCGGTGCTGCGACCACCGCGCCGCTGCGATTGGTCGCCTGGTCATAGGCGAAACCGGCATAGCGCTGGCGAACGGCGCCGATGTTGTACGGAGCTTTCGCCAGATCGTCGAGGCCTGCGCCATGGGCGAAGCGACCGACATAGCTGACCTCCAGCGCCATCACGTCGGGCAGGTAGACCGCTGTCGACAAGGCCGTCGTCATCGCCGTGTGGTGGTCGCTGTAAGGGCGGCTGACCACCTTGATCTCGACCTCGGGGTGCAAGCGGCGCCAATGGGGGATCGCCGCCTCGACGATCTTGTCGACCAGCGGGAAGGCAGCCACCGTCAATTGCTTGCTGGCGGCGGCTTGCACGCCAGCGCCAGCCAGCAAGCCTGCGCCCATGACGGCGCGGCGCGACAGCTCACCGGGGGCTGTCATCTTGGTAATTCCTGGGTCGGTCGGCTGGCTGACATCAAGGGTTCGGCTTGAATATTAATTTATTATTAATATCTTAAAGCCTGATGCCGAGCCTGGCTATGGGCACAAACCTTGAGGCCGGCGGACCGACGGCGAAGTTCAGGGGTTCAGCGTGCCGGTTTCGAGCAGATAGCCCAGGCCGCGCACTGTGCGGATCGACAGGCCGGAGCCTTCGAGTTTGCGCCGCAAGCGATGGATATAGACCTCGATCGAGCCGGCCCCGTTGTTCTCGCCGCGGTCCTGGGCCCAGGTCTGGCTGATCTGTTCCTTGGTGACCACCCGGGCGAGTTGCATCAGCAACAAGTCCAGCAAGTCCCACTCGCGCGGACTGAGCTCGAGTGCTTCACCGCGCAAGCTTGCACGGTGCGCGTCGCGGTCGAAAACCAGCGCGCCGAACGCGATCCCACCAGAGACCGGCGGACCGCGCCGCAACAAGGCATAGAGCCTGGCCTCGAGTTCAGGAAAATCAAAAGGCTTGGTCAGATAGTCATCCGCACCGGCATTCAGTCCGGCCACCCGGTCATCAAGGCTGTCCAGCGCCGTCAGCACCAGCACCGGCAGCTTGCGTTTGGCTTCACGCAAGCGCTTCAGCACCGTCAGTCCATCGATCATCGGCAGCCCCAGATCGAGGATGGCGATGTCGAAGGGTTGCTTGAGCAGCAAATATTCGGCCACCGCGCCGTTTGCCGCATGTTCGACTTCGAAACCGGCCAGCCGTAATTGAGCCGTCAAGGCATCGGCAAGGATCGCGTCGTCTTCAGCCAGAAGTAGGTTCATCGCTGCATTCACCTTGTTGAACCCCACCGTCGCAATTTTGCAACCCAAGGGTTAACGATAAATTAATAATGTTCAAAATTCGTTAAGAATACGCCTGACGCTTGCTGATGCCGTCTGGCGGCCCAGTGTACTGTCCGAGCCACAACGCAAGAGACTCGCCTCGCGAGTCACAGGAGACACCCAATGAATAGTTCCATCAAGCTGCGCAAACCAGCCCGTCGCCATCAGGCGCTCCAGATCAATCCGATCGCGGCCGCTTGCGCCTTGCTCTTGTTCGCAGCGGGCGCTGCCCAGGCGCAGCAAGCAGCCAATGTGCTCGATACGGTGTCCGTGACGGGCATCCGTCGTGGCATCGAGTCATCGATTGCAGCCAAGAGAAATTCCGATTCGATCGTCGAGGCCATTTCGGCCGAGGACATCGGCAAGCTGCCGGACATCAGCATCGCCGAGGCGCTGTCGCGCCTGCCTGGTTTGACGGCTCAGCGCGTCGACGGCCGGGCCCAGGTCATCGCCATTCGCGGCATGTCACCTGACTTCGCGGGCACAACCCTGAATGGCCGTGAACAGACCACCACCGGGACCAACCGCGGGGTTGAATTCGACCAATATCCGGCCGAACTGATCTCTGGCGCCCTGGTTTACAAGACACCGAATGCGAGCGTGCTGGGTCAAGGCCTGTCCGGCACGATCGACCTGAAAACCATCCGTCCGCTTGATGTTGCCGGCAAGACGGTAGTCTTCAATGCACGGGGCGAGCACAACTCCAACGGCGCTTTGAACGGTAATTACGGTGACACATCGGCTAACGGCGGCCGTTTCAGCGCCTCTTATATCGATCAGTCGGCCGACCGCACGCTTGGCATCGCCCTGGGTTTTGCGCATCTGGATGCGCCAGGCCAGCAACTCCACTACAAGGCCTGGGGCTTCGGCAAGGAGAATCCGGATTGCCTGGCCCACGTTGCCGACTGGGGTTGTGGACCGATGGTCGGTCTGCCAGCCGGTGCGACCACGCTGAACGGTTTCGAAGTCACCGCAGTTTCGCGCCACCAGAAGCGCGACGGTTTGATGGGCGTGCTTGAGTACAGGCCGAACGCAGACTTGCACAGCACGGTCGACCTGTATTACTCGACCTTCAACCAGACCGAAGTGATGCGCGGCCTGATGGGCAGCATTGGTGATGGCTGGGGTGGTGCCACATCGGGCAGTACCTTCAGCAATGTGGCGACAACGCCGGTCGGCGGCTCGACGCTGGTGACATCGGCCACCGTCAAAGGCGGCCCGACCCTGCTGGTGCGCAATGACTACAACACCCGCAAGGACACGCTGTCATCGATCGGCTGGAATACCGAGGCCAAGCTTGGCAGTTGGAAAGGCATTGCCGACCTCAGTTATTCGGGCGCCAAGCGCGACGAAACGCTGTTTGAGACCTATGCCGGATCGACTGCTGCGACCAGCCTTGGTTTCAATACGCCGACGACGAATGGTTTTCCGACCTTCACATCGGCGCTCAATTACGCTGACGTGACCAAGATCGCTTTGAGCGATCCGGCCGGTTGGGGCCATGTGGGTCGTCAGCAGTTGACCAAGCAGGATGACACCTTGAAGGCGATCAACCTGCATGCCAAGCATGAGCTTGGTGGCATCTTCAGCGAGATGGACGCCGGCGTGAATTTTTCGCAGCGCGACAAGAACCGCGATTTCCTGGTCAATATGGCCGCCTTGAAGACCGGTAGCTCGCAGTTGCTTACCTCAGCGCAGGCGATGGCGCCGGTGTCGCTCGGCTTTGCCGGCATTCCGGGGGTGCTGAGCTACGACGTCAATGCGATTGCCGGCCAGTACTACACCATGACCAAGAACATGAGCACCGGCCCAGGTTCGGACATGTCCAAAGACTTCGGCGTGCATGAAAAGATCACCACGGCCTATGCCAAGGCTGACATCGACACCAAGATTGGCGGCATGCCCTTGCGCGGCAACCTCGGCGTGCAAGCGGTTCACACCACGCAGAGCTCCAATGCCTTCGCCTTCGATCCTACCCATGGCAATGCGGTGATGGGGACGTTCACAGCCGGTACCAGCTACAGCGACTTCCTGCCTAGCTTGAATCTGGTGGGGGACCTCGGCGGCGACAAGCTGGTTCGTTTGGGTGTGGCCAAAACCATGGCCAGGCCGCGTATCGACGACATGAATGCTTCGTCGTCGGCCGGTGTTGATCCGATCACCAAAGTCTGGAGTGGCAGCGGCGGCAATCCGCAACTGCAACCCTGGCGCGCGACTTCGTTTGACTTGTCGTTCGAGAAGTATTTCGGCAAGCGTAGCTATGTTGCGGTGGCAGCCTTCTACAAGGATCTGGCGAGCTATATCTACAACAAGACAATTCCGTACAACTTCAGCGGCTATATCAACCCAACGCCGACGGTGACCCCTGCGGGCATGATGGGCACGTACACCACCCAGGCCAATGGCACCGGCGGCAATATGCATGGCATCGAATTCAGCGCTGCGCTTGAAGGCAAGATGCTGAGCCCGAGCTTGGATGGATTTGGCGGTTTGTTCACGGCTTCTGCCACCGACAGCTCAATCCAGGTCAACGGCCCGGGTACGGCCAACACGCCGATGTGGGCGACGCTGCCGGGTCTGTCGAAGACTGTGGCCGGGTTGACGCTGTACTACGAAAAGAGCGGTTACTCATTCCGGATCGCGGAGCGCTATCGCTCTGACTTCCGCGGTGAATACACGCAACTGTTTGGCAACACCTCGGTCTTGAGAACGCTCGCTCAGACCACGGTTGACCTTCAGGCCAGCTATGAAGTTCAGCAAGGGCGCGCAAAGGGCCTGACCTATATCATCCAGGTGGTCAATGCGACCAATGCGGCTGACCGCAACCTCCAGGATGGCAGTGGTTTCGGTACGGCCTCGGCACCGCAGGAGAATAATGTCTTCGGTCGTCAGTTCCTGTTCGGGGTGAGCTACAAGCTCTGAGCCATGTCAGCCGGGCGGTGATGCAGCCGCCCTGCCTGCAATCCCGACCCCTGCCGCACCCCCGGCAGGGGTTTCCATTTCCGGCCCTGGGCCGCCGTTTTCCGATGCCAGTAGTTCCACGGCTCCCAGACTGCAACCGGCTACGGCTTCTGGCTGTGACGGGTTTCTTGCTGCTTGTTGCTTCCAGCTTTGCTGCATCGCCGGCAGACTGGCCGCAGATCCACAGCGCGATCCGCCAGGATCCGGCGGAGGAATCCCGCATTGCCGCCATCGTGGCGCAAATGACGCTGGCGCAGAAGATCGGGCAGATGACCCAGCCCGAGATCAAGTTCATCACGCCGGATGAGGTCAAGCGCTTCTATATCGGCTCGGTGCTCAACGGCGGCGGTTCCTGGCCAGGCAATGACAAGCGGGCTTCAGCCAGCGATTGGCTGCAACTCGCCGATGCTTATTGGGCTGCATCGATGGCCACCGATGCGGCGGTCCAGCTGCCGCTGATCTGGGGCACCGACGCGGTCCATGGCCACAACAATGTACGCGGCGCCACGCTCTTTCCGCACAATATTGGCCTTGGCGCGACGGCCGATGCCAAGCTGGTCGAGGCGATCGGCGCGGCCACGGCCAAGGCGGTTCGGGCCACCGGCATCCAATGGGTTTTTGCGCCGACGCTGGCGGTGGCCCAGGACATGAACTGGGGCCGCAGCTACGAGAGCTATTCCTCCGATCCGGCGCTGGTGGCGCGGCTCGGCGCGGCCTATGTGCGCGGCCTGCAAGGGCAGCTCAAGGATGACGCCAATGTCGTCGCCACGGCCAAACATTGGCTGGGCGATGGCGGCACCGACCAGGGCCGCGACCAGGGCGTCACCCTGGCCAGCCGCGAGCAGATGATAGCCATCCACTTGCAGGGCTATGTCGGCGCGATTGGCGCCGGCGCCCAGACGGTGATGGCTTCGTTCAATAGCTGGAACGATGTCAAGCAGGGCGTTAATTACGGCAAGATGCATGGCAGCCGCGCGCTGCTGACCGATGTGCTGAAGACAGCGATCGGTTTCGACGGCTTCGTCGTCTCCGACTGGAACGGCATCGGCCAGATTCCTGGCTGCAGCAATGCCAGCTGCGCCCAGGCGATCAATGCCGGCATCGACATGGTGATGGTGCCCGAGGAATGGCGCGCCTTCATCAAGAACACGATGGTGCAGGTCGAGCGCGGAGAAATCCCGATCGCGCGCATCGACGATGCGGTCAGCCGCATCCTGCGCGTCAAGCTGCGCGCCGGCTTGTTCGAGCAGTCGCCGGGCAAGAATGCCTGGGCCGGCCGGGCCGATGCGCTGCAGGACCGGGCGCTGGCGCGGCGCGCGGTGCGCCAGTCCCTGGTGCTGCTGAAGAACCAGCAGCAGGCGTTGCCGCTGCGCGCCGGCCAGCGTTTGCTGGTGGTCGGCAATAGCGCAGATAGCCTTGAAAATCAGAGTGGCGGCTGGTCGCGGACCTGGCAGGGCAACGACAACAAGAACAGCGATTTCCCCGCCGGCCAGACGATCCTGTCCGCTGTTCGCGCGGCTGCGGGCGAGGGCCAAGTCAGCTTCAGCAAGACCGCCGCCGGCATCGACGTCAGGGCTTTCGACGCGGTAATTGCCGTGATCGGCGAGGCGCCTTATGCCGAGGGCAATGGCGATATTCCACCTTCGGGCACCTTGCGCCATTCGAGCCGCTATCCGCAAGACCTGGCGCTGCTCGACGCGGTGTGGGGCAAGGGCCCGAAGGTGATCACGGTTTTCGTCGCGGGCCGCCCGCTTTACACCAATGATTTGCTGAACCGCTCCGATGCCTTTGTGATGGCCTGGTTGCCCGGCACCGAGGGCGGCGGCGTGGCCGACTTGCTGTTCGCCAGTAGCGCCGGGGCTGACTTCAGCGGTCGCCTGCCCTTCGCCTGGCCGCAGGCCGCCTGCGCGGGTGGTAGGCCCTTGTTTGCTGCTGGTTATGGCCTGGCTTATGGCTCGGCCGGCGAAGTGGGCCGCCTTGCCGAGGAGATTCCGTCGGGCGGCTGTGGCGCGAGAAACGAGATACAGATCTTCAGGCAAGCGGCGGTACCGCCCTATACCTTCGAAGTCGGCAGCGCGGTGGGCCGCTGGCAGGGGCGATCGATTCCGGACGATCCGAATCAGCGCCTGGCCATGCCGGCCCAGGGCGCGCCGGACATCGAGGTGTCGACGGTACAGATCCATACCCAGCAGGATGCCAAACGAATCGCCTGGTCGGGCCCGGCAAGGTTTTCGGCCTGGGGTTTGCAAAAAACTGATCTGAGCACCTTCCCTGAGGCCGCACTATTGTTTGACACTCGGGTCGAGCAGCCGCCACAGGCTCCGGTGACGCTGACGATGATCTGCGGCAGCGCTTGCCAGGGCTCGCTCGACCTCACCGATCTGTTCAAGCGCATGGCTTCGCAGCCGCCGCGCACCATCAAGATTGCGCTGGCCTGTTTTGCGGCGCGTGGCGTCTTGTTGAACCAGGTCGAAGTGCCTTGGCGCATCACCACGACCGGGCCTTTCATCGCCGCTTTTGCCAATATCCGTATCGCCGCCGGCGCCGCTCGCGACGCCGATGCCTTACCCTGCAATTCATTCCCCACCCTCCCATGACAGCCACCCACTTGCCCGCCATCAGCCGCAGCCAATTTCCCGCCGATTTCCGCTGGGGCTGCTCAACCTCCTCCTACCAGATCGAGGGCGCTGCCTTCGAGGATGGCCGCGGCGAATCGATCTGGGATCGCTTTTGCGCCACGCCTGGCCATATCCGCGACGGCAGCAGCGGCGCGGTCGCCTGCGACCATTACCACCGCTGGCCCGAAGACCTCGATCTGGCGCAAAGCCTCGGCGTCAATGCCTACCGCTTCTCGATCGCTTGGCCGCGCATCCTGCCAAGCGGCCGCAGCGCGATCAATCAAAAAGGCCTGGATTTCTATTCGCGCCTGGTCGACGGCATGCTCGAGCGCGGGCTGCAACCCTGGGCGACGCTGTACCACTGGGACCTGCCGCAGGCTTTGCAGGATCAAGGCGGCTGGGCCAGCCGTGAAACCGTCGATGCCTTTGTCGAATACACCGATGTGGTGACGAGATCGCTGGGCGACCGCGTCAAGCATTGGATCACCCACAACGAGCCTTGGTGCACCGCCTTTCTGGGCAACCATGGCGGTGGCCATGCGCCGGGCTTGAACAGCTACAAGACGGCCCTGCAGGTCTGTCACCATCTGTTGCTCTCGCATGGCATGGCGCTGCCGGTCATCCGTCGCAATGTGCCTGAAGCCCAGGCCGGCATCACCCTGAGCCTGCACCCGATCGTTGCGGCCACCGACAGCCCCGCCGATGTCGCGGCGGCCTTGCGCCATGACGGCATGCGCAACCGCTGGTTCCTGGATCCTTTGTTCGGCCGTGGTTACCCGGCTGATGTGCTGCCCTTGCTGGGTGCCGACGCCCCCGATATGCATCACAGTGACCTGGCGCTGATCGCCACGCCCTGCGATTTTCTCGGCGTCAATTACTACTTTCCGGAGCGGGTCGGCGACGCGGCGGGCGACGGGCAGGACCATGGGCCGATCGCCACAACCGTGGTCTCGGCCCCCGATGTCGAGCGCACTGCGTTCGGCTGGGAGGTCGCACCCCAGGGCATGGTCAGCTTGCTGCAGCGGGTTCAGCGCGACTATGCGCCGGCACAGATCTACCTGACCGAAAACGGTTCGACCTATGACGATGTGGTGAGCCCGGACGGCAGCATCGATGACCCGCAGCGGCGCAGCTATCTGGCCCGCCATCTGCTGGCGGCCCGCCAAGCCGTCGAGGCCGGTGTGCCGCTGAAAGGCTATTTCGCCTGGAGCCTGCTCGACAACTTCGAATGGGCCGAAGGCTATCTGCGCCGCTTCGGCCTGACCTATGTCGATTACGCGACCCAGCAGCGCCGGCTCAAGGCCAGCGGGGTCTGGTACCGCGAGTTCTTGCACCGCTGACCGGCCATGGCTCGACTCCTGAAACTCGCGGCCATCGGCCTGGCCTTGCTGGCCGGTACGGTGCAGGCCCAGGCACTCAGGGCCGAAGTGATCCATTGGTGGACCGCAGGCGGTGAATCGGCAGCGGTAAAAACGCTGGCCGAAGCCTACCGCGCTGCAGGGGGTGTCTGGGTTGACAACGCGGTGGCTTTGGGCGAGCAGGCCCGGGCGGTGGCGATCAACCGCATCGTCGGCGGCAACCCGTCGACTGCGGCCCAGTTCAACACCTCGAGGCAGTTTCTCGATCTGGTCGAGCAGGGCATGTTGAACAACGTCGACGCGGTGGCGCTGCAGGGCGGCTGGGACAAGTTCCTGCCCGAGACGGTGCTCAGCGTGATCAAGGTCAACGGGCATTTCTATGCCGCACCGGTCAGCATCCATATGCCGACCTGGATCTGGACTTCGAAAGCCGCTTTCAGGAAAGCCGGCATCGCGACCGAGCCGCGCACGATGGACGAGTTGTTCGCTGCGCTCGACAAGCTCAAAGCCGCCGGCCTGGTGCCGCTAGCCCATGGCGGCCAGGCCTGGCAGGACAATATTGTTTTTACCGCTGTGCTGGCCAATCTTGGCGGGCGCGAGTTGTATTTGAAAGTGCTGCGCGATCGCGACCCGAAGGCGATTCAGTCCGATGCTTTCAAGCAGGTGTTGCTGACCTTCAAGCGGCTGCAGACCTATGTCGACGAAGGCTCGCCCGGGCGCAACTGGAACGACGCGACCGCGCTGTTGATCAAGGGACAGGCCGGCGTCCAGTTCATGGGTGACTGGGCCAAGGGCGAGTTCGGTCTGGCCGGCCAGCGGCCGGGCCGCGACTATGCTTGCATCCCCGGCTTTGGCGCCAACTCGCCCTACATCATCCAGGGCGATGTTTTCGTCTTCCCCAAGACCAATAAACCCGAGCAGATCAAGGCGCAGCAACTGCTGGCCAGCGTGATCACTGCGCCGGCCACGCAGGTGGCGTTCGCAGCGCGCAAGGGCTCGATCCCGATCCGCAGCGATGTCGATGTCGGCCGGCTCGACGAATGTGCGCGTCAGGGCGTGACGATCATGAAGGACAAGGCCCGACAACTGGGCAATGGCGAGGTCTATCTGACGCCCGACCAGAACGGTGCCCTGACCGACATCCTGACCGCCTACTGGAATCGCAAGACGCCGGTCGAGAAGGTGCAAAAGGACATCGCGGCGGCGCTGAAACCATGAAGCTGCGGCCCGGCATGGCCTGGTTCGCGCTGTTGCCGATGGCGGTGACGGTGCTGCTGGTCTATCTGGGCACGGTCTTGTGGTCGCTGCGGGTGTCGCTGAGCAGTTCGCGCACCTTCCCCAAGGATGATTTCGTCGGTCTGGCGCAATACACCCGCTTGTTCGACAACGAACGCTGGCTGACCTCGCTGCAGAACCTGGCCGTCTACGGCCTGTTGTTCATCCTGGCCAGCATGGTGATCGGCTTTTTGCTGGCTGTATTCATTGATCAAAAGGTCAAGGCCGAAAGCTTGTTGCGCAGCGCTTTTCTCTACCCTTATGCAATGTCCTTCGTCGCGACCGGTCTGGTCTGGCAATGGGTGTTGAACCCCGGCCAGGGCATCCAGCATGCGCTGCGGCAATGGGGTTGGCGCGAGTTCAGCTTCGACTGGATCGTCGACCAGGACAAGGTGATCTATACCGTCGTCATCGCCAGCGTCTGGCAGGCAGCGGGCCTGGTGATGGCGCTGCTGCTGGCCGGCCTGCGCGGTATCGACGAAGAGCTCTGGCGCGCCACGCGGATCGACGGCATCCCGGCATGGCGTGTCTATCTGTCGGTGGTGCTGCCGATGCTGGCCCCCACCTTGGCCACGGTCTTCGTGCTGCTGGCAACCGGCGTGATCAAGGTCTTCGACATGGTCGTGGCGATGACGCAGGGCGGCCCCGGCATTGCCAGCGAACTGCCGGCCAAATTCATCATGGACCATCTGTTCGGCCGCGCCAATATCGCGCTGGCCTCGGCCGGCGCCATCACGTTGTTGCTGACCGTGCTGGCGCTGGCCGCGCCGCTGCTTTACGCGCGCCGCCGCAGTCAGGCCCGGGCATGAAGCAGATCGGCCGTCTCGGTGTCTATGCCTTCCTGGTCGGCGCGGCGCTGTTCTTCCTCGCGCCGCTCTACATCATGGTCATCACCTCGCTGAAATCGATGGAAGAAATCCGCGCCGGACAGCTCTTTTCGTTGCCACTCGAGCTGACGCTGGCGCCCTGGCGCGCCGCCTGGAGCGAGGCTTGCACCGGTCTGTCCTGCGAAGGCGTCAGCGTCGGCTTCTGGAACTCGGTCAGCATCGTCATCCCGGCCACGATCCTGCCGATTCTGCTCGGCGCCTTGAATGGTTATGCCTTGAGTTGCTGGCGCCCGCGTGGCGCCGATGCGCTGTTCGCCTTGTTGATGCTCGGGGCTTTCATTCCGGTGCAGGTGATGATCTACCCGCTGGTCAAGATGCTCGCTGCGGTCGGCCTGTTCGGCTCGCTGCCCGGCATCGTGCTGGTCCACATCATCTTCAGCATGCCGGTGATGACGCTGCTGTTCCGCAACTATTACCTGGCGATTCCGCGGGAGTTGTTCAATGCCGCAAGGATCGACGGCGGAGGCTTCTGGCGCATCTTTGTCGAGCTGATGCTGCCGATGTCGACACCGATCATCATCGTTGCGGCGATCATGCAGGTGACCGGTGTCTGGAAGGACTACATCCTCGGCCTGGTCTTCGCTGGCCACGACAACCTGCCGATGACGGTGCAGCTGAACAATGTCATCAACACCACCACTGGCGAGCGCCTTTACAACGTCAATATGGCCGCCACCCTGCTCACTTCGATGCTGCCCTTGCTGGTCTATTTCGTCTCGGGGCGCTGGTTTGTCCGTGGCATCACGGCTGGCGCGGTGAAGGGCTGAGACAGCGATGAAGCACACCGACCCGTCCCGCAAGAACGCCGTCAAGGTCAGCCGGCTGGCCATCAATTTTGGCGCCAGCCAGGTCATCAAGGGGCTCGATCTGGAAGTTGCCGAGGGCGAATTCCTGGTGCTGCTGGGCCCGTCGGGTTGCGGCAAATCGACCTTGCTGAACGGCATTGCCGGCTTGATCGAGGTTGCCGAAGGCCGCATCGAAATCGGCGGACAGGACATGGCGCAGGCCGACCCGAGCTTGCGCGGGATCGGCATGGTTTTCCAGTCCTATGCGCTTTACCCGACGATGACGGTCGAGCGCAATATCTCTTTCGCACTGCGCGTCAGCGGCTGCCCGAAGCCGGAAATCGCCCAGCGCGTGCAGCAGGTCGCGCAACTGCTGCAACTCGAGCCGCTGCTGCAGCGCCGACCGGCGCAGTTGTCGGGTGGCCAGCGCCAACGGGTGGCGATCGGCCGCGCGCTGGTGCGCCAGGCCAAGGTGCTGCTGTTCGACGAGCCGCTCTCGAACCTCGACGCCAAGCTGCGCACCGAACTGCGCCGCGAGCTCAAGCTGCTGCACAAGAAGCTCGGCTCGACGATGATTTATGTCACCCATGACCAGGTCGAAGCAATGACGCTGGCGAGCCGCATCGTCGTCATGCGCGAGGGTCAGATCCAGCAGATCGGCGCACCGGCCGAGGTTTACGACAGGCCCGCCAACCGGTTCGTCGCCGGCTTTCTCGGCGCCCCGGGGATGAACTTCATCGCTGGCCAGATGCAACTGGCCTCGTCTGGCGCTGCTTCGCTGGCATTGCCGTTGGCAGTCGACCTGTCAGCCTATGCCTTCGAGGCGCGGCCGCTGCAAAATCAGCCGATCTTGCTGGGCATCAGGCCCGAGCATGTGCTGATCAGCGCTGACGGAGACTTTGCGGGCAAGGTCCAGCTGATCGAGCCCATGGGCAACCACCAGGTGCTCTGGATCGAGTCGGCCGGGCAGACAATGGCCGCAGTCACCCACGAAGCAATGAACCTGACCGTCGACAGCGAATTGCGCTTCAGCTTTGACCCCGCCCGCTTCTCGCTGTTTGACCCGGCCTCCGGACAACGGATTTGAAAGGAAAAGTATGAGCCTCCATCCCCTGAAAAAAATCGTCGTCGTCGGCGGCGGAACGGCCGGCTGGATGACGGCTGCGATGCTGTCCAAGCTGCTGACGCCGACTTACCAGGTGCGGCTGATCGAGTCTGACGAGATCGGCATCATCGGCGTCGGTGAGGCCACCATCCCGCATATCCGCGCCTTCAATCTGGCCTTGGGCATCGACGAAGACGAGTTCGTTCGTGCCACCCAGGGCACCTTCAAACTCGGCATCGAGTTCGTCAACTGGGGTGCGATCGGCGATCGCTATATCCACGGTTTCGGCAAGGTCGGCCAGGAACTCGACGCGATTTCCTTTCACCATTACTGGCTGCGCCTGCTCGGCGAAGGCAGCCGCCAGGCTGGCGACCTGAGTGAATACTCACTTAACACGATGGCGCCCAAACATGCGAAGTTCATGCGCGCACGGCCCGACATGGCCGGCTCGCCGCTGGCCGACCTGAACAGCGCCTTCCATTTCGACGCCAGCCTCTACGCACGCTTTCTGCGCGGCTTTGCCGAGCAGCGCGGCGTGCAGCGCACCGAAGGCAAGATCGAGCAGGTCCTGCAGCGCGAGCCCGACGGCCATATCAGCGCCTTGCGCCTGGCCAGCGGCGAGCTGATCGAGGGCGATTTCTTCATTGACTGCTCGGGCATCCGCGCCCTGCTGATCGAGCAGACCTTGAAAACAGGCCATGAAGACTGGACCCATTGGCTGCCCTGCGACCGCGCTTATGCCGTGCCCTGTGCATCGGCCGGCCCTTTGCTGCCGATGACGCGCTCGACCGCCCATGGCTCTGGCTGGCAATGGCGGATTCCGCTGCAGCACCGTACCGGCAATGGCCATGTCTATTCGAGCCGCTTCATGGGCGACGACGAAGCCAAGGCCATCCTGCTGGCCAACCTCGACGGCGAGCCGCTGGCCGAACCGCGCCAGGTGAAGTTCGTCACCGGCCGGCGGCGCCAGTTCTGGAACGGCAATTGCGTCGCGATCGGCCTGTCGAGCGGCTTTCTCGAGCCGCTCGAGTCGACCAGCATCCACCTGATCCAAATGGGCATCACAAGGCTGATGGCGATGTTCCCTCATGCCGGGCTCGACCAGGCCGACATCGACGAATACAACCGCCAGACCAGGTCCGAATACGAAAGCATCCGCGACTTCATCATCCTGCATTACAAGGCCACCGAGCGCAGTGACACCCCGTTCTGGAACTATTGCCGCACCATGTCCGTCCCCGAATCGCTGCAGCGCAAGATCGATCTGTTCAGCAGCAACGCGCGCTTTTTCCGCGATGGCAACGAGTTGTTCACCGAGCTGAGCTGGTTGCAGGTGTTGATCGGCCAGCGCATCCGCCCGCGCGGCTACCACCCCTTTGTCGACCACCGGCCGCGCGCCGAGGTTGAGGAATTCGTCAGCAATATCCGCGAGGTGATCCAGCGCTGCGTTGCGGTGATGCCGACGCAAGCTGATTTCATCGCCGCCAATTGCACGGCCAAGCCGCTATGACCCATCCGACCGCGCTCAATATCGTCATCGTCGGAGGCGGCACGGCAGGCTGGATGACGGCGGCGGCGCTGTCCAAACGGCTCGGCGATCAGTACCGGATCCAGCTGGTTGAATCGGACGAAATCGGCACCATCGGTGTGGGTGAAGCGACGATTCCGAACATCAAGAACTTCAACGCGACCTTGGAAATCGACGAGGACGATTTCATCCGCGCCACCCAGGGTACGTTCAAGCTGGGCATCGAGTTCGTCGACTGGGGCGCCATCGGTGACCGCTATATCCATGGGTTTGGCAAGGTCGGGCAGGAATTCGACGCCCTGGCCTTTCACCATTACTGGCTGCGCCTGCGCCGGCAGGGGCTGGCCAGCGATCTGGGCGACTATTCGATCAACACGGTGGCGCCGTTGCAGGCCAAGTTCATGCGCCCGCGCCCCGAGATGGCCGGCTCGCCGCTGGCTGAGATCGCCTATGCCTACCATTTCGATGCCAGCCTGTATGCGCGCTTTCTGCGCGACTATGCCCAAAAGCGTGGTGTGCTGCGCAGCGAAGGTCGGGTCGTCGAGGTGCTGCAACGTGAGCCCGATGGTCACATCACCGGCGTCAGGCTCGCTGGCGGCGAATTGATCAGCGGTGATTTTTTCATCGACTGTTCGGGCATCTGCGCGCTGCTGATCGAGCAGACCTTGCCTTGCGGTTATGACGATTGGCGCCATGGGTTGCCCTGCGACCGTGCGATCGCCCTGCCCTGCGCCAGCGCCGGGCCCCTGTTGCCGATCACGCGCTCGACTGCGCGCAGCGCCGGCTGGCAATGGCGCATCCCCTTGCAGCACAGGATCGGCAACGACCCTGTCTATTCCAGCCGCTTCATGGGCGACGAAGAAGCCGGCGCCATCCTGCTTGCCAACCTGGACGCCGATCCCTTGGCCGAACCGCGCACGATCGCCTATGTACCCGGCAGGCGCAAGCAGTTCTGGAACCGCAACTGTGTCGCGATCGGACTGGCCGCCGGATTCTTCGAGCCAATTGAATCGACCAATATCCAGCTGATACAGACCGCCCTGGCGCGGCTGATCGCCTTCTTTCCGCATGCCGGCATCGAGCCGGCCGATGTCGACGAGTACAACCGGCAAACCGAGTTTGAATATGAGCGCATTCGCGACTTCATCATCCTGCATTACAAGGCGACCACCCGCGACGATTCGGCCTGCTGGAACGACTGCCGCGGGATGGACATCCCGGACACCCTGCAGCGCAAGATCGACCTCTATGCCAGCAACGGACGCATCTTCCGCGAGGGCGGCGAGTTGTTCGCCGAGCTGAGCTGGTTGCAGGTCATCCAGGGTCAGGGTATCGAGCCGAGGGGCTATCACCCCTTCACCGACAAACTGCCGCAGCAAGACCTGCTTGAATTTAGGGCCAATGTGAAGGATGGGATCAAGCGCTGCGCCAAGGTGATGCCGGATCAAGCTGAGTTCATCAAGGAACACTGCGTGGCGGGGCAGCGATGAGGCCGGCGCTGAGGCTGCTGGCCTGCTGGCTGGCCCTGGTCGTGCCAGCGGCCTTTGCTGTCGATGCAGCGCAGCCCTTCAACGTCGCCACCTACAACTTGCGGCTCAATCTCGCCCAGGATGGCGTCAACGCCTGGCCCAAGCGCAAGGAGGCGGTCAAGGCCTTGATCCGCTATCACGAGTTCGACATTTTCGGCACCCAGGAAGGCCTGCCCTTGCAGATTGACGAGCTGGCCGAGATGGCCGAGTTTGCCTATGTCGGCGTTGGCCGCGATGACGGCCAGCGCGCCGGCGAACATGCGGCGATCTTCTTTCGCAAGGCGCGCTTCAAGGCCTTGAAACATGGCGACTTCTGGTTCAGCGAAACACCAGACCGGCCGTCGAAGGGCTGGGATGGACGCTGCTGCAACCGGCTGGCCAGCTGGGTGCAGTTGCACGACCGGCTCAGCGGCCGCAGCTTCTATGTTTTCAGCTCGCATTTCGACCATGAGGGCGTGCAGGCCAGGCGCGAGTCGGCCAGGCTGCTGCTGCGCAAGATCGCCGAGATCGCGGCCGATTCACCGGTGATCAATCTGGGCGATTTCAACTCGACGCCCGAGACTGAGCAGATTCAACTGATGCAAGCGGCGCTGCGTGATGCCTACCGGGTCAGCGAGACCGCGCCCTATGGTCCGGTCGGTACCTTCAACGATTTCAAGATCGACGCCGCCATGGCCGAGCGCATCGACTATGTCTTTCTCAGCCCCGGCTTTCGGGTGCTCAAGTACGCCGTGCTCAGCGACTCCTACGCCGGGCGCTTCCCTTCTGACCATCATCCGGTCGCGGTGCGGCTGAGCCTGGACTGAGATGCTCGTCTTGGACTCAAAACAGGCGCGTCATTGCGCAGCAGCCTTGCTGCTCTTCACCCTGACCCTGGGCGCCAAAGCACAGACCTTGCAGGACAAGGCCGAGCGCCTGCTGCAGCAGATGACGGTCGAGGAAAAGATCGGTCAGTTGACCCAATATTCGGGCGACTGGCGAGCCACCGGTCCGGTGACTTTCAAGGGCAACCATGAAGAGGGCATCCGGGGTGGCCAGATCGGCGCGATGTTGAATGTGCTGGGCGCCAATTCAACCCGCGCCTACCAGCAGATTGCGATGCAGTCGCGCCTGAAGATCCCGCTGCTGTTCGGCCAGGACGTGATCCATGGCTACAAGACCACCTTCCCGATTCCGCTGGCCGAAGCCGCCAGCTTTGACCTCGAAGCGATCGAGCGTTCGGCGCGAATTGCCGCCACCGAAGCTGCCGCCAGCGGCGTCCACTGGACATTCGCGCCGATGGTCGACATCGCCCGCGATCCGCGCTGGGGCCGGGTGATGGAAGGCGCTGGCGAGGACAGCTGGCTGGGGTCGAAAATCGCCTATGCCCGTGTGAAGGGATTCCAGGGGCGCCAGCTCGGCGACACCGATGCGGTGATGGCCACGGTCAAGCATTTCGCCGCCTATGGCGCCGCGGCTGCCGGCCGCGATTACAACTCGGTCGACATGAGCGAGCGGATGCTCTGGGAAACCTATCTGCCGCCGTTCAAGGCAGCGCTCGACGCGGGTGCCGCGACCTTCATGAACGCCTTCAACGATTTGAACGGCATCCCGGCCAGTGGCAGCCAATACCTGCAGCGCGAGATCCTCAAAGGGCGCTGGGGCTTCAGCGGCTTTGTCGTCTCTGACTGGGGTTCGATCGGCGAGATGGTCCCGCATGGCTATGCCAAGGACGCCAGGGGCGCGGCGCTGGCTGCGATCAAGGCCGGCAGCGACATGGACATGGAGAGCAACGCCTACCGCAACCACCTCGGGTCATTGATCGCTGACGGCCTGGTGCCGGCAACGCTGCTCGACGATGCGGTGCGCCGGATCCTGCGCAAGAAGTTCGAGCTCGGCCTGTTCGACGATCCCTATCGCTTCAGCGATGCCAAGCGCGAGCTGGCGATGTTGAACCAGCCTGCGCACCGCCAGGCGGCACGCGATATGGCGGCCAAAAGCATCGTGCTGCTGAAGAACAAGCCGCGCATCCTGCCCTTGAGCGCCAGCGGCAAGACCATTGCCTTCATCGGGCCGTTGGTCAAGGCCGTCGAAGACAACCTGGGCGCCTGGTCGGTGAAGCTGCCTGATGTCGACTATTCGAAGTTCATCGTCTCGCAATGGGAAGGTGTGAAAAACCGTCTCGGCCCGGGCAGTAAATTGCTCTACGCCAAAGGCTGCGACATCGAGGGCGAACGGCGCGACGGCTTCAAGGAAGCGGTAGCCGCAGCGCTGCAGGCCGATGTCGTGGTGGTCAGCGTTGGCGAGAGCGCCGGCATGAGCGGCGAGGCCAAGAGCCGCGCCAGGATCGGCCTGCCCGGCGTGCAGGAAGAGCTGATCAAGGCCCTGCATGCCACCGGCAAACCGATCGTCGTGCTGATCAACGCCGGCCGGCCGCTGATCTTCAACTGGACTGCCGAGCATGCGCATGCGATTCTCTACACCTGGTGGCTGGGTAGCGAGGCCGGCAACGCCATCGCCGATGTGCTGTTCGGCGCGCACAACCCTTCGGCGCGTCTGCCGATCAGCTTCCCGCGTGCGGAAGGCCAGATTCCGATCTATTACAACCATTTCAATACCGGCCGTCCGGTATCGGCTGACACGCAGGACGCCTTCAAGTCCGGCTATATCGACCTGCAGAATTCGCCGCAATACCCCTTCGGTTTCGGCCTCAGCTACAGCGACTTCGAATATGCCGATTTGAAGCAAGACCGGCAGAAAATTGCCGGCCAGGACAAGCTCACCGTTTCGTTGAAAGTCAGCAACACGGGGCGACTGGCCGGCGACGAATTGGTGCAGCTTTATCTGCGCGATCGGGTCGCTTCGGTGGTGCGGCCGGTCAAGGAATTGCGCGGTTTTCGGCGCATCCATCTGCAGCCGGGCCAGACCCGCGAGCTCAGCTTTGTGATCGACCGCGAACAGCTGTCATTCTTCAACGAGCGCCTGCAATGGGCGGCCGAGCCCGGCGAGTTCGACCTGATGATCGGTGCGAGTTCAGCTGACATCAGGCTGCGCAGCAGCTTCGAGCTCACTGAATGAGCTACCGTATGAGCTACCGTATGAGCTACCAAATTTTGCGCTCGTTGATGCTGTTGCTGGCGCTGCTCGTCCTGCGGCCCTGCCAAGCGCTGGAACAGCCTTTGTTGACCAATCTGGCGAACCGTCAGACGATCTCGCTGAACGGTGCCTGGCAGGCCATCGTCGACCCTTATGAAGCCGGCTATTACAACTATCGGCGCGAGCCCTATGACCGGCAAACGCAGCGATCAAATTCGGCCTTTTACAGCAACCATCATGCAGCGGACAAGGCGGAGCTGGTCGAATATGACTTCGACAAATCGCCGACGCTGAACGTGCCCGGCGACTGGAATTCGCAAAGCGAAAAGCTCTTTTACTACGAGGGCAATGTCTGGTTGAAGCGCAGCTTTGACTTCAGCCCCAGCCAGCAAGGCGGGCGGATATTCATCCATTTCGGCGCCGTCAGCCAGCGCGCCGAGGTCTACCTGAACGGCACCAAGCTCGGCGTTCATGACGGGGGGTTCACGCCCTTCAATTTCGAGGTCACGGCCTGGCTCCAACCGAAGGGGAATTTCCTTGTCGTCAAGGTTGACAACATCCGGCGCGCCGAAGCCGTGCCGACCAGCAGCACCGACTGGTGGAACTACGGCGGCATCACCCGCGATGTCACGCTGATCGAAGAACGCAAAACTTTTATCGAAGACCATGTCCTGCAGTTGAAGCCGGGCACGCTGCAGACGCTGGCCGGGGCCATCCGTTTGAATGGCGCAACCGGCAGCGAGCGGGTGACGGTCAGCATCCCCGAACTGCATCTCGAGAGGGTCGTCAGCGTTGATCGCGCCGGCTTGGCCAGTTACGAGATCGAAGCGCCGGGCCTGAGCCTCTGGTCGCCGGCCCGGCCCAAGCTCTACGCGGTGGTCGTCACGCTCGGTGCGCAAGCCTTGCGCGACGCGATCGGCTTTCGCAGCATCGCAACGCACGGCGCTGAGATCCTGCTGAACGGGCAGCCGATCTTCCTGCGCGGCATTTCGATCCACGAAGAAAACGCGCTGCAAGGCCGGCGTGCCTACAGCGAGGCCGATGCGCGGCAGGCCTTGAGCTGGGCCAAAGAGCTCGGCTGCAACTATGTGCGTCTGGCCCATTACCCGCACAACGAAGCGATGCTGCGGCTTGCCGACCAAATGGGCTTGATGGTCTGGGAGGAAATCCCGGTCTACTGGACCATCGCCTTCAGCAATCCCGCCACCTTGGCCAATGCCAGCGAACAGCTGGCGGCCATGATCCGGCGCGACCGCAACCGCGCCTCGGTGATCATTTGGTCAGTGGCGAATGAAACGCCGCCGGGTGCGGCGCGCAATGCCTTTCTCGCCCACCTGATCGATCAGACCCGCCGACAGGATCCGGGCCGGTTGGTCAGCGCGGCGCTCGAAACCCATCAGGAAGGCGAGGTGACGGTCGTCTCGGACCCGATGGGCGAGTTGCTGGACATCGTCGCCTTCAACCAATACCGCGGCTGGTATGGCGGCAGCCTTGATGATGCGCCGCAGGCGCGCTGGGAGATCCGCTCTGACAAGCCGGTGCTGGTGTCGGAATTTGGCGGCGGCGCGCTGCAGGGCCTGCATGGCCCGCGCGAGCAGCGCTGGACCGAGGAATACCAGGCCTATCTGTACCAGCAGAACCTGGCGATGCTGGAAAAAATCCCGAATCTGCGCGGCCTGAGCCCCTGGATTCTGGCCGACTTCCGCTCACCAAGGCGGGTCTTGCCCGGCATCCAGGACGGCTACAACCGCAAGGGCCTGATCTCCAATCAGGGCATCAGGAAGCAGGCATTTTTCACGCTGCAGGATTTCTATCGAAAGATCGCGGCGCGCGGCTCGCAAGCCGAATAGAAGTCCCTGGACCAACCTCGACAGCAACTCTGTATGACCAAACCCTTGCTCCTGCGCCACTTATTACGCGGCCTGCCGGCCATCCTGGTGCTGGCCGCTGGTTGCGGTTCGGGCGGATCCTCTTCGGCCGGTGCCGGCAACCCGCTCAGCGGCCTGCAGGTGCAGGCCTGGGTGACCAGCGCCGACAAGACGCTGCTACTGGCCCGCGTGGCCGACCCGGTTTTCACGGAGTTGCAGCCGGTGGCTTTGACGATCGATGTCGATGCGAGCCAGCGCTTCCAGACCATGGCCGGCTTCGGTGCGGCGATCACTGATGCCTCGGCCTGGCTGATCCAGAACCGCATGAGCGAGCCGCAGCGCGATGCCTTGTTGCGGGAGTTGTTCGGCCGCGGGCCCGATGGCATCGGCTTTGATTTCGCCCGCCTGACGATCGCTGCTTCGGACTATTCGCTCTCCCATTACAGCTTCGACGATCTGCCAGCCGGCCAGACCGACATGGCCTTGGCGGGCTTTTCGATCGACCCGCTGCGTGCTGCAACGCTGCCGGTCGTCAAGCGCGCACTGGCCGTGAATCCACAGCTGCAGTTGATGGCTTCGCCCTGGAGCGCGCCGGCCTGGATGAAATCCAGCGGCAGCATGATCAAGGGCAGCCTGAAGCCCGAGATGTACGGCGTTTATGCCGCCTATCTGGGGCGCTATCTGGATGCGATGGCAGCCGAGGGTGTGCCGATTTTTGCTTTGACCTTGCAGAATGAGCCTGATTTCGAGCCCGGCGACTACCCCGGCATGCGCGTCGATGCGGCGGCCAGGGCTGCCTTGATCGGCCAGCATTTGGGTCCCTTGCTGGCCAGCCGCAGCCTGAAGACCCGCTTGTTCGATTGGGACCATAACTGGGACCAGCCGCAATCGCCGCTGGCGGTGCTCGGCGATCCGATTGCAAGGCCCTTTGTTGCCGGCGTGGCCTGGCATTGCTATGCCGGCGATGTCTCGGCCCAGAGCCAGGTGCATGACGCCTACCCCGACAAGGAAGCCTGGTTCACCGAATGCGCCGGTGGCGATTGGGCGCCGAACTGGGCGGTCAGCCTGCCCTGGCTGATGCATAACCTGGTCATCGGCAGCACCCGGGCCTGGGCCAAGGGCGTGCTGATGTGGAACCTGGCGCTGGACGAAAACCATGGGCCGCATCTCGGCGGCTGCAAGGACTGCCGCGGCGTTGTCACGATCGATTCGAAAAGCGGCGCGGTGACCCGCAATCTCGAGTATTACGGTCTGGCCCATGCCAGCAAGTTCGTGCGTCAGGGGGCACAGCGCATCGCCTCGTCGGCTGCCCAGGACGGGGTCGAATCGGTGGCCTTCCGCAATGCTGATGATGGGTCCATCGCCTTGATCGTCTGCAATAACGAGGCCCAACCGCGCAGCTTTGCCGTGCGTTTTGCCGGTCGGCAATTCACGCAGCAGTTGCCGCCGCAGAGCGTCGCCACCTATACCTGGGCGGCACCCTGAACGGCACCCTGAGCGGCGCCAAGGGGCCAGCCCTTGCTCGGTTTCACGATTGCCGGCGCTGCGCAGATCTTCCGGCCGGCTCAAGCAAGCTTCGTTGATGACCGCGTGATCGCCTCGCATCCGCAATTGCGCCATCCGCAAGCAGTGCGTTTCGGTTGGATCGACAACCCGCAGGAAAGCAATCTTTTCAACAGCGCCGCCCTGCCCGCTGCACCCTTCCGCATTGATGGCTGGCCGCTGTTGACGCAAGGGGTATTGCTCCCGCGGGTCGACTTCGACTGACCGGCTGTCAACCGTGGGGAATATGGCCCTCAGAAAAATTTGCGCAACAATCCGGCCGGACGCCGTCAACCGCAGAATCACTTCTGGCGTGCTGCCGGTGATGATGCATGCTCGCTCCATCCGATGTGGGAGAACCTATTGACGCCGCCTGCCACCGCCTTGCCGCAGTCGAAGCTCGCGAAAGTTGCTCATCTTGTGATCAAGATTTTGCCTGGGTGCGCATTGGCGGGCGTGATCGCCATGGCGGCCACCTTGGTCTCAACCCTGCATGGTGGACCGCAACTGCTTTATGCCTTGTTTTTCGGCGTGGCGTTTCACTTTCTCAGTTCGGACCGCAAAGCAAAGCCCGGGATCGAGTTCTGCTCACGCACGGTCTTGCGCCTGGGTGTGGGCTTGCTGGGCGCAAGAATCACGGGCGCGCAGATCGCGGGGCTGGGTTGGTCAACGGCTGCGATCGTGATCGGTGCTGTGCTGTCGACCCTGTTCCTGGGCTATCTGCTGGGAAAACGTCTCGGACTGCCGCGCGCTCAAGGCGTGTTGTCGGGCGGGTCTGTGGCCATCTGCGGTGCATCGGCAGCGCTGGCCATTTCAGCGGTCTTGCCGCGAACCAAGGAAAACGAGCGCTTTACCCTGATGGTGGTGGTCACCGTGACCGTCTTGTCCACGGTCGCCATGGTGACCTACCCATTGATTGCGAAGTTTTTGCATTTGCCACCTGAGTTGGCGGGCTTATTTCTGGGCGGAACGATTCACGATGTCGCCCAGGTGGTGGGCGCCGGTTATATGTTGAATCATGAAACAGGCGACTACGCGACCATCGTCAAATTGTTTCGTGTCTCGATGCTGGCCGTCGTCGTCGTCGTTATATCCAGCATGTTCAAGGCCGAACGAGAACGGGTTGGCAGTGGTACCTCGACGGCAAAGCAAGCCATGGTTCCCTGGTTTTTATGGGTATTTGTCGCGCTGGTGGCGCTCAACTCATTGGGGGGCGTATCCACAGCAGTTCAGCATGGTTTAAATACGGTGTCGCGGTTGTGCTTGGTCGTGGCAATTGCGGCTTTGGGTATCAAGACCTCATTTCGTCAATTGTCCAAAGCAGGCTGGCGCCCCTTCACTCTGTTGCTGGTGGAAACTGTCTGGATGGCCGCCTTTGTACTTGCCGCAATCTATTTGCGCAGCTAAGGGCAATACTGTTCAGATAGTGATTTTTCATTGATAATCCATTCTCATCGAAACCAAGATGGGAATGACAGATGGCAAGAACGCGCAAGACGCTGCCGGCACGAGTTGACATTGCACACTTGATCAGCGCTGGGGTGCTGGCCAG
>CAIJIT010000050.1 GCA_903820745.1 uncultured Burkholderiales bacterium
GGGATTGGTGGCCGAAATCGATTCGCAGTAATGCAGATTGTTGTCGGCATTGATGCGGTCGAGGAAGAGCACGCCGGGTTCGGCATGGTCGTAGGTGGAGCGCATGATCTGCTCCCACAACTCGCTGGCGGGCAGGCTGCGGTAGACCCATAAGCCATCGGCGCGCTGATGGGCGCCTTCGGCAATCTGCGCCTCGCCGGGCTTGGCGCGGTGCACCAGCTCGATCTCTTCACCGGCCAGCATGGCCTGCATGAAGACATCGGTCACGCCGACCGAGATATTGAAATTTTTCAGATCGCCCTGGTCCTTGGCGTGGATGAACTGCTCGATGTCGGGGTGATCGCAGCGCAGCACGCCCATCTGTGCGCCGCGGCGCGAACCGGCGCTTTCGACGGTTTCGCAACTGCGATCGAAAACCCGCATATAGCTGACCGGGCCGGATGCGCTGCTCTGGGTCGACCCGACCCAGGCACCTGACGGGCGGATGCGCGAGAAGTCATAGCCGACGCCACCGCCGCGGCGCATCGTCTCGGCGGCCTCGGTCAAGGCGGTGTAGATGCCTGGGTGCCCATCGTCGACCTGCGCGATCGAGTCGCCTACCGGTTGCACGAAGCAGTTGATCAGCGTGGCCGAGAGCGAAGTCCCCGCAGCCGACATGATGCGCCCCGCCGGCACGAAGCCGCGCCGCTGCGCCTCGAGAAACTTCAAGGCCCAGGCGCTGCGCTGTTCGGGCGCCTCGGCTTCGGCCAAGGCTTGCGCTACCCGGACGCGCAATTCATCGGGCGCTGACTCGCCCCCCTTGGCATATTTCTCCAACAAGACCTCGGCACTGATCGCCTGCGGCGGCAAGGCCGCATAAGCGGCCAGCGCCTGGGAGTCGGACTCGGTGCGGGATTGAACCGGATGGGGCGAAGTCATGCGAATCTCCAAAACAATGATGCAAAAAAGCGATGCGCGATCCTGCGGTCTGCGGGCCGACCTTGCCTTGATGACGGTCAGGTCGGGTCAGAATTCAGCTTGGTTCGCACGATCTTTCAGGGCGGGCCGGCCGGACCCAAGCTTAACCCGCCTCGGGAGATTCAAGCGCTGATGAAATCCCGCAGCGTCGCAAAAGCGGCCTGCGGATCGTCGCGCCAGGCCCCATGCCCGGCACCCGGGAAACTGACCAGTTTTGCCCATTGCGGCGGCAGGGCGGCAGCGATGTCCTGCGCATCGGCCAGCGGGCAGACCGGGTCTTCTTCGCCAGCCATCACCAGCACCGGGCATTGCGCCGCGGCCAGGCCGGGTAACAAATCCAGGCCCTGTTTTTCGCCGGCAACAAAGTGCAAAAGAATCTCGTCGCGCACCAGCATGCGCTGGGCGGCTTGAGGATCGCTTGGCTCGGTGCGGTTGTAGAGCTTGCGGCAGCCAACCCAGTAAGCGGCCCAGGTCTGCGGATCGGGCTGGCTCCAGAACTGGCGCGCCAGCTCCCGCGCCGCCTTGCCACCGAGCTTTTCGAACATCACCAGCTTGCGCTCCAGCGCCATATGCGGCGAGGTGCTCGACAGAATGACCTTGGACGCATGGCCGGGGTGGCGCGCGATATAGCGCTGCGCGACAAAACCACCAAACGATTGCCCCAGCACGATCGGTTTGACGATGCCCAGCGCGTCGCAAAGCCGCACCACGTCATCGGCCCAGATGTCGAGCGTCCATTCGCTGCTGGGCCGCTCATCGCTGCGGCCATGACCGCGGTGGTCGTAATAGACGATCTGCGCGATGTCGGCCAGGCCAGAGAAAGCCGGTTTGAAGCCCGAATGGTCAAAACCCGGGCCGCCATGCAGGCAAACAAGAGTCGGCTTTTCGCGCATCAGCGGGCCGTCGGGCACCAGCGCCAGCCCCTCGACATCGACGAACAATCTCACGCCCTGACCAATATCGATACGCATTGCAACTCCAGACTATGGCAAGCCTGGAGTATGGCCGAGCCGGAAGATTCAGGCGCCGATGCGCTCGACCAGCCAGCACATGCCGACCACCGCCGCCAGCGAGTTGGCCAGATTTGCAGCCTGAAAACCCTGGAACCGCCTGTGCCAGTCCGCAGGGGCCAAACGCGCCAGGCGCGACAGCAGCGCCAGCGAGCCCAGCAGCGACAGCACGAAGATGCCCTGGCCAACTTCGATGCCAAGGTTGAAGCCAA
>CAIJIT010000051.1 GCA_903820745.1 uncultured Burkholderiales bacterium
CCGAAAGGCGATCAGCGAATTGCTTTTGTCGTACCGGTTTGAGCTCAGGTTCGAGGCATCAGGAAGTCGCGACTGATGCCCATGCCGAGCTCGCCGATCCGCTCGAGGAAACTGCTGAGAAACTCATGCAGGCCGGTTTCAAGGATTTCGTCAATCCGGGCATATTCGATGTCGGCATGCAGCCTGCCGGCTTGGCGCAGCGTTTCTGCCGATTGGTCGTTGGCGACGCGCTTCAGGTTGTTGAACAACTGGCCCATGCAATGAGCGAGTGAGCGCGGCATATTCGGCCGCAGCATCAGCAACTCGGCCACCTTGTCGGGTGCGATCGCATTGCTGTAGACCTTGCGATAAATCTCCAGGCCCGACACCGAACGCAGGACCGCCGACCAATGATAGAAATCGATAGCGCCTTCGCTTTCCGGGCTGTTTTCCATTGCGTGGAACTTGACGTCGAGCAGCCTGGCGGTATTGTCAGCGCGCTCAAGGAAAGAGCCGATGCGGATGAAGTTGAAGGCCTCATCCTGAAGCATCGTGCCGACCGTCACGCCGCGCGACAAGTGGGAACGGAACTTGACCCATTCGAACAGCGCTGAAGGGTCGCGCGCCAGCATGCCGTCGTCGATCAGGCGCTTGAATTCGAGCCAGGTCTGGTTGGTGGTTTCCCAGACTTCGGTGGTCAAGGTGCCGCGCACGGCCCTGGCGTTTTCGCGTGCTTCGCGCAGGCAACTCAGAATCGATGAAGGGTTGCGCTCATCCCGGACGATGAAGTCCTTGACCCGCTTCGCATCGATGTCGCCGTAATACTTCTGGTAGTCGTCGCTGAGCTCCGAGATCGACAAAATGCCGCGCCAGCTCTGCTCAGCGGCAGCGGCGGATTGGGGTAGCAGCGAGGTCTGATAGTTGACGTCGAGCATGCGGGCGGTGTTCTCGGCCCTCTCCATATAACGAGAGAGCCAGAAGAGGTGGTCTGCGGTTCTAGATAGCATGTCAGTCCTCGAGTACCCAGGTGTCTTTGGTGCCGCCGCCCTGGCTGCTGTTGACGACCAGCGAGCCCTCTTTCAAGGCGACGCGGGTCAGGCCGCCGGGCACCATCTGCACCGTGGCGCCGGAAAGCACAAAGGGCCGCAGGTCGATATGGCGTGGTGCGATGCCTGCATCGACATAGGTCGGGCAGGTCGACAAACTCAGCGTCGGCTGCGCGATGTAATTGCCCGGATTGGCGATCAGGACAGCGCGGAAATCAGCGATCTCCTGCTTGGTCGCCGCCGGACCGACCAGCATGCCGTAGCCGCCAGCGCCATGCACTTCCTTGACGACCAGTTCGGGCAGATTGGCCAACACATAGCCTAGGGCTTCAGGATCGCGGCATTGGAAGGTGGGTACGTTGTTGAGGATCGGCTTTTCGCCCAGATAGAACTCGATCATCTTCGGCACATAGGGGTAGATCGACTTGTCGTCGGCAATGCCGGTGCCGATCGCGTTCGACAGCGTTACATTGCCCGCCTTGTAGGCTTCGACCAGGCCGGCGCAGCCCAGAGTCGAATCCTTGCGGAACACCAGCGGATCGAGGAAGTCGTCGTCGAGCCGGCGGTAGATCACATCGACCTGCTTGGGGCCTCTTGTGGTCCGCATGAAGACGATCTTGTCCTGCACGAACAGATCCTGGCCTTCGACCAGGTCAACGCCCATTTGCTGGGCCAGGAAGGCATGCTCGAAATAGGCCGAGTTGTACATGCCGGGCGTCAGCACCACCACGGTGGGTTCGTTGACGCCGTGAGGGCTGACGCTGCGTAGCGTCTCGAGCAGCAGATCGGGGTAATGGGCGACCGGCGCGATGCGGTGCTGGGCAAACAGGTCGGGAAACAGCCGCATCATCATCTTGCGGTTTTCCAGCATATAGCTGACGCCGCTGGGAACGCGCAGATTGTCTTCAAG
>CAIJIT010000052.1 GCA_903820745.1 uncultured Burkholderiales bacterium
CTTGCAATGGCCGGACCGGCGACGATTTTCGCTGGTGTCTTGCTCGCCCACAGCCTGCTGCTGCTGCCTGCGGTGGCCAAAGCGCCGCTGAACCGCTTCCATGCCTCGGGCGCGCAGGTCGCTTTTCGCTTCAACTCCTTCATCGCGCTGGCATTGGCCGAGCGTTTGCAGGGTGCGCAAGGGGTGGCCTGGGTGGCGCTGCTGATCGCCCTTTGTGTGCCGATCTGCAATGTCGCTGCGGTCTGGCCGCTGGCGCGTCATGGCGGCCATGCTTATTGGCGCGAACTGTCGCGCAACCCGCTGATCATCGCCACCTTGGCCGGCCTCAGCGCCAATCTGGCCGGCCTGCATCTGCCCGAGGCGGCGACCCTGACCTTGCACCGCATCGGCGTCGCCGCCCTGCCCTTGGGCTTGATGGCTGTTGGTGCAGGCCTGCGCTTTGGCGCCATGAAAGACGCGGGCTGGCTGGCCGCCGCCCTGCTGTCGATTCGCCATGGGCTGCTGCCGCTGCTGGCCTTGGCGCTGGCGGCGCTGCTTGAGCTGCCGACCGGACAGCGTGCCTTGCTGGTGATGTTTGCCGCCCTGCCGACCGCGCCGAGTGCCTACGTGCTGGCCTCACGCATGGGCGGCCAAGGCCCCTATGTGGCCGGCTTGGTGACGCTTTCGACCTTGCTGGGCATGTTCACCCTGCCGCTGTGGCTGCTGGTCCTGAAGTTCAGCTGATTCCGGCAAGGAAGCTTCAGGGCTTACCAAACTGCGCCAGCGCCCAGTCGATATGCTCGGCCAGCATCGCCGTCGCGGTCGGGCGCGAAGCCAACAGGGCGGCGCGGAGTCCGGCGTCATCGGCCTTGCACAAGGCATTGCCGATCGCCACCGCCAGGTTGCGCTGCCAGCGCAAATGGCCGATGCGGCGGATCGCACTGCCCTCGGTGCGGCGCAAAAACTCGCCTTCGTCCCAGCGCCACAGCGTCAGCAGATCCTGCGACTGCAAGGCCGGGCGGGCGTCAAAATCAGCCAGCGGGCTGAACTTGGCGAACTTGTTCCAGGGGCAGATCAGCTGGCAATCGTCGCAGCCATAGATGCGGTTGCCGATCAGCGGGCGCAGCTCGAGCGGAATCGCTCCGTCATGCTCGATCGTCAGATAAGCGATGCAGCGCCTGGCGTCAACCCGGTAGGGGGCGGTGATCGCCGCGGTCGGGCAGACCTCGGCACAGGCATTGCATTCACCGCAATGCGCGCTCACCGGCTCGCTCAGCGGCAACGCCAGATCGAGAAATATTTCGCCCAGAAAAAACATCGACCCGGCTTCACGGTGCAAGGCCAGCGTGTGCTTGCCACGCCAGCCGATGCCCGAACGCGAGGCCAGTTCGACCTCAAGCACCGGCGCCGAATCGGTGAACACGCGGTGCCCGAAAGGCCCGATCTCGGCTGCCAGTCGTTCGCTCAATTGCTGCAAGCGGCTGCGCAGCACCTTGTGATAGTCGCGTCCCCTGGCATAGAGCGAAATCTGGGCGCGGCCGGCTTGGCCCAGGCCCTGCCATTCGACGGCTTGCCAGTCCGACGCGGTGTCGCGCGACAAATAGTCCATCCTCGCGGTCAACACCCGCAGCGTGCCCGGCACCAGTTCGGCCGGCCGGGCGCGCTTCATGCCATGCGACTGCATATAGTCCATGCTGCCATGCCAACCGGCGTCGAGCCAGGCTTGCAGGCCCGGCTCGGCCGAACTCAAATCGACATCGGCCACGCCGATCTGTGAAAATCCGAGCTCAAGCGCCCAGGCACGCAGCTTTACCATCAGCGCTTGTGCGTCGATCCCCTTGCCTATTTCCCGAGCTTGCGTCATTTGCCCATTCTAGAAACCCACCAGCTGCTTTGGCCCGACGAATCGTACTGCCAGGAGTTTGCCCGCAGGCTGGCCCTGGCATCGACTGTCGACGGC
>CAIJIT010000053.1 GCA_903820745.1 uncultured Burkholderiales bacterium
TGGAACATGCGCGGCGCGCTGGCGTATTTTTCTGGTTTGTACTGAGCCGCCCCAACCAGGGCCGCCTTGCCTTGCAATCCCATGAATCAACCTTCCTTGCTTTGCCTGGGGCCTGCAGGCCCGAATTGGTCGCGATTTTCTGCTGCATCGCGAGGGTACCCATCGTCTGATGGGACTATGGCGGAAGAGCTTGAAAGTGAAACAAGAGCGTACGGATTGCAGTCCATCGGCGTTGCCGATTTGCACTTAGTCCTTTTAGACGATGTTGGGATAAGCCACAGTCCGAAAATGCACAGGCCTTATCGAGCCAAGCATGACTTGGATCATTTCCATATCAAACAAGGAGACAACGGAATGAAGTTCCCACATTGTGAGTCAAAGCTGGCTGTGAAGCTGCTTCCATTGACGATCGGCTTGATCTACGGCTCGGTCGCAGTTGCCGCCGGCGAAAATGATCCGAGCCAGGCCACCGACAAGCTCGAGACCGTCGTCATCACGGCCCAGAAACGCAAGGAGAAAATCCTTGACGTGCCTTTGGCGGTTACTGCCATCTCAGGCGAACAACTCGAAGCCCGCGGTATCGAGGGACCGAAAGGCCTCAGCGGCGTGATTCCTAATTTGAATATGAGCAACACGCCGGTTTCAGGCTTGATCGCCGCTGTCGGCATGCGAGGTATTGCTTCAGGTCAGCCTTCGATCTGGGCTGATCCTTCAGTCGGTCTGTATGTCGACGGCGTATTCGTCGGCAAGAACATGGGCGCGCTGTTTGACCTGGTCGACATCGAGCAACTTGAAGCGCTGCGCGGCCCGCAAGGCACCTTGTTCGGCAAGAACACCGAAGCCGGCGCGATCAACTTCGTGACGCGCAAGCCTTCCGGCATCTTTGGCGGCAGTGCTGGTGTGGAATTCGGCAACTTCAACCGCAAGCTCGAGCGTATCAGCGTCGACTTCGCCAAGATGGGCGCCCTCAGCCTGTCGGTCTCAGCACGCAATGAAGCCCAGGACGGTTTCATCACCAACCCGAACGGCAAGGCCTGGGGTGACAAGAACCGCAAGGCTGGTCGTATCGCGGCGCGCCTCGAAGCGAGCAAGGATTTGACGATCGATTTCGCGGCTGACATCAGCCGGATCAATGAGACGATGCCGGCGGGTTCACTGGTTTCGTCGACCGGTTACGGCTCGCTCTATCCGATGACTTCGCTGATTGCGCAAACCACGTACGCGTTCCAGAATCCGACTTGCTTGTACAAGGTCGGCACGGTTTGCTACCTGCCTTCAACCGGCATCGGTGTCGGTATGAAGCAATATGTCATCAACGGCTATCCAACGTCAGTTGCTGGTGGCAGCATCGCTGGCTACCAGCGCGCTGACACCAATGGCAATTCGGTCAAGGTCGAGTACAAGATCAACCCCGACAACACCCTGAAGTACACAGGCTCCTTCCGCAAGATGGTTTATGCGGATGCCGGCGACTATGACGGCACACCCGATCTGATCTTCCAGGGCAAGCGCGATACCGACTATTCGGCCTTCTCCAACGAGTTCCAGCTGATCGGCAATTCAGGCCCGCTGCGCTATGTCGCAGGCTTGTATTTCTACAGCGACGATGGCACTACCTTGCAGAATCAATCAGGCACGATGCTGACCTTCGCGCCACAGATGGTCGGTTATCAATCTGCAAACTTCCGTGTCAGCAGCAACTCCAAAGCCGCTTATGGCCAGGTCGACTGGGACATCGACAAGTCATGGACTGCAACGCTGGGTGGCCGTTATACGCAGGAAACCAAGGGTGGAACATCCTGGCGCTACCCGACCGATTCGAACTTCGTTCAAAACAAACCGACGACAGTCAACACGGACGCTTCGGCCACGTTCTCGAAGTTCACACCGAGTTTCAACCTGCTGTTCCGCCTGAACGCCGATACGAATATCTTCGGTCGCCTGGCACAGGGTTTCAAGAGCGGCGGCTTCCCGGCTGAAGCACCGGTCATCGCAGGTGTCAGCGGCCCGAATATGCCGTACCTGCCTGAGACCTCGAAAGTTATTGAAGTCGGTGTGAAATCGTCGATCTGGGACGGCAAGGGACAGATCAGCGCCAATTTGTTCCGTACCGACGTGAGCAACTACCAGGTCAGCTATTTGCCAGCGGGATCGATCAACGCGACGATCATCAACGCAGGGAAATTGCGCACTCAGGGCCTGGAAATCGATGCAGCAGCGAGAATCACACGTGACCTGCGCGGCACCCTCACCTACGGCTATACCGATGCGAAATTTGGTCAATATCTGACCACCAGCCCTGCTGGCGCTCCGATCGATGCGGCGAGCAACACGGTGGTTTCAGGTGCGCCCAAGCACACCTTCAACCTGAACCTCGACAGCCGCCTGGCAACCTTGAGTTCGGGTGCAAACCTGAATGCCATGGTTGACTTCAAGTATGTGGCAGACCGCTATGGCTACCCTGGCCAGATCAGCGCCACTGCAGCCAATGCAACCGTCGGCAATACGGCTGCCGAGTCGCTGTTGCCAGCAACCAAGACTTTGAACGTGAAGTTGCAGATGACCGGCATCAAGCTTGGCGGCAAGGGTGAAGCCGAAGCGGCGTTCTGGGTCAAGAACGTGACCAATCAACACACGATGATCGCCCAGATGGATGTTTCGGGCTTCTTCCAGATGGGCTACTGGAGCGACCCACGCACGATGGGCGTGACCTTCAACTACCGCTGGTAAAACAGCAAGCCCGCAGGGCTTGAAGGGGCTGCAGGGGATCAAACCCTTGCAGCCCTTTTTAATTCAGGCGCCCGACTCTTCCCGTCTGGCTTGCTCAGCCCAGATATTGCTGCTTGATCTGCTGTTTGAGCAGCTTGCCAGTCGGGTTGCGCGGCAGCGCTTCGAAGCGCAGGTGGATGATCAGCGGCACCTTGTAGGCGGCCAATCGGCCGGCAACATGGCGACGCAATGCTTCCGCGTCGACAAGGCTGTGCTCGCGGAGCACCACGACCGCTGCGACGGCTTCGCCGGTCTGCAGGTCGGGCTGGGCGAACACCGCCGCTTCGCTGACTTCCGGGTGCTGCAAGAGGCAGGACTCGATCTCGGCGGCGGCGATTTTTTCACCCATGCGGTTGATCACATCCTTGATCCGGTCGACGATGCTCAGATAGCCGGCGGCGTCAAGAACACCGATGTCACCGCTGCGGAACCAACCGTCATGCAGCGCGGTTCGGGTTGCTTCTGGCTGGCGCCAATAGCCCTGCATCAGGCTGACGCCGCGCAGCCAGACTTCGCCGGGCTGGCCGCTTGCAGCTTCGCTGCCGTCCAACTCCA
>CAIJIT010000054.1 GCA_903820745.1 uncultured Burkholderiales bacterium
CGGGGGACCCAAAGGGCTCGAAGGTCTTGCAATAAGGCAATGGACCTGCTGGGGGTGTGAGGGTTTGCATGATCGTGATGTGAACGCTGCTCGCAATATCCTGTCAAAGTTCAGAGCCGGCTGCGGACATGCAGCCCCTGCAGAGGGAATCCCCGCCCTTTAGGGCGGGGAGGATGTCAACTCAGCGTTCGGACTTCATCGCGGCGACGATAAATTCGATCCGGTCAAGCAAAGCGCCTTGGTCGATCGTCGTCAGCTCGCGGCCTTTCAAGAGCTGGCGTCCGCCCACCCAGACATCCGAGACATGCTCGCGCCCGGCGACATAGACGAGTTGCGCCATCGGGTTGTAGACCGGCCGGCATTCAAGCGAGGCCAGCGACACCGCCACCACATCAGCGAATTTGCCAACCTCGAGTGAACCCAGATCATCGCCACGGCCTATTGCCCTGGCCGCGCGAATCGTTGCCATTTCCAAGGCGCTGCGCGCCGAGACACAGGTCGGGTCACCGCTGCTGCCTTTGGCCAGCAACGCTGCAGCGCGGATCTCGCCCAACATGTCCTGGCGGTTGTTCGATGCCGCACCATCACTGCCCAGGATCACATTGACACCGGCCGCCTCCAGCGCGCTGACCGGGCAGATGCCGGAGGCCAGTTTCAGATTCGAGTTCGGGTTGTGCACCAGATGTACGCCCTGGCGCGCCAGCATCTCAATTTCAGCATCGCTCAAATGCACCATATGCACGGCCAGCATCTGTTCGTTGAGCAGGCCGAGCCGGTTCAAGCGTTCGAGCGGTCGGATGCCGTACTGCTTCAGGCTGTCGTCGACCTCCGCCTGTGTCTCATGGATATGGCAATGCATCTTCATGCCATGCTTGAGGGCGAGTTCACGCAACTGCACGAAGGTCTCGTCCGACACGGTGTATGGCGCATGGGGCGCTGAAGTCCAGTCCAGCGAAGCCTGGCCTTTGAACTGCTCGTAGGCTTCAAGGCCGCGGGCAATATATTCGTCGGCATTGGCCGCATAGCCGGTCGGAAAGTCGATCACGTTGATCGAAACGCCGGCGCGAATACCGCTGTCGATCGCAGCCCTGGCCATCGCTGCCGGATAGAAATACATGTCGTTGAGGTAGGTGACGCCACCACGCAGCGCCTCTGCGGCAGACAGCAAGGAGCCCTGGTAAGTCCAGTCCTCGCTGACCCAGCGCCGCTCCAGCGGCCAGATATGCTTGTTGAGCCAGACCTTCAGCGGCACATCATCGACAACGCCGCGCAGCAAGGACATCGCCGAATGGGTATGCCCGTTGATCAAACCGGGAATCAGCACATGGTCAGGCAACTCGACCAGCAAGGCATCCGGGTAGCGGGCCTGGGCCTGGGCCCAAGGCAGAACAGCGGCAATACGTTCGCCGATCATCACCAGCGCATGTTCGTGCAGCAAGTCGCTGCCCGGGCTCATGGGCAGTACCCAGCGGGCTTTCAGAATCACTGTGGATTTCGAATTTGCCATTCAGCTCATTCAAAAATCTGTTCAAACAAGGCCAGCACCCGGTCCGGCCTGACGCCGACACAGACCAACTGAGTCTGGCCCGCTTGCTGCGGGTCCTGCGTGGTCTGACCGCGTGCCGCTCCATCAAGCCGCACTTGCACCGCCCCGGCACGCAGGTCGAAGGCCGACGGCTCGATGACGAAAGCCACTGCGCTGGCGTCATGGGAGTAAATGCCCTTGATGGCATCGCGCGAATCGTAAAAGTCCTGGTAATGCCGCGTCGCCTGCCAGAGGAAATCGCCGACTGGTCCACCACGGCCCTGCAGCTTGGCCAGATAAGCCTCGGTCATCACCACCTCCTGGGTCACATCGAGGCCGACGATGACCACCTTCCAAGGGGCGCCGAACACCAGCGCGGCAGCCTGCGGATCGCAAAAAATATTGGCTTCGGCCTCCGCGGTGATATTGCCGCAATGGCCCTTGATGCCAAAAGCCCCGCCCATGACGACGACCTGACGTAACTTGCCTGCGATGCCGGGGTCATGCTGCAAGGCCAGGGCCAGATTGGTCAAGGGACCGACCGCGATCAGGGTGATCTCGCCAGGCGCTGCATTGACCAACTCGCAGATCAACTGCCATGCGGGACGAGCATCCAGGTGGCTATCAGGCAGTGCCACCGCAGCGGCCAACCCGGCAGCCCCACCCAGACCGTCAAGGCCATGCACATGGCTGGGGAACCTTTCTTCAGCCAGCGCTTGCAGAGGCCCGGCAGCCCCTGCAGCGACCGGCATAGTCAGTCCATAAAGGCCGCACAGCGCCAGGGCATTGCGGGTAGTCGTTGCAATCGATGCATTGCCGTAGACGGTCGTAACCGCGAGCAGATCGATCAAGGGATGACGCGCCAGCAGATAAAGCGCCATGGCATCATCAACGCCGGGGTCGGTATCCAAGATGACCTGGCTTGGGCTGACCGCCATCGCCGCGGCTGATCGCTCAGCGTCCCACATCCCGACTGCCTCCATATTGCGCTTTTGCTCTGTCATCACGATCGTCAGTTTGTTGCGGACGCTGCCGCGCCAACTTCCAGCCGCGGCAACTGTGTCCGCGCACTGCAGCATAGCCGACCGGCGTTGGCATCCCTGACAGGCAAAAAAAGGCCCCTGCAGCGAGCATCACTGCAAGGGCGATCAATCGAATGCGGATCAGCGCTGGCCGATGGGCAGCACGTTGCGCGAAGTCGAGCCGACGAACAACTGGCGCGGACGGCCGATCTTGTACTCGGGGTCGCCGATCATTTCGTTCAACTGTGCGATCCAGCCCACCGTGCGGGCCAGCGCAAAAATCGCGGTGAACAGGCTGACCGGGATACCGATCGCGCGCTGCACAATGCCCGAATAGAAGTCGACATTCGGATAGAGCTTGCGCGAGACAAAGTATTCATCTTCCAGCGCGATCTTTTCCAGCGCCATCGCCAGCTTGAACAATGGATCGTCCTGCAGGCCCAGCGCGTTCAGCACTTCATAACAGGTTTCACGCATCAGCTTGGCGCGCGGGTCGTAGTTCTTGTAGACACGGTGACCGAAGCCCATCAGCTTGACGGTGGAGTTCTTGTCTTTCACGTTCTTGATGAACTCGCCAATCTTCTCGATGCCACCGTTGCGTTGGATGTCTTCCAACATGTTCAGCGCCGCTTCGTTGGCACCCCCGTGAGCCGGGCCCCAGAGGCAGGCAACGCCGGCGGCAATCGCCGCAAACGGGTTGGTGCCCGAACTGCCGCACAAGCGCACGGTCGAAGTCGACGCGTTCTGCTCATGGTCGGCATGCAGGATGAAGATGCGGTCCATCGCACGCACCAGCACATCGTTGGTTTCGTAAGTCTCGCAAGGCGTGGCGAACATCATGTGCATGAAGTTCGCGGTATAGCCGAGGTCGTTGCGCGGATAGATGAAGGGCTGGCCGATCGAATACTTGTAGGACATCGCCACCAGCGTGGGCATCTTCGCAATCAGGCGGATCGCGGCGATTTCGCGGTGTTGCGGATTATTGATGTCAGTGCTGTCGTGATAAAAGGCTGACAGGCCGCCGACCAGTCCGGTCATCACCGCCATCGGATGGGCATCGCGGCGGAATCCGCGCAGGAAGAACTGCATCTGCTCGTTGACCATTGTGTGGTTGGTCACAAGTTTGACGAAGGCCGTCTTCTTGGCCAGATCGGGCAGTTCGCCGTAGAGCAACAGATGGCAGGTTTCGAGGAAATCGCAGTTGGTCGCCAGTTGCTCGATCGGGTAGCCACGGTACAGCAACTCGCCCTTGTCACCGTCGATATAGGTGATGTTCGAATTGCACGATGCGGTCGACAGGAAGCCCGGGTCGTAAGTGAATTTGCCGGTCTGCGCATAGAGCTTGCGGATGTCGATCACATCGGGCCCTACCGTACCTTTGTAGATCGGCAGATCCATGCTGGCACTGCCATCAGAGAACGACAGGGTGGCTTTGACGTCGGACGGTGTCATGAGATTTCCTAAGGTAGCTTGGGTGAATATTTATTGAATGATCCTGAGCATGCCCAGGGTTTCCAGAACATCGGGGCGGTCCAGTTCACCCTCGGGTTCCTTGCGGCGCAGCAACAGGTCCAGCAGATCGTTATCTGACAAGTCCATCAGCACCCGCAGGCCCTCGGCCTGGATTTCGGTCAGTGAATCAGCAAAACGGTTGAAAAAACGGTCGATGAAAATATCGTTCTCCAGCAGTCCGCGCCGGCAACGCCAGCGCAGCTTGGACAGGGCTCTCTCGTCGATCAAGGTTTCAGCATTCATCTTGCATTTTCCGCTTCGAGGGCTTAAATGGCTCGTCGAACCATCATTTCCTTGATCTTGCCGATTGCCTTGGTCGGGTTCAAACCCTTCGGGCAGACATCGACGCAGTTCATGATGGTGTGGCAGCGGAACAGGCGATAGGGATCTTCAAGATTGTCGAGCCGCTCGGCGGTGGCCTCGTCGCGGCTGTCAGCGATGAAGCGGTAGGCCTGCAGCAGTCCGGCCGGGCCGACGAACTTGTCCGGATTCCACCAGAAGCTCGGGCAGGCGGTCGAGCAGCTCGCGCACAGGATGCACTCGTAGAGGCCGTTCAGCTCTTCACGCTCCTCCGGGAACTGCAGGCGCTCCTTGTCAGGCAGCGGCGTGCTGTTGACCAGATAGGGCTTGATCGAGTTGTACTGCTTGAAGAACTGCGTCATGTCGACGATCAGATCGCGAATCACCGGCAGGCCGGGTAGCGGCTTGAGCACGATCACGCCAGGCAAGGTGCGCATATTTGTCAGGCAGGCCAGCCCATTCTTGCCATTGATGTTCATGGCGTCCGAGCCGCAAACACCCTCGCGGCAACTGCGCCGGAACGACAAGGTCGGGTCAACCGCCTTGAGCTTGCCCAGCGCATCGAGCAGCATGCGCTCGGTGCCGTCGAGTTCAACCTCGATCGTCTGCATATAGGGCTTGGCATCCTGATCCGGGTCGTAGCGGTAAATCTGGAAGGTACGCTTGGTCATTGTGAATTCCTTGACTGGGTTCAGTTCGTTGGCGGACGTTGCTTAGAACGTGCGCACCTTGGGCGGGATCGACTCGGCAGTCAACGGCTGCAGCTTGACCGGCTTGTAATCGAGGCGATTGCCTTCGGCATACCAGAGCGTGTGCTTGAGCCATTCGACGTCATTGCGTCCGTTCGGAAATTCGGCGCTGTCGGCGTAGTCATCCACCGTATGGGCTCCGCGGCTTTCGCGGCGCGCGGCGGCAGAAACGATGGTCGCCAATGCGGCCTCGATCAGATTGTCGACCTCAAGCGCCTCGATGCGCGCGGTGTTGAAGACCTTGGATTTGTCCTTCAAGGTGATGTTCTTCACCCGCTCGGCAATCTCGGCGATCTTCAGCACACCCGCATCGAGAGAAGCCTGGGTGCGGAATACGCCGGCATGCAACTGCATCGCATTGCGCAAATCGTTGGCCACATCCTGGGCATATTCGCCATCGGTACTGCCGTCGAGCCGGGCAAGCCGCGCTACTGATTGGGCACCGGCGTCGGCAGGCAAGGCCTTGTGGTTCTTGCCCTTCAGACCCGATTCGACGATATGGTTGCCGGCCGCACGGCCGAAGACCAGCAGGTCGAGCAGCGAATTGGTACCCAGCCGATTGGCGCCATGCACGCTGACGCAAGAACATTCACCCACGGCATAAAGCCCATTGACGACCGCATTCGGGTCGCCGTCCTTGGGAATCACCACCTGGCCATGGATATTGGTCGGGATGCCGCCCATCTGGTAATGGATCGTCGGCACGACCGGGATCGATTCCTTGGTAATGTCGACATTGGCAAAGTTGTGGCCGATCTCGAGCACACTGGGCAGGCGCTTCATGATCGTATCGGCACCCAGATGGGTCATATCGAGGGCGATGTAGTCCTTGTTCGGACCGCAGCCGCGCCCTTCCTTGATTTCCTGGTCCATGCAGCGCGAGACGAAATCACGCGGTGCCAGATCCTTGTACTGCGGTGCATAGCGTTCCATGAAGCGCTCGCCATCGCTGTTGCGCAGAATCGCGCCCTCGCCGCGGCAGCCTTCGGTCAGCAGCACGCCAGCGCCGGCCACGCCGGTCGGGTGGAACTGCCAGAACTCCATGTCTTCGAGCGGTATGCCGGCGCGCGCCGCCATGCCCAGGCCGTCGCCGGTATTGATGAAGGCATTGGTCGATGCAGCAAAGATGCGGCCGGCGCCGCCGGTCGCCAACATCACCGTCTTGGCCTGCAAGATGTGCAGTTCGCCGGTTTCCATTTCCAGCGCCGTGACACCGACGACATCGCCGGACTCGTCACGGATCAGATCCTGCGCCATCCATTCAACGAAGAACTGGGTATGCGCTTTGACGTTCTGTTGATAGAGCGTGTGCAGCATCGCATGCCCGGTACGGTCGGCTGCAGCACAGGCGCGCTGCACCGGCTTCTCGCCGTAATTGGCGGTGTGGCCGCCGAACGGACGCTGGTAGATCGTGCCGTCGGCATTGCGGTCGAAAGGCATGCCGAAATGCTCGAGCTCGTAAACCACCTTCGGCGCTTCACGGCACATGAATTCGATTGCGTCCTGGTCGCCCAGCCAGTCCGAGCCCTTGACGGTGTCGAAAAAGTGGAAATGCCAGTTGTCCTCGGACATATTGCCAAGCGATGCACCGATACCGCCCTGGGCAGCCACCGTGTGCGAGCGGGTCGGGAAGACCTTGCTCAATACAGCCACATTCAGCCCGGCCAGCGACAACTGCAAGGCCGCGCGCATGCCCGAACCGCCGGCACCGACGATGACGACATCAAATTTACGCGAGGGAATAGTTTTCAAGTCAGTCACCACCATTACAGTCTCCAGAGCACTTGGATCGCCCAACCGGCGCAAGCAAGCAACCAAACAATCGTGAACACATGCAGGCCCAGGCGGATGCCCAACGGTTGCACATAATCCATCCAGATGTCGCGCATGCCGACCCAGGCGTGATAAGCCAGGGACAGAATCACGACAAAGGTCAGGGCCTTCATCCACTGCTGCGAAAAAATGCCCGCCCAGCGATCGTAATCAAGCTGCCCTGGCAGCAGCACCTGCACCAGCAGGGCCACGGTAAACAAGGCCATCAGTACGGCCGTGACGCGCTGCGCCAACCAGTCGCGCAGACCGTAATGGGCACCGACGACAGTGCGTTTGGATCCAAAAGTAGTCATTGTCAGTGTCTCGATTTCAATAAATACCGAACAGCTTGGCGCCCAGCAACAGGGTCAAGCCGATGCTGCTGACCAGCGTGATCAAGGCTGAGTTGTGGCCTTGTTCCAGGCTGACGCTATGTGTGGCGTCCATCCAGAGGTGGCGCACGCCGGCAATGAAATGGTGCAGATAACCCCAGATCAACCCGAGTGCGACCAGCTTGATAAACCAGCCCGGTAACCCGCCGATACCGGCCACGAAGGCGTTGGTGAAGGTGTCGAATGAAATTTCTGTGCTGACGCTGTTGTCAAACATCCAGATGATGAAAGGCAGCAGCAAGAACAGCAGCAGCCCGCTGATGCGGTGCAGGATGGAGACGATGCCCGCCGGCGGCAACCGATAGGCGGCCAACTGGGTCACATGGATGTTGCGGAAAACCGGCCTGGCCTTGCTGTTGTCTGTCATACCCACCCTCTGTAATCAGTTCGTAACTTGTAGAGTTTATTGCAACGCAGCAGAACCGGCGCCGGCCGCTGCCCTGGTTCGGTCAATGCAAGGTCAATTAAGGACATTGCGGTAGAAATGCGAATCCGTACTGTAAAGGCCGCGGCGCAGTTCCACCGCCTTGTCGCCATAGGTAAACGAGAGCCTTTCGACACTCAGCAGCGGAGCGCCGAGCGGCAACTGCAGCAAAGCTGCGCTTTCAGCGTCAGCCGCGACTGCGCGGATTTTTTCCTCGGCCCGGATCATGTGAACGCCGAATTCAGTCTCGAACAGTTCGTAAAACGGCCCCTTGTGCTGGTTCAACAGTTCGGTGGTCAGGCCCTTGAACAGATCGCCCGGCAGCCAGATGTCGTCGAGCACCACCGGTTGCCCCTTGCTGTGCAGCAAGCGGCGGACTTCGACCATTGGCTCGCCGGCGCGCATCTGCAACCGGCGCGCAATCGCCGCCGGCGCGCGCTGGCGCTTGCAGTCGAGCAGTTGCCGCTCCAGCGCTACCGGACCTTCGTCGGCCATCAAACGCAGGAAGCGGTACTGGACCTTCTGCTCGGCATGAGTCGCCACATATGTGCCTTTGCCCTGACGCCGCACCAGCAGGTTCTCGGCAGCCAACTCGTCGATGGCCTTGCGTACTGTGCCCTGGCTGACGCCGAAGCGCCCTGCCAAGTCCTGCTCGCTGGGGATCGCGTCGCCAGCCTTCCACTCGCCGGCCTGCAGGCTGGTGATGATCAGCCGCTTGATCTGAAGATACAAGGGACTGAACAAGGGTCCGCCGGAAGCGACGGCTTCCTGTCTGGGGGGCATGCTGGAAAGCGGGACGGCTGGCATACGCGGATTTCAGCACAGCCGGAGCCTCCAGTCTATTTGCCATCTTCTATAAGACATAAGACTGTCGGGTTTTTACCAATACCGGGCAGATTGGCGCCAAAAACAAGCTGATTCGCTCACCGTTCATAGGGGATTGCCCTTGTATTGGCCTACACTGGAGCGGCACCTGAGTTGGAAACCATAACGCCCTCGCGGCCGAACTGCAGCGCCGGCAAGGTCCGCACCCCGATTTTTTCATCCCTTCCGGAGACTTCCCATGAGCAAAAAACCCGTTCGCGTTGCCGTCACCGGCGCCGCAGGCCAGATCGGCTACGCCCTGCTGTTCCGCATTGCCTCAGGCGAAATGCTGGGCAAGGACCAACCGGTCATCCTGCAACTGCTCGAAGTGGCGGTCGACAAGGTCCAGGAGGCCTTGAAGGGCGTGATCATGGAGTTGGAAGACTGCGCCTTTCCCTTGCTCGCCGGCATCGAAGCCCATAGCGACCCGCTGCAGGCCTTCAAGGACACCGACTATGCCATGCTGGTCGGCGCCAGGCCGCGCGGCCCGGGCATGGAGCGTGCCGACCTATTGGCCGCCAATGCGCAGATCTTCACAGCCCAGGGCAAGGCGTTGAACGCTGTCGCTTCGCGCAATGTCAAGGTGCTGGTGGTCGGCAACCCGGCCAATACCAATGCCTATATCGCGATGAAGTCGGCGCCGGATCTGCCAGCCAAGAATTTCACCGCAATGCTGCGCCTTGACCACAACCGCGCGCTGTCTCAGATCGCGGCCAAGACCGGCAAGCCGGTCGCCGCGATCGAGAAGTTGGCTGTCTGGGGCAACCATTCACCGACGATGTACGCCGATTACCGCTTTGCCACGATCGACGGCGTTTCGGTCAAGACGATGATCAATGACGAAGCCTGGAACCGCGACAACTTTTTGCCGACCGTCGGCAAGCGCGGTGCTGCCATCATTGCGGCGCGCGGCGTCTCATCAGCAGCCTCGGCGGCCAATGCCGCGATCGACCATATGCATGATTGGGCGCTGGGCACCCATGGCAAATGGGTCACGATGGGTATCGCCTCCAACGGCGAATATGGCATCCCGAAAGACATCATCTTCGGCTATCCGGTCACGACCGAAAACGGCGAATACAAGATCATCGCTGGCCTGGACATCGATGCGTTCTCGCAGGAATGCATCAACAAGACCCTGGCCGAACTGCAAGGCGAGCAGGACGGCGTCAAGCATTTGCTCTGATACCGACGTTCTTGCCCGAGGGCGGGGTTGATGACGAAGGCCGGCATATCATCATGCCGGCCTTTTTTTTAGCGAGCATCCATTGAAAAATTCACTCCACCCCGGTCAGGCGCTGTTCGAATCAAGCGAGATCCCGACCCTGCTGCCAGTCGTCGACCATTACTGCGGGGTCGAGGCGCGCATGGTCAAAAGCCTGGCGCTGCAGGCGCAAATGGGGCCCTTGTTCGACATCACGCTCGACTGCGAAGACGGCGCACCGATCGGCGGCGAAGCTGATCATGTGCTGCTGCTGGCCTCGCTGCTGAATGGCCCGAACAACCGTCATGGCCGGGTCGGCGCCAGAGTTCATCCGCTGGGTCATGCTTGCTTCGAAGCCGATGTCGAGGGACTGATCTCGGCCGCTGGTGACCGACTGGCTTACCTGATGGTGCCCAAGCCGCGCCATCTGGCGGATGTGCAACAGGCCTGTGATTTCATCGATGCCAGGCTGAAGCATCATCGGACCAAGAAGGCCCTGCCCGTCCATGTGTTGATCGAGACCCATGGTGCGCTGCGTGATGTGCAGGCAATTGCCGCCCATCCGCGCATCGAGTCGCTGTCTTTCGGTCTGATGGATTTCATCTCGGCGCACCGAGGTGCAATTCCGCGCCAGGCGATGAGCGTAGGAGGTCAGTTCTCGCACCCACTGGTGGTCCGAGCGAAGCTGGAAATTTCCGCCGCCGCCCATGCCAATGCGAAGACGCCTTCGCACTGCGTGGTCACCGAATTCAAGGATGCCCAAGCGATCAAGGCAGCAGCGCGGCGCGCTTCACGCGAATTCGCCTGCACCAGGATGTGGAGCATTCACCCCGGGCAGATTCAGCCGATCCTCGATGCATTTGCCCCGGGTCTGGACGAAATCGAGGAGGCCATCGAGATCATCGATGCGGCCCAAGCCGCGCATTGGGCCCCGATCCAGCATCGCCATGCCCTGCATGACCGCGCCAGCTACCGCTACTTCTGGCAATTGCTCGAACGCGCGCACCGCACTGGCCAGCCTTTGCCCAAGCAGGTGCTGCAAGCCTATTTCCAACCCACCGAAATATGAGTGCTTGCAATGCGCGCACAATCTTGCCTTCAAGCTCAACGGAATTCGCTGCCATGCCAACTTGCCGAACCCTGTTCATGCCGATGCTCTGGGCGCTGATCCTGCTGGGCGGCAATGCCTGGTCGGCGGCGGTTGAAAATGACACCCCGCGCAGTCGCCTGGCGACCAAATTAAAGCCGGCCAAGGTGGTCGCGCCAGCGCCCGAGGAGGAACTGGCGCTGGATGAGGCGCAACTGTTGGTGGCCACCCATGTCCATCACGGCGAGGTGCAATGTGAATTCAACCAGAAAGTGCATTTGACGCCCCACCCGGAGAAGCCGGGCCGCTTCAGCCTGCAATTTGGCAAGATGAATTACACGATGGTGCCCGAGCCCACCACCACCGGGGCGGTCAGGCTGGAGGATAAAAAAGCCGGCGTCGTCTGGCTGCAAATTCCCACCAAGTCGATGCTGATGAACAGTCGCCTGGGCCAAAGGATGGCGGACGCCTGCATGCACCCGGCACAGGTGGCCTTGGTCAACGCTGCGGCCAAGTCGCCCAGCAGCGAAGGCGGCATCGGCATCACCCCCGTTCGCTGAACTGCGGCCCTTCCTCGATTGCAGTAGGCCCACAAAAGTACGTATAATTTCGACATACTTTGCAGGAGCCCAGCGATGGAAGCGACAGTTGCCGAACGCGGACAGATCACCTTGCCCAAAGCCGTGCGCGATGCGCTGGGGCTGAGCAAGGGCAGTACGTTGAAGGTCGAGCTCGACGGCAGCCGCATCATCCTGCGCAAGAATGTCGACGATGCGATTTCGCGCGCCCGCGGGCGCTTCAAGCTCCCTGCCGGTACCAGCACCGACGACGTCATGCGTGAGTTGCGCGGCCGTGCGCCAGGCGATCCGATTGCAGAATAGGCTGAGCACCAAATGATCGCGGTTGACAGTTCAGTCCTGATCGATCTGCTCGGCGACGACCCGCGCGCCGATGCTGCCGAAGCCAGCTTGCGCCTGGCCTTGACTGCCGGGCCGGTGGTGCTCTGCGATGTCGTGCTCAGCGAAGTCACGGCCGGTCTTGGTCGAGGCTCCGACGTGATGGACGCGCTTGAAGACATGGGCTTGCGTTTCGTCTCGCTCGACCAACGTGCCGCGATCCGCGCCGGCGAAATGCAAAGAAAATACAACCATCGCCTGCGCTCGGCGAACTTGCCCGTCACCAACCCGGCAGTAGCGCGCACGATGGCTGATTTCCTTGTCGGCGCCCATGCCATGCTGCAGTGCGACGCCCTGATCACCCGCGATGCGGGGTTTTTCCGCGACTATTTCAAGGGCCTGAAGGTGATTACACCGACTCTGGCCTGACCCTTACCCTTACTTGATCTCTGGAGAAAAAGATGCTGCAAGCCTACCGAAACCATGTTACCGAACGCGCTGCGATGGGCATTCCGCCATTGCCGCTGAGCGCTGAACAGACCGCTGCGCTTATCGAGTTGATCAAGGCGCCGCCCGCAGGTGAGGCCGAATTCCTGATGGAATTGCTGACACACCGCGTCCCGCCCGGCGTCGATGATGCGGCCAAGGTCAAGGCCAGCTTCCTGGCTGCCGTTGCGCATGGCGACTTGACCCTGGCATTGATCAGCAAATCCAAGGCTGCCGAGTTGCTCGGCACGATGGTGGGTGGCTACAACGTCAAGTCGCTGATCGATTTACTCGACGACGCCGAAGTGGCACCTACCGCTGCCGCAGCCTTGAAGAAGACGTTGTTGATGTTTGACTTCTTCCATGATGTGGCGGAAAAGGCCAAGGCCGGCAACGCCTTCGCTGCAGAAGTCATGCAGAGCTGGGCTGATGCCGAATGGTTCACCTCACGGCCGGACGTCGATCGCAAGATCACCGTAACGGTCTTCAAGGTCAGCGGCGAAACCAATACCGATGACCTGTCGCCTGCCCCAGACGCCTGGAGCCGCCCGGACATTCCGCTGCATTACCTGGCGATGTTGAAGAATGCCCGTCCCGGCATCACCCCGGAAGAAGACGGCAAGCGTGGCCCGATGAAGTTCATCGAGGCCTTGAAGAGCAAAGGCCACCTGATCGCTTATGTCGGCGATGTCGTCGGTACCGGCAGCTCGCGCAAATCGGCCACCAACAGCGTTGTCTGGGCCACGGGCCAGGACATTCCCTTCGTGCCGAACAAGCGTTTTGGCGGCGTCACCTTGGGCGGCAAGATCGCGCCGATCTATTTCAACACCCAGGAAGATTCGGGCGCACTGCCGATCGAAGTCGACGTCTCCTCGTTCAATATGGGCGATGTGATCGACATCTATCCCTATGACGGCAAGATCGAAAAGAACGGTACGGTCGCCGCCACCTTCACCTTGAAAAGCGATGTGATGTTCGACGAAGTGCGCGCCGGTGGCCGCATCAACCTGATCATCGGCCGTTCACTGACCGCCAAGGCCCGCGAGTTCCTCGGCCTGCCTGCGTCAACCACCTTCCGCCTGCCCAGCGCGCAGATCAAGACCAAGGCCGGCTTCACCTTGGCGCAGAAGATGGTCGGTCGCGCTGTCGGCTTGCCTGAAGGCCAGGGCGTTCGCCCGGGCACCTACTGCGAGCCGAAGATGACCACAGTCGGTTCGCAGGACACCACCGGCCCGATGACCCGTGACGAGTTGAAGGACCTGGCTTGTCTGGGCTTCTCGGCCGACATGGTGATGCAGAGCTTTTGCCACACCGCAGCTTACCCGAAGCAGGTCGATGTGAAAACCCACCGCGAATTGCCGGCTTTCATCTCCGACCGCGGCGGCGTCGCCTTGCGTCCGGGCGACGGCATCATCCACAGCTGGTTGAACCGATTGCTGCTGCCCGATACCGTCGGCACCGGCGGCGACAGCCACACCCGCTTCCCGATCGGTATCTCCTTCCCGGCCGGATCAGGTCTGGTCGCTTTCGGTGCAGCCACCGGCGTGATGCCGCTGGACATGCCCGAATCGGTGCTGGTGCGCTTCAAGGGTGAAATGCAGCCCGGCATCACGCTGCGCGATCTGGTCCACGCGATTCCGCTTTACGGCATCAAGGCTGGCCTGCTGACCGTCGCCAAGGCCGGCAAGATCAATGAATTCTCGGGTCGGATTCTGGAAATCGAAGGCTTACCGGACCTGCGCGTCGAGCAGGCTTTCGAGCTGTCGGATGCATCGGCCGAGCGCTCCTCCGCCGGTTGCACCGTGCACCTGAACGCCGAGCCGGTCCAGGAATATCTGACCAGCAATATCGTGCTGATGAAGAACATGATCGCCGATGGCTACAAGGACAAGCGTTCGCTGGAGCGCCGCATCCAGGCCGTCGAGGCCTGGCTGGCCAATCCGCAGCTGTTGCAAGCCGATGCCGATGCGGAATACGCGCATGTGATCGAGATCGACATGAACGAGATCAAGGAGCCTATCCTGTGCTGCCCGAACGATCCGGACGACGCCAAGTTCCTCAGCGATGTGGCCGGCACCAAGATCGACGAGGTCTTCATCGGTTCCTGCATGACCAATATCGGCCATTTCCGCGCGGCATCCAAGCTGCTCGAAGGTCGACGCGACATTCCGGTCAAGCTGTGGATCGCCCCACCGACCAAGATGGATGCGGCCGAGCTGAGCAAGGAAGGTCATTACGCCAATTTCGGTACCGCCGGCGCGCGACTGGAAATGCCTGGCTGCAGCCTGTGCATGGGCAATCAGGCGCAGGTCAAGGAAGGTGCGACGGTGATCTCGACCAGCACGCGTAACTTCCCGAATCGCCTCGGCAAGAACACCTATGTCTACCTGGCTTCGGCCGAGCTGGCAGCGATAGCGTCCAAGATCGGCCGCATTCCCACGCTGGCCGAATACCTGACCGACATCAGCGTCATCAAGCAGGATGCCGCCGAGATCTACCGCTATATGAACTTCGACCGGATCAAGGAATATGCCGATACCGCCAAGGGCGTAACGGTCTGATATGACAGCCCAGAAAGGAGCCCGCCAGGGATAAATTGGCGGGCTCTTTTATCTTGTCAATCCGGTTACAGGAACCAAGATGCGAATTCGCCACTGCCATTTTCTTGCCGCCCTGATACTCGGCACCAGCCTGCTGTGCACAGTGGCCGGGGCGGTGGAGTTGAAGCTTCGCATCATGCAGACCACCGATCTGCATATGAATCTGCTGAACTACGACTATTACCAGGACAAGGTGACCGATGAATATGGCCTGGCCAAGACGATCAGCTTGATCAAGGCTGCCCGCGCTGAAGCAAGCAACAGCCTGCTGTTTGACAATGGCGATCTGCTGCAGGGCAATCCACTGGGCGACTATGTGGCCCAGGTCAAGCCGCTGGCCGCCGGCGACTTGCATCCGGCCTACAAGGTGTTGAACCAGATCGGCGTCGACGCCGCCAATCTCGGCAACCATGAATTCAACTATGGCCTGCCCTTCCTGCAGCAGGCCATCCAGGGCGCCCAGTTTCCTTACCTGAATGCGAATGTGGTCGATGCGAAGACCGGCCAACCGGTCTTCAAGCCCTATGTGCTGCTGCAGCGCAGCTTCACCGACGAATCCGGGCACCAGCAGCCGCTGACGATCGGCGTGATCGGCTTCGTGCCGCCACAGATCATGGTGTGGGACCGGCAGAACCTCCAAGGCCGGGTCAAGGCGCTCGACATCATCGAAACCGCACAGCGCTATCTGCCCGAGATGCGCGCCAAAGGTGCGGACCTGGTGGTGGTGATTGCCCACAGCGGTTTCGAAAAAGCCGAGCGCCAGTCGCGCTTTGCCGAAAACGTCGCCGCGCAACTCGCCCGACTACCCGGCGTCGACGCGCTGCTGCTGGGTCATGCCCATGCGGAATTTCCCAGCGACAGCTTTGCCGGCTACCCGGCAGTCGACATCGCACGCGGCAGCATTCATGGCGTGGCGACCGTGATGCCGGGCCGCTGGGGCGACCATCTCGGCATCATCGATTTGCGTCTGGACAATAGCTCGGGCAGATGGAAGCTCAGTTCGAGCCAGGCCTCACTGCGGGCGGTCTATCAAGCCCGCACAGGCAAAGCGCTGGTCGACGCCGACCCGCTGGTCGGGCGGGCGATCGCGGTCGAACATGAAGCCACATTGACCTATATGCGGGGTCAGGTGGCACAGTCAGAAGCGCCGATTTTCAGCTATTTCGCCCAAGTGACTGATGATCCTTCAGTGCAATTGGTGGCCCAGGCCCAGCTCGCCTACCTGACCCGCGCGGTACAGGGCACGGCCTATGAAGGCCTGCCGATGCTGTCGGCCGCGGCGCCGTTCAAGGCCGGCGGCCGCCAGGGCAGCAGCAACTACACCAACATTCCTGCCGGTCCGATCGCCTTGAAGAACGTCGCCGACCTCTATGTCTACCCGAACAAGATTGTGGTGGTCAAAATCACGGGCGCGGAATTGCGCGAATGGCTCGAGATGTCGGCCGGACAATTCCGGCGCATCGACCCGCAAGGCGCGCCAGCGCAGCAGTTGATCGCACCGGAGTACCCCAGTTACAACTTCGACATGATCGACGGTGTCAGCTACGACATCGACGTCAGCCAGGCCGCGCGCTACAGCGTCAAAGGCTTGACTGAGGATCCCGCTGCCCACCGTATCGTCAATCTGCGCTATCAAGGCAAGCCGCTTGATCCAGCAGCCGAAGTCCTGGTCGTGACCAACAATTACCGTGCCAATGGCGGTGGTTTTTTCCCCGGCATCGACGCCAGCAAGATCGTGATCGAGTCGCCCGATGAGAACCGCGAAGCCTTGGCGCAGTATTTGCGCCAGGCCGGAACATTCAACCCGGCAGCCGATGGCAACTGGCGCATCCTGCCGGTGCCCGGCGTAAAGATGCAATTCACTTCAGCCGCTTCTGCTATCCGCTATCTGCCGCTGGTACCGGCAGTGCAATTGGTGCAAGACCAGGGTGACGGTTGGGCGATCTATGAGCTCAGGCCCTGAAATGGCCTGAGCGGGGCTAAAGATCCTGCACGCGCAGGTAACTGGCAAAGCGCGGCAGTCCCTTGTCAGTCAAGCCGCGATAGCGGTGGGTGACCGTGGTGCCGACAGACGGCGGCGTGCGGCGCTGCGCATCGCTGAAACCGGTGCCGAGCTGAAATACCAGGCCTTGGGCGTTGCGCACTCGCAGTGCGCCGAGCATGCCGGCAAAACGGCCTTGGCCGGGCAGATGCGCGAGCACCACCGCTTCGTCGTCATCCTCAGGCTTGAGCTTCAGCAGCGCCGGCTTGCGCCCGGTCTGGTAAGGCGCATCGGCGAGGTGCAAGACCAGGCCCTCGCCGCCGATCTGCAGCACCTGCTGCAGCCGCTGATTCAACTCGGCGCTGCTGCCGACCCTGGTCTGCGGTAGCGCTTGCAACTGCGCGAAAGCGGCGGCATTGGCGATCGCTTGCAGACTGGCCGCGCTGCTCGAAGCTGCCGCAAGCCCCTGGCAACTCGAACCGCATGTAATGCAACTGCTGCCACTCGGAAGCTTCAGGCTTGACGCGGCGAACTGCAGCCGAGGCCGCTTCGAACTGACCCCGGGCCATCCAAAGCTCGCCGTCAAGCGTCTGCAAGGGTAGATGCGCGGCAAACCGGGCGGGCAGATAGATCGGCTGACCATGGCGGGTGAACATTTTCCCGCCGTCCCAGAATGCGCGCACACCGTCGAGCTTTTCGCTCACCAAGTAGCGGCTCGGTTGACATCCTCCCCGCCCTAAAGGAGGGGGATTCCTACGGCGCTGCGCGATGATTTGCGAGTCGCTTCGGTGGGTTCGTGCTTCGTCGAGCGGCCTGACTGCACCAGCTCTCCACAGGCTAACAA
>CAIJIT010000055.1 GCA_903820745.1 uncultured Burkholderiales bacterium
GATTATTCACAAAATTTATAAATTGTCAAGTATTTTAGTGACTACAAAACAACACCAAAAAAATCCCCAAAAAAGGGGAATTCACGAATGAAGACAAAGACTTGGCGCCAGCCGGACAAGGTAAATCCGTTGGAACTTCAGTCTAATTCCCAATGAGGCCGAGGCCAAGACGATCGCGCACATCTTCCAGCGATTTGTGGAACTGGGCTCGACCACCAAACTGGTCAAAGAATTACGGCTTGACGGCGTGACCTCTAAAGCCTGGATCACCCAGGATGGTCGAGTCCGGGAGGGCAAGCCGATCGACAAAGGGCTTATTTACAAGGTCCTGAACAACCGCACCTACCTGGGCGAATTGCGTCACAAGGAGCTTTGGTATCAGGCGGAACACCCGCCGATCATCACGAAGTCCTGTTGGGATGATGCCCACGCCATCCTCAGCACGAATGGCCGGGTGCGGGCCACCACGACCAGAGCCAAGACGCAGTACCTGCTCAAAGGCATCGTCTTTGGCAGCGACGGCCGCGCGATGTCGCCATTTCAAACCGCCAAACAAAACGGTCGCCGCTACCGGTACTACGTGCCCCAACGCGACATCAAAGAGCACGCGGGCGCATCGGGCCTGCCCCGCATGCCAGCGGCGGAGTTAGAGTCAGCGGTGCTGGAGCAACTGCGCGGCCATTTGCGCTCGCCGGATGTGGTCAGAGGTGTTTTGCTGCAGGCCCAGAAATACGACCCAACCCTGGACGAGGCCATTGTCACGGTGGCCATGAAGCGGCTCGACGATGTCTGGGACCAACTATTTCCTGCAGAGCAGATGCGGATTGTGCGGTTGCTGGTTCGCCAGGTGAATGTCTCGCCCAACAACATGTCGGTGGATTTGCATCCCACAGGTATCCAGCGACTGGTGCTTGAGTTGCATCATAAGAAACTGCAACCCGAGCCAGCCACGGAATTGGAAGCGGAGGCCATGGCATGAGCGAGATTCAAATCAGATCCACTGGCACCACGGAAGTGATTCAATCCAGCGACGGCCGGATCACGCTGTCGGTACCGATTCAGATCAAACGCCGCAGCGGGCGAAAACAAGTGACGCTGCCGAACGGTCAATTAGGTCAACCGGGAAAACTGCTGAGGCCTTGGGACGTTGCGGCCACACCGCTGCAACTGGCTCTGGCCAGGGGCCACCGGTGGCTGGCCATGCTGGAGTCCGGCAAGGTGAAAAACCTGACGGAAATTGCAGCGCTGGAGGGTGTCGATAACAGCTACGTGAGCAGGATGGTGAATCTGACCACGTTGGCACCGGACATCGTCGAGGCGATTTTGGAGGATGCGCTGCCAGATCACCTGACGCTGTTTGATCTTGCTGTGGATCCGCCTGCGCTGTGGGAGGAGCAGCGGTTACGGATTTGGTGGAACGGCGACTGAAAAAGTATAGAGATGGCGACTAACTCCAAGGCAGCGATTGCTGCCCTTCACAGCTGATCAGCGACATCACACCGTCGGCCAGGAGCAGAAGTTCGCGAATGACCGCTCTCTATGAGTGAATCAAGCCAGAGAATCTCAAAGCTGGCTGAATAATTCCGGGGCCAGTGGCAGGTGCACGATCAAACTGGCGGTCTGGCTTCCGAGGTGCCAACGACTCCGTGTTCGGCCTTGAACTGCTCCAGCTCCTCCTCGCTGGGCGGAGTCGTGAACCGGTCGATCACCTTATCGTCCCACTGGAGCCGCAACAGCGGATCGTGGTAGAGCACCTCTCGAGTTGAGGACAGCGCTAATCCGTATGAGTGCTGGATCATGCGGTTATTCATTACGCCCACGAATTGCTGATTTGCGGCGTTGATGGTTTTCTCATCACCATCCCAACGGCCGATCAAAATGGCGTGCTTCGTCAGCGGAAAGTAGATCTCGGTGTTCATTAGGCCGAAGCCCGGGCTGTGCGGCAAATACGCGGGCACCTTTTCCGGCTGAATGCAAGCAATAACCACAGGTCGACTCGTAGTGATGAACTCGCCGTATTCGCCAGGCACTAAATAGAGCGTCCACTTTCGCTGACCAAGTAACTGCAGCACCGTGTTGTATAGGTCGATTTCGGTCTGAATGTGCCGCTCGCGTGCAACTTCGATCGTGTACTCACCTCGCCTGTGGAAATCCTTTGCATCCTCATACGTGACCATAGACGTCTTTCCCGTCTTCTTTTCCATGTCCCTGATCTGCGACGAAAATCGCCCCTTGTCTTCTAGAACCAAGTCCATCACACGCTCAGCAACCCGTGCTTGAAACTCGCGCATATTCTCTCGCTGCTCAGGTGACCTGACCGCGAGCAATGCCATCAAGTTGAGTATGTAGTTTTTGTTCCCACCATCAAAAATGCCGGACTTCGCTACTTCACGGATCGCGGTCACAGCCGAAGATTCGAGCTTGCCAAACTCCTCCTCGAGCCAATCCGGCTTGCGATCCTCGACCTCGAACCGCATGAAGTCACGTTGCGCACAAATGTTACGTGTGTTCGTTTCGTATGTTTTCTTCGCTTGTAGGTCGTGGACGACGACCATGTAGTGCTTTCCGCGCCTCCAGCCGAAGCCGCGCAAGTATCCCTGGGGGATGTAGTGGTGATTGCGGGATTCAGTCATTTCCGAATTGTCGCCCGCCGAGGATATGTAATTCACGCTTCCAGCGCATTTTGAACTAGGTGCTCCCCAAAATGGGGGGTGTCCGCTTTGAGACGTGCCGCTTGAGCTCCAGGAAGTCCGCCTCGGGTCCGGATACTGCCAGTCAGTCGTCTAGCCGTGAACGACGGCAACCAGCCTTAAAGAGTCATTACCTCAGCCTACCAAAGCAACGAAAAAACTGATTGATTCGTCCGCACGTAACCCGTTGATTTATATCGGGGTGACGGGTGAGCCTTCCGGACTTCGGCCTGCGCTGGGTGGGGAGGGTCGGAGAGAGAATGTGCAAACGGAGAGTGAAACCTGCCGGTTACTGGCATAAATGACTCTCTCCGTAGTCCGCAAGAACCCGCAGGAACCCGCGCAAACACGCGGTAGTGGGCAAAAAAAAGCCAACCGGTTAGGGTTGGCTTTTAAGGTATTGGTGGCAAGCAGGAATATGAATGCCAACGCTATTTCGAGCTTGAAATGGCGTTTGGAACAACGTCAAATACAGCAGACAAATCTTTTCGGGACGCCTCAACTACCTTGCGAACGACTTTAGGTGTGGCCAATTTCATGGCACGGCCCTCAATCCGGGCGCGGCGCTGTGCTGGCAATGTCGCCATGATGTCATCGAGTTTTTTTGCCATAGTTGAAGTCCTCAGGAAATCATGAGCAGGGCTTTCATCTTGGCCTTGACGTGCAACATCACGTCCGCCGGTACGACGGCCTTTTTCTTCGCCTTACGCACTTTCCAATCCAAGGACTTGACTTGATCTGACAACACGGCGCAGTCAACACCGTCAACTTGGGTCACCACTTCAAACGGGTGACCTTTGATTTTGGTGGTCATGGGACAGCAAACCATCAGGCCCGTTTTACCGTTGTAACTGGCCGGACTGATCACCAACGCAGGGCGATGACCTGCTTGCTCATGCCCCGCTTGGGGATCAAACTCCAACCAGACCACCTCACTGGCATCGGGAACATAGCCGCGTGTGGCCATTACAAAGCCTCTTTGCCAACCGGCTTGCCAAAGCTGAATTCGCTGTGTGCGTTACCCGCTGTGATGCCCGCCAGCAGGTTATCTAAGCTGTAAGTCACATTTTCTGAGGGCTGGATCACAATGCGCCCGCGTGAAACGACCAGCTCAACTTTTTGCTCGAGAGCGTAACCAGCGGCCTTCAATGCCGCGCTGGGCAGGCGCAGTGCTGGACTATTGCCCCACTTACGGATGACGGCTTCCATAAAAATTCTCCTTGAACGTATCTACATTGTAGACACTTTCTTCCCGTGGATCAACACAAGCAGCGGGCTGTCTTGTTCTACCGCCTTGCGATCCTGAGATGATGCGGGCTATGAGCGACATCCCCACCGATTTACCGGAGTCAACACCACCGCAAGCCCAACGCTGCGCGGTCTACACCCGAGAGGTGGTTCCGGAATTTTGAACAGCCGGATAAGTGGAAGTTCTGCGACATTTACCCGGGCCAGAGGCCCGAGAATGCAGGATGAACATGAGCAAAAGACCTCGCAGGAACCACTCGCCGATCTTCAAGGCTAAGGTGGCAATCGACGCCATCAAGGGCGAAAAGACGCTAGCCGAGTTGGCTAAGTTGCACGATGTGCACGCCAATCAGATTGTCGATTGGAAAAATCAGCTTCTTGAACGGGCGGCCGGCGTGTTCGGTTCGGAGTCGAGCACTGCCGCTCCGGTGGTTGACTTGAAGGAGCTGCACGCCAAGATCGGGCAACTGGCCTTGGAGAATGATTTTTTGGCCGGTGCGCTCAGCAAGGCGGGCATGCTGAGCGTAAAGCGATGATCAACCGAGATCACGCACTGCCGATCAAACGACAGGCCGAACTGGTGAAGATCAGCAGAGGCAATGTGTACTACATGCCTCGGGCGGCTTCTCAGGCAGATCAGGACCTCATGAAGCGCATCGACACGCTCAACCTGACCTATCCCTTTGCAGGCAGCCGCATGCTGCGCGACTTCCTCAGTCGGGAAGGTTTCGTGGTCGGTCGCCGGCACGTGGGCACGCTGATGCGCCGCATGGGCATTGAGGCGCTGTACCGCAAGCCCAACACGAGTAAGAAGCACCCGAGCCACAAGATCTATCCCTACCTGCTGCGCGAGCTGACGATCGATCGGGCCAACCAGGTCTGGGCTACCGACATCACGTACATCCCGATGGCGTGCGGCTGGGTCTACCTGTGCGCCATCGTGGACTGGGCCAGCCGGCGGGTCCTCTCGCATCGGGTATCGATCAGCATGGAAACCTCGTTTTGCATGGAAGCCCTGGAAGAAGCCTTCCAGAAATACGGTAAGCCCGAGATCTTCAACACCGATCAGGGAAGTCAGTTCACGAGCGAAGCCTTCACCGGCGCGCTCAAGGCCCGCGGCGTGGCCATCAGCATGGACGGCAAGGGAGCCTGGCGGGACAATGTCTTCGTTGAGAGGCTATGGCGCACCATCAAGTACGAAGAGGTTTACCTGCACGCCTATGATTCGGTGAGCGCGGCAAAGGCGGGCTTGGCCAAGTACATCAAGCTGTACAACACCGAGAGGCCACATTCTTCTCTGAACAAGAGGACCCCGGACGAGTTCTACTTCGCGACGCTGCCGGCGATCAAACAGGCAGCATGAACGGTGCACACGAGTTGCTGGCCGAATTGCTGCCGACAGCTGAGCACCGATGAACGACCGCAAGGCTCCACTTAGCAAATTGGTTTTGCTGTTCGAACAACCGGAACCACCTTATTGGGTCCCTGGCTCAATTTCTTCCCAGTAAAGAATATCGGGCATCGCAAACTGCAGCGGAAGCAGGAAAAGCTTTTCCATAATCTCCCCCGCCTCCATGTCAATCAGTATGTTGGCATCACTGATGAGCAACAACATCCACCGACTCCAGTTGACGCTCTTTATGGAAACGCATCATGGGGATGCCTAGTAACTCAGCAGCTTTCGACTCAGAGACGTATTGCTCCCCTAAAGCTCGATAGATCAACTGCTCAAACAACCGTGGATGTTCACGTTGAACTACCTCGCCAGGTTCAATTTTGCGCCACCCTTTTGCGGAAAATCGTTTCCACAAGGCGAGATGGGTGACGTCGGTAATAACGCCACATTGCTTCGCCCGCTGAAGCCAACCGGCCATGCTCAAACCGAACTCATGCTTCAAAGCGAAGAGCTCTTGCCATTCGATTCCACGTCGAACCTGCCCCAAAAGCTGCACGACTGCTGCCTTTGGCGCCAAGAACGCACCTGCGAAACGATCACAGGCCTTCTCTTCATTTATGCCGTCAGCAAGACGACCAGACAGCAATAGGTGACCGAGTTCATGCGCAAGAGTGAATCGTTGACGGTCGCCTGGCCATCGAGACGAAACTGCAACGATCGGATACGATCGTCCATCGGACGTGCGCGCAGTCGCCGTTAGTCCAGAGAACCCTGGATTCGCTTCATCAACAACGATCACAAGCAGACCCAAGGTCTCTAATGTGTCCGTCAGATCCCCAATCGGGTTGAGGCCCAGCTTCCAAGACTCCCGCACCCGATCCGCGAAAAATTCCAAATCGTCAAGATCGTTGATGTGCGGAGGTAGGCCCTCAGGCGCCTCGAACCGCAGGATAGGTGATTCGGGAAAGAACCCCAGCAACTGCACCCGCTTTTCGATCAGCTCAACAGCTTTGATCTTTAGTGCCTCTTGTGCAGTTTTCCCGAATGTGGACCGTCGCCGAAATTCCGGCTCAAGTAGCTCCACCTCGTCGGTGCGGAAAAAATACTCAACCCTTATCCCACAAGCTTGCGCCAACTTGAGGAGTTGCGATGAAGGCGGGGTCAGGATCCCCTTCTCGTATTTTTGAATCGCCGTGTGAGTTACGCCGACCTTCTCCCCCAGAGCGTCCAGAGTGAGCCCTGCAGCCAAGCGAGCTTGCCGAATGCGGTTCCCTATCATGACGCCTCCATGTCTGGTTTAAAAGAATCTCCATTCTATACAAAATTTAAACCAAGCGCTAGGGCTTTCTGAGCTCTCTGATTGTCTTTTGAAACAGTTCGAGGACCAAAAAACTCGGCCACCTAGGCCAGTCACCGACCGGCCGCTTTCCTTTCCCTAGTCACTAGTGTCCGGTAAATTTTGATGCTGATTTCAGAACAATTCGTCTTGCAACTGAAGTACCTCGACCTCTTCGTTGTGGATGGCGTTGGAGACCATCTGCTTGAGCGTGATTTTCTCAAACATATTGACCTCCACGGGATGCAGAAAGTTGCGCAGCGAAATGCCCATGCCGAGTTCTTTGTGAGCGATCAAAGCGATCAGGTAGACGCAAACGGCAATCCAGATTTGAGACTTCACCGCGTTGAGCGAGTTGCCAAAGAAGTGCTTGACCATCAAGTTTTGCTTGAGCCATTTGAAGAACAATTCGATCTGCCAGCGCTGCTTGTAAATGGCTGCAATGGTCAGTGCGGACAGGTCCAACCGATTGCTCAAGAACACCAGATCGAGTTGCGTTTTCTCGTCGAAGAACTCGACCCTTCTCAGTGGTGCAGGGTAGGCCTTCTTGGACTTGTGGGTCAGCAATTGGATCGTCTGATCGGCGCGTATCCCTGTGCTGGGGTCGAAGGGATGGCAGTCCATGGTCGTGAATTTCAAATTGTCTTTTCCCCTGACAACGAAGCTGCACTGGCGCTGAACCAAGGCATACAAACGGGCAAAGTCCACGTAGCCCCGGTCCAGCACCACTATGGAGCCCGGGGGCAGTCGCAAAGTGTCGAGCGCTTTGACGTCGTGAACTTTTCCTGTGGTGATGGTAAGCATCACAGGTATGGCCCCACGCAAGTCGATCACGGTGTGCGCCTTGACCGCTGCTTTGGTCGAGCGAAAGTCGGCCCACGGGAACAGCTTGAGACACAGATCGATGGTGGTCGAGTCCATCGCATACAACGGCTCTTTCAAGCCCAGTCCGATATCGTGGTCTTTGTGAAGTGCGATGGCCAACTCGATCAAACGCTGCGCCAAGGATTCGAAGAGTTCGCTGCTGCGTCTTTCGTTGGCATCGGCCAAGGTGGATCGCGTAATGCGGTGGCGCAATCCGACGTGGTAAAGCTTGGATTTTTGAGAATTGAGGCACGCAATCAAGTCGCGCAAACCTTCGCGCCGCGTGAGCTGCGCGTAGGCCATGCAAATGAAGTGGCTCCACGCGGTGAAGTCCCTCGTCCAGCGGTTGGATTGGTACTTGTCGACGAGGTGTTCGAAGTGAGCAAACGGCACGAAGCCCAGCATTTGTGCAAACACCGTTCGACCAGAGTTCATGCCGCAAACCTCCCAAAAAGAGGTAACGGTAAGCCTTGGCGGCAAATTCGCGTTTCAAATCGCCGGAATCGAAAATCGGCTTGCAGGGCTTATGTGGCCTACGTTTGCGGACATCAAGCATGAAATTTACCGGACACTAGTGACCTCGATCCATCACGCCACCAACGTCGGCCGCCAGTTCAGTCCTGAAAATCCACTGCTGCCCAATTTCAAGTGGATTCCCATCGGCTACCACGGCCGGGCGTCCAGCATTGGCGTGTGGGGTCAGACCTTTCCCCGCCCACTCGGGCAAACCATGGCGCCGGGTGCCAGCGCACCGTCATTCGGGCCGTGCAAACGGCTGGATTACGAGCTTGAAATGGGTATTTTTGTCGGCAGCGGCAATGCGCTGGGCAAACCCATCGCCATCACCGAAGCAGAGGCCAGCGTCTTTGGCATGTGCCTGCTCAACGACTGGTCAGCCAGAGACATCCAAGCTTGGGAATACCAGCCGCTCGGCCCGTTCTTGTCGAAGAACTTCGCCACCACGATTTCGCCGTGGATCGTGACGCTGGAGGCCTTGAGTCCTTACCGCATTGCCTTCACACGGGTCACGGATGATCCGCAGCCGCTTCCGTATCTGGATTCGCCGGACAATTCAGCGCAAGGTGCCCTGGACATTCAGCTAGAGGTCTTGCTGCAAACCCAGACCATGCGCCAGCAAGACCAAGCCGCTACACGCTTGACCCAGACCAACTACCGGCACGCTTACTGGACCGTCGCCCAAATTATTGCGCACCACACGGTCAATGGATGCAATCTACAACCGGGTGACCTGATGGGAACCGGAACTTTGTCAGGCCCGACGCTGGACGAGGCGGGTGCGCTGATCGAGTTGACAGTCGGTGGCAAACAGCCGCTCACCTTGCCCAACGGCGAAAGCCGCACCTATCTGGAAGACGGCGACGCCGTGGTCTTGCGCGGTTGGTGTGAAAAGCCCGGTGCTGCACGCATCGGGTTTGGTCAATGCGTGGGGACTGTGCTGCCCTCGCTGTCTTGAGCTGAAGCATCCGCAGGCGCTTTCAGCGAGATTGGCCGCTTGTTTCACTTCCTGTTACCGGTCATTCGCGAACGTCAGCTTCTGGCCCAAAGCTAATACTCATCGCTGGCGCACTGATCAGTCACATTCGCTGCGAACAGGTCCTCAACCATTTTTCACTGAAAGCCCACACCGGATCGGTCACGGCCTTTCGCCTAAACGCCTGCGATGACTGACTGTGAGTTACGCAAGTATCCCCTCAGCCTACCAATGCCACAAAAAAACTGATTGATTCGTCCGCGCGTAACTCATTGATTTATATAGGGGTGACGGGCGTACCTTCCGGACTTCGGCCTGCGCTGGGTGGGGTGGGTCGGAAAGAGAATGTGCAAACGGAGAGTAAAACCTACCGGTTGGTGGCAGAAATGGCTCTCTCCGTAGTCCGCAAGAACCCGCAGGAACCCGCGCAAACACGCGGTAGTAGGCAAAAAAAAGCCAACCGGTTAGGGTTGGCTTTTAAGGTATTGGTGGAGCCGGGGGGAATTGAACCCCCGTCCGCAAGCCATCACCGGGCAGTTCTACATGCTTAGCCGTCTGATTTGAATCTTACGGTATGGTCGCGCAGCGGCACGCTACCTTTCCCGCCAGTCACTTGATCTCGTCCTGTGTCGAGTGACCCGACACAAAACCAGCCAATGTGTATGACTTCTCAGCTTTCGGTCTTGCGACTTGAGCCCGGCCCATTGGCCTGCCGTTGAGAAGCTCAACCGCGTTTAAGCGGCGAGTGCGAACGTAGAGTCGTTTGCAGTTACTTTGTTTCCAGTGGTTTTACGAGCGAACTGGTGCTCGGCATGCCCTACTCCGGATCCGCACCCACGTCGAAACCAGGTCGGCCCCAGACCCATATTCTAAATCAGATCGAGCCGTAAGGTGCGATCACTGCCGCTCGCTCGGCCTGCGGCAGGCCAGCATGTAATTGACATCGGTGTTGCTGCCCAGGCTGTAGCGCTGAGTCAGCGGGTTGTAGCCCAGACCGCGACTGGCCTGCACATCCATCCCAGCATTGCGGCAGAACTGGGCAAGTTCGGAAGGCCGCAGAAAACGCGCGTATTCATGGGTACCAACGGGCAGCATTTTCAATAAATATTCAGCTCCGACAATAGCTTGTATAAATGACTTAAAGTTACGATTCAATGTCGAAAGGAACACCCAGCCATCCGGTTTGACCAGCGTCGCCAAGGCTTGCACGACCGAAGCCGGATCGGGCACATGCTCGAGCATTTCCATGCAGGTGACAACATCGAAGGATGCCGGCTGCTCGATGGCCAGCGCTTCGACGGCGATTTCACGGTAGTCGACGCCCTCGGTCCCGGCTTCAAGCGCATGCAGTTGCGCGACCTTGAGCGCCTTGGTCGCCAGATCGATACCCAGCACCCTGGCGCCGCGCCGAGCCATTGAATCGGTCAGAATGCCGCCGCCGCAGCCCACGTCCAGCACAGCCTTGCCGGCCAATGGACATTGCCCGGAGATCCAGTCCAGCCGCAGTGGGTTAATCTGGTGCAGCGGTTTGAACTCGCTGTCAAGATCCCACCAGCGGTGAGCCAGGTCACTGAATTTGGCAAGCTCTTGAGGGTCTGCATTGATCATGGTTGGAATGGTAGCTGATACGGCAAATTGCGCATTGGAAATGCAGGGTCATCGGCATAGGGGGGCCACGATGATCGCAGCCGCCCCTGCCACACCGCCGGCAAAGCCGTCGGGCTTTCACCCACAAGGCGAGATCTCCCCAGGTAAGAACGCACTCCTTCACTGCACAACCGCCGGATATACCCCACCTCGCTTTGATCACAAGAGCTTCTTGGTTTTTCGCCCAGTCGCCCTGCTTGGCAAGGCCTCATATCCGATTCTTGTTCATCGACTCACAGTTTATGTTCCACGCTTCCTTCCCACACTCGGTCGCCCTCATGCAGTTGCGCTTCGCTTCGCTCGTCGTGATCAACTTGCGACGGGACTTGCACCCTTAGGAGTGCGCCCATGCTGGGCGCACGAAAAAAAACCCCGCACCGGCGGGGTTTTTTGAGCTTGGCGCCGCAGCGCCAGGCAGCTTAGCGGTTGCGTGTTCCAACCACTTCGATTTCAACGCGACGATTCTTGGCGCGGCCTTCGGCGGTCTTGTTGTCAGCAACTGGCTGCTTTTCGCCCTTGCCTTCAGTGTAGACACGGTTCTTTTCGACGCCCTTGCTGACCAGATAGGCCTTGACGGCTTCCGAGCGAGCCACCGACAGCTTCTGGTTGTAGGCATCAGCGCCAACGGAGTCAGTGTGACCCACGGCAATGATGACTTCCAGATTCAGACCACGGGTCTTGGCAACCAGATCGTCGAGCTTGGCCTTGGCATCAGCCTTCAGGGCCGACTTGTCAAAGTCGAAGAAGGTGTCAGCAGCAAAAGTCACCTTCTCGCTCACTGGCGCTGGCGGTGCAGGCGGTGGCGGTGGCGGTGGCGGAGCAACAACCTTCGGCGCGGCTGGTGGTACGACGACTGGTGCAGGCGGCGCTGGTTTCGGCACTACCTTGGGCGCTGGCACGATCGCGCCATCGCAACCCTGGGCAGCAGTTGCCGGGGTCCAGCTGGAATCACGCCAGCACAGATCGCCGCTACCGTTCTTCAATAAGGTGCCGTCTGTGCCACGCCAGTTGTCGACTGTCTGCGCAAAAGCGCCAGAAGATACCAGCACAGCAACAGCGAAGAGCGACGCCACTTGATTCAATTTCTTCATGATTCTCCTCTCATGGAATGTCGCAGTTGGCCTGCGAACGTCCGGTGTTTGAAAAACCTCAGGAGATCAACCGTATTGCGAATCTCTCCCAGGGACCACATGATTGTGCCATAGAGGCAAGCCTCCCTAGCCCCGGATCAGTCGGTCTGTTCTTCAGTCTTGGGACATTGTTGTGCTGCGGCTACAACCGAAGGCCTTTAGAATCGCCGTTCCTGTTCTCAACGATGCAGGCCCGCCTGCGAGGGCGCGAGCCGAGCCAAGCGCATGACCCAGTTTGCCAAGGAAACATTACCGATCAGCCTCGAAGAGGAGATGCGGCGTTCGTACCTCGATTACGCCATGAGCGTGATCGTCGGCCGGGCATTACCAGACGCAAGAGACGGACTCAAACCCGTGCATCGGCGCGTCCTGTTTGCGATGCACGAACTCAACAACGACTGGAACCGGCCTTACAAGAAGTCGGCCCGTATCGTCGGCGACGTGATCGGCAAGTACCACCCGCATGGCGACAGCGCGGTGTACGACACCATCGTGCGTATGGCGCAGGACTTTTCGCTACGCCATATGCTGGTCGACGGACAGGGCAATTTCGGCTCGGTCGACGGCGACAACGCTGCGGCGATGCGCTACACGGAAATCCGGCTGGCCAAGATCGCGCATGAAATGCTCGCCGATATTGACAAGGAAACCGTCGATTTCGGACCGAATTACGACGGCTCTGAAAGAGAACCTCTGGTTTTGCCGACCCGTTTGCCGAATCTACTGGTCAATGGATCGACCGGCATCGCCGTCGGCATGGCCACCAACATCCCGCCGCATAACCTCAACGAGGTGGTGGACGCCTGCTTGCATGCGCTGCGCAATCCGGAAGTCACGATCGACGAGCTGATGGAGATCATCCCGGCGCCTGATTTCCCGACCGCCGGCATCATTTACGGACTGACGGGGGCCCGCGACGGCTACCGCACCGGCCGCGGCAAGGTCGTGATGCGCGCCAAAGTGCATTTCGAGGACATCGATCGCGGCCAGCGCCAGTCGATCATCGTTGACGAGATCCCTTACCAGGTCAACAAGAAGACCCTGCTCGAACGCATGGCCGAACTGGTGCGCGAGAAGAAGATCGAAGGCATCAGCCATATTCAGGACGAGAGCGACAAGTCCGGCATGCGGGTGGTGATCGAGCTCAAACGCGGCGAAGTCCCTGAAGTGGTCCTGAACAATCTGTACAAGCAGACGCAGTTGCAGGACACCTTCGGCATGAATATGGTCGCCCTGATCGACGGGCAGCCCAAGCTCTGCAACTTGAAGGACCTGATCACGGTCTTCCTCGAGCACCGCCGTGAAGTGGTGACGCGGCGCACTGTATTCGGCCTGCGCAAGGCACGCGAACGAGGCCATGTGCTGGAAGGCTTGGCCGTGGCGCTGGCCAATATCGACGAGTTCATCGAGACCATCAAGACCTCGCCGACGCCACCGGTAGCCAAGACCGCCTTGATGGCCAAGAGCTGGGACAGCTCGCTGGTGCGCGAGATGCTGTCACGCGCCGAAGGCGACACGCCTGGCGGCCGCAACGCCTTCCGTCCGGACGGACTGCCGGCCCATTACGGCATGCAGCAGGACGGCCTGTACCGGCTGTCGGACGACCAGGCGGGCGAAATCCTGCAGATGCGCTTGCAGCGCTTGACCGGTCTGGAGCAGGACAAAATCGTCGCCGAGTACAAGGAAGTGATGGCGCAGATCGCCGACTTGCTGGACATCCTGGCCCGACCGGAACGCGTCACGACCATCATCAGCGAGGAACTGGTGCAGGTGAAGCTGGAGTTCGGCCAGACCAAGGTTGGCGCAAGGCGCAGCGCCATCGTGCACAACGCCCTTGAACTCGGTACCGAAGACCTGATCACGCCGACCGATATGGTGGTGACCTTGTCGCACACCGGCTATATCAAGAGCCAGGCCTTGAGCGAATACCGTGCCCAGAAGCGCGGTGGTCGCGGCAAGCAGGCGACCCAGACCAAGGACGACGACTGGGTCGACCAACTCTTTATCGCCAACACCCATGACTGGATTCTGTGCTTCAGCAACCGCGGTCGCGTCTACTGGTTGAAGGTCTGGGAAGTGCCGCAGGGGTCACGCAATTCGCGCGGCCGGCCGATTGTCAATATGTTCCCGCTGCAAGCCGAAGAGAAGATCACCGTGGTGCTGCCGCTGACTGGCGAGTTCCGCGTCTTCCCCGAAGATCACTTCATCTTCATGTCGACGGCGCTGGGCACCGTCAAGAAAACGCCGCTGGCTGACTTCAGCAACCCGCGCAAGGCCGGCATCATCGCGGTCGATCTGGACGAAGGTGACTTCCTGATCGGCGCCGCCTTGACCGACGGCAAGCATGACGTGATGCTGTTCAGCGATGGCGGCAAGGCCGTGCGCTTTGACGAAGACGATGTGCGTCCGATGGGCCGCCAGGCACGCGGCGTGCGCGGCATGATGCTAGAGCCCGAGCAGCGCGTGATCGCGATGCTGGTGGCCGAAGACGAAACCCAGTCGGTGCTGACCGCCACCGAAAACGGCTTCGGCAAGCGCACCAGCATCACTGAGTACACCCGCCATGGCCGTGGCACCAAGGGCATGATCGCGATCCAGCAAACCGAGCGCAATGGCCGCGTCGTCGCTGCAACGCTGGTGCGTGCAGAAGACGAAATCATGCTGATTACCGACCGCGGCGTGCTGGTGCGCACCCGCGTCTCGGAAATCCGCGAACTCGGCCGCGCCACTCAGGGCGTGACCTTGATCGCGCTCGATGACGGCAGCAAGCTGTCGGGCCTGCAGCGAATCGTCGAGAACGATGCGGTTGAAAACGCCGAGGCGATTGACGGCGAGATGACAGATGGCGCTGAAGACAGCGCCGAAGATGACAACAACAAGGAATGAACGTGAAGAAATCGATCCAGACCATCGCCATCGCGGCGATGCTAGTTGGTGCCGGCTCGGCATTTTCCCAGGCCGCTTCGACTGCAACCGCACCTGCCAGCTCAGCGGCCAAGAAAGAATTGGTCACCAAGTTGGTGCAACTGCAGCAACAGGATCTCGAGAACATAGCGAAAATGCTGATCCAGCAGCCGCTGGGAAATCTGATGCAAAGGGCTGCAGGCGAAATGCAAAATCAGCCTGCCGGCGCCAAGCGTGACGCAACGGCCAAGGCGATCGAGGGCGACATCCGCAAATTCGTCGACGAGACCGTGCCGCTGATGAGGGATCGTGGCATCAAATTGTCTGCAACTGTCTGGCCGCCTCTGCTCGAAGAGAAATTCAGCGAAGACGAACTGAAGCGAATCACCGCCTGGCTGGAAGACCCTGTCAGCAAGAAATACGCCCAGTTGGGTGGCGAAATGCAGAACGCCTTGGCTCAGAAATTGGTCGCTGATACCCGCACCACGGTGGAAACAAGGCTGAAGGCGCTCGAGCAGAGCGTTGCCAAGCAACTGGGCATCACGCCACCTGCTGCGGCACCTGCTGGGCCGGCGGCTTCCGCTGCAGCCAAGCCAATCAAGAAATAAGGCTTCGCTGGCGATGAGCTCAAGCGCGTCCGATTTTTCTGTCTGGCGGGCGGCATCGCCAGCATGGACAAAGGCTGACTTCGAGGAACAAAATGGCTGAGACCAAGGACGGCGGGCCGGATTTGCTGGGCTTGCGCCAGCAAATCGATGCGCTGGACCGCGATCTGCTCGACCTGTTGAATCGGCGGGCTGCGCTGGCCCAATCGGTCGGAGCGCTGAAAAAGCATGAGGGATCGGTCGTCTTCCGCCCGGAACGCGAAGCCCAGGTGATCAAGGGGCTGAAAGAGCACAACCCTGGTCCGTTGAAAGGCGACAGCGTGGCGCCGATCTGGCGCGAGATCATGTCGGCCTGTCGCTCTTTGGAGACGCCGACAAGGGTCGCTTACCTGGGCCCTGCCGGCACCTTCTCGGAGCAGGCAGCGCTCGGCTATTTCGGCAGTTCGATCGTCCATCTGCCCTGCGGCAGCATCGACGAAGTCTTCCGCACCACGACCGCAGGCGCAGCCGATTTTGGCGTTGTGCCAGTCGAAAACTCAACCGAGGGCGTGGTTGCGCGCTCGCTCGACCTGTTCCTCAGCACGCCGCTGTTCATCATCGGCGAGACCAGCTTGTTCGTGCGTCACAACCTGCTCAGACAGGTCAATTCACTTGAGGATGTGCAGGCCGTATGCGCCCATCCGCAGGCGCTGGCGCAATGCCATGGCTGGCTGTCAACCCATCTTCCCCACGCCGAACGCAGGCCGGTTTCCAGCAATGCCGAAGGCGCGCGCCTGGCAGCGATGGACGGACGACTGGCCGCCATTGCCAGCGACCGCGCCGGCAGCGAGTACGGCTTGCATATCGTGGCGCCGGCCATCCAGGATGATGCGCACAACCGCACCCGCTTTGCGATCGTCGCCCACCCCGAGCGCCAGCCAGCCCCGCAAGCTTCGGGGCATGACTGCATCAGTCTGGTCGCTTCGGTGCCGAACGAGCCCGGCGCCGTACACGACATGCTGGTGCCGCTGAAGCAGCATGGCGTGTCGATGTCGCGCTTCGAGTCTCGCCCTGCCCGCTCGGGTCAATGGGAGTATTACTTCTACATCGACCTGCAAGGGCATCCGGATCAAGACAATGTGGCGCAAGCGCTGCGCGAACTGCGCCAGGCCTGCGCCTTCTTCAAGATCCTGGGCATCTATCCGCTGGACTCCCACTAGGATGTTCAAGCAACTCGGTTTGATCGGCTGCGGCCTGATGGGGGGATCGTTTGCGCTGGCGCTGAAAAAGGCCGGTCTGGTCGAGCATGTGGTCGGCTACAGCAGATCACCGGCGAGCAGCGCTGCCGCACAGCGCTTGGGCGCCATCGACAAGGTGGCCGATTCGGCGTTGCAGACGCTGGCGGGTTCGGACATCGTGGTGCTGGCCGTGCCGGTTTCGGCGACCGAAAGCAGTTTGCAGGAAATCAGCCCGCTGGTGCGCAAAGGTCTGCTGCTGATGGATGTCGGTTCGACCAAGTCCGATGTCATCGCCGCAGCAAGGCGCGCCCTGGGCGACAAGTTGCCCTCCTTCGTTCCCGCGCACCCGATTGCCGGCAAAGCCGCAGGCGGCATTGAGTATGCCGAAGCTGATCTTTACCAGGGCTGCAAAGTCATCCTCACGCCGCTGCCGCAAACCGATCCTGAACTGCTGGTCAAAGCCCATGAAGTCTGGTCAGCGCTCGGCGCGCAGGTCGTGGAGATGACCCCGGCTCATCATGACGCAGCCTTTGCTGCCGTCAGCCACCTGCCCCATCTGCTCGCCTTTGCCTATTTCCAGGCGATTGCCGGGCAGGCCTCGGGCGCCGAATTCTTGAGCCTGGCCGGCCCCGGTTTTCGCGATTTCACCCGCATCGCCGCCAGCGAACCGACGGTCTGGCGCGATATTTTGCTGGCCAACAAAGACGAGGTGCTGTCCCAGGCTGGCCGGTTCAGACTCGCTCTGGCCGAACTCGAAGCCTTGCTGGTCAGCGGTGATGCGCCGGGCATCGAGGAACGCATTCGTCAAATATCCAGCGCACGCAGTCAATGGCAGCTGGCTGATTCGCGCCCACCGCGCTGACTCGGCCAACCGTCAGAACCATGTACAAAATTCCCTTTCTCGATTTGCCGCCGCTGCGGTCTGCAGCAGGCACCGTGGTGCTGCCAGGCTCGAAGAGTATTTCCAACCGTGTGCTGCTGCTCGCAGGCCTGTCCGAGGGGGTCACGACAGTCCACGACCTGCTCGATTCGGACGATACGGCCGTGATGCTCGATGCCTTGCGCTCGCTGGGCTGCCAGTTGCAAAAGACAGCCGATGGCGTGCTGCAGGTCACCGGCATCGGTGGACAATTGAACGGGCTGGCAGATGCCCAGCTGTTTCTTGGCAATGCCGGCACGGCGATGCGGCCTTTGACCGCAGCGCTGGCCTTGCTGGCGGCCACACAGGGTGGTGAATTCAGGCTCAGCGGCGTGCCGCGTATGCATGAACGGCCGATCGGCGACCTGGTCAATGCCTTGCGCCTGCTCGGTTGCAAGATCGATTGCCTGGGCCAGCAAGGCTTTCCGCCGCTGCGCCTGAAGGGTCCGTCAAAGCTGGCACTCGACCAGGCGGTCAAGGTTCGCGGCGATGTGTCGAGCCAGTTCCTCACTGCGCTGCTGCTGGCCTTGCCGCTGGTCGCGACCGAACAGCCGATCACGATCGAAGTCGTCGGCGAGCTGATCTCCAAACCCTATGTCCAGATCACATTGGCTCTGCTAGAACGCTTCGGCATCCAGGTGCAGCGCGAAGGCTGGCAGCGCTTCACCATCCCCGCCGGCAGCCGCTACCGCTCACCTGGAACCATCCATATCGAAGGTGACGCTTCGTCGGCCTCCTACTTCGTCGCCCTCGGCGCGATCGCTGCAACATCTGCGCCACTGCGCATTGAAGGCGTCGGCTCAGCCAGCCTGCAAGGCGATGTGCGGTTTGTCGAGGCGGCGCAGGCGATGGGCGCCTTGGTCGAGGCCGGGCCGAACTGGCTTGAAGTGCGGCGCGGTACCTGGCCGCTGCGCGGCATCGATCTCGATTGCAACCATATTCCCGACGCCGCGATGACGCTGGCGGTGATGGCGCTCTATGCCGATGCGCCGACCACCCTGCGCAATATCGCCAGTTGGCGGGTCAAGGAGACCGACCGCATCGCAGCGATGGCGACCGAGTTGCGCAAGCTAGGTGCCAGCGTCGATGAAGGCCCGGACTGGTTGCGCGTCCACCCCTTGCTGAACTGGCAAGCCGCCGCCATCCACACGTATGACGATCACCGGGTGGCGATGTGCTTCGCGCTGGCCGCCTTCAATGGCCTGGTCACGACGACTGCAGTACCGGTGCGGATCCTCGATCCGCAATGCGTGGCCAAGACTTTCCCCGACTATTTCGAAGCCCTGTTCAGCGTGGTCGAGGCCAGGCCGGAGGACATCCCGGTGATCACGATCGACGGCCCGACCGCCTCAGGCAAGGGCACATTGACCGAACTGGTCGCTGCGGTCCTGGGCTACGCTGTGCTGGATTCGGGTTCGCTGTACCGAGCATGTGCGCTGGCGGCGCATCAGTCAGGCATCAATCTGGACAATGGTTTGGCGGTGGCTGCAAGGGCTGCAAGCTTGAAGCTGTCCTTCCAGGCCGGCCGGGTCTGGCTTGACGGTCTGGACATCAGCGAGGCCTTGCGCAGCGAAACCACCGGCTTGATGGCCTCGCAAGTGGCTGTCCACCAGCAAGTGCGCGAGGCATTGAATCAACTGCAGCTGAACTTTCGACGCTTGCCCGGGCTGATCGCCGATGGTCGCGACATGGGAACTGCGGTTTTTCCGGATGCGGGCCTGAAGGTATTTTTGACCGCGAGTGCGGCAACGCGCGCCGAACGCCGCTTCAAGCAATTGATTTCCAAGGGAATTTCGGCTAATATCGACGGCTTGCGCGAGGATTTGGAGGCGCGGGACGCAAGGGATAAAACTCGCAGCGCCTCGCCTTTGATCGCCGCAGCAGACGCGCTGATGCTCGACAACTCGGCCCAGACCATTGAGGAATCAAAGGTGATGGTGCTGGATTGGTGGTCCCAGCGCAGGCCTTTTTCAGTTCAGCGTTGAACTATTGACGGCACAGGCCTGAGAAGCCACGGTTCGCCCACCCTCTTCTTCCGAGCGTCAGCTCATGTGTTTCAAACACAGGAGGGTAGCGATTTTTGCAACCTAACCCGCAAGACCTCTTGCACCCACCGCCAGCGTACAAACGCCTTGTCAGCCGGCCAGGAAACTCCATGTCACAAACCCAAACCGCAACCTTTGCTCCCGACTCGTTCGCAGCAATGTTCGAAGATTCGCTGCAGCGCTCAGATCTGCGCGCCGGCGAAGTCATCTCTGCCGAAGTGGTGCGCGTCGAGCACAGCTTCGTCGTCGTCAACGCCGGCCTCAAGTCCGAAGCCTACGTGCCGATCGAGGAATTCAAGAACGACCAAGGCGAGCTTGAAGTTCAAGTCGGCGACTTCGTTTCGGTCGCCATCGAAGCGATTGAAAACGGCTACGGCGACACCATCCTGTCGCGCGACAAGGCCAAGCGCCTGGCCTCATGGCTGTCGCTGGAAGTTGCCCTCGACTCCGGCGACTTCGTCACCGGCACTGTCTCTGGCAAGGTCAAGGGCGGTCTGACCGTTCTGGTCAACGGCATCCGCGCTTTCCTGCCTGGTTCACTGCTCGACACCCGCCCGGTGAAGGACATGAGCCCGTACGAAGGCAAGACGATGGAATTCAAGGTCATCAAGCTCGACCGCAAGCGCAACAACGTCGTGTTGTCGCGCCGTGCTGTGGTTGAAGCTTCGATGGGCGAAGAACGTGCCAAGCTGCTTGAAACACTGTCCGAGGGCGCGATCGTCCACGGCGTGGTCAAGAACATCACGGAATACGGCGCCTTCGTCGATCTGGGTGGCATCGATGGCTTGCTGCACATCACCGACATGGCATGGCGTCGTGTGCGTCATCCAAGCGAAGTGGTCACTGTCGGTCAGGAACTGACGGCCAAGGTGCTGAAGTTCGACGCCGAGAAGAACCGCGTTTCGCTGGGCCTGAAGCAATTGGGCGACGACCCATGGTTCGGCGTTGCACGCCGTTACCCGACCAGCACCCGTCTGTTCGGCAAGGTCACCAACATTGCTGATTACGGCGCATTCGTTGAAATCGAGCCGGGCATCGAAGGTTTGGTGCACGTCTCCGAAATGGACTGGACCAACAAGAACATCGCACCGGCCAAGCTGGTTTCGCTGGGCGATGAAGTTGAAGTCATGGTTCTGGAAATCGACGAAGACAAGCGTCGCATTTCGCTGGGCATGAAGCAGTGCAAGGCCAATCCTTGGGAAGATTTCGCCGAGAACGTCAAGCGCGGCGACCGCGTCAAGGGCCCGGTCAAGTCGATCACCGACTTCGGCGTGTTCGTTGGTCTGGCACAAGGCATCGATGGTCTGGTCCATCTGTCCGACCTGTCTTGGAACGAAACCGGCGAAGCTGCCGTTCGCAACTTCAAGAAGGGCCAGGAAGTCGAAGCCCTGGTGCTGGCAGTCGACGTCGAGCGCGAGCGTATCTCGCTGGGCATCAAGCAGCTCGACAGCGATCCTTTCACCAGCTACACCACGGTCAATGACCGCGGCATGGTGGTGACGGGCAAGGTCAAGACGGTCGATGCACGCGGTGCCGAGATCGAATTGGCTGAAGACGTGCTCGGCTATCTGCGCGCTTCGGAAATCTCGCGCGACCGCGTTGAAGATGCCCGCAGCATGCTGAAGGAAGGCGACGAAGTCTCGACGCTGATCGTCAGCATCGACCGCAAGACGCGCAACATCCAGCTGTCGATCAAGGCCAAGGACAATGCCGACAACCAGGAAGCCATGCAGCGCCTGTCGGCCACCTCGGAGCGTGAAAACGCCGGCACCACCAGCCTGGGCGCATTGCTGCGTGCCAAGCTCGACCAAGGCAGCAATTAATTTATTGCCCTGAAGCGGCGACGAGCGAACGCTTGTTGCCGCAGTCGAACCGGATGGCTCGCCAATTTATGATGGCGGGCCATTTTTACTTTCAAATCGAGCGGGATGCCAATGACCAGATCTGACCTCGTTGCGCTGCTGGCCTTGCGTTTCGGTCAACTGACCCAACGCGATACTGAATTCGCCGTCAAGACGATTCTCGATGCCATGTCCGACGCCCTGGCGCGCGGCCACCGGATCGAAATCCGCGGCTTCGGCAGTTTTCAGGTCAACCGCCGCCCTCCCCGCAAAGGTCGCAACCCGCGCAGCGGTGAACAGGTGCTGATTCCCGAAAAGCTCGTGCCACATTTCAAGCCAGGCAAAGCCCTGCGCGAGCAGGTCGATGCCGAATTGCCTGCCGATCAACAACCCGCGCAAGAGTCGCGCCGCAGCAGTCCGCCGCAGCCTTAAACTCCTGACCCATGCGATTCTTCGTCTGGCTCTTGCGGGCCTTCCTCTTTTTTACCCTGTTTGCCTTTGCGCTGAACAACAGCCAGGAGGCTTCGGTGCGCTGGTTTTTCGGCCATGAATGGCGCGCGCCGCAGGTCATCATCGTGCTGCTGGCCTTCGGTCTGGGTTGCGCAGTCGGTGTGCTGGCGATGGTGCCGGCCTGGTGGCGGCATCGCCGCAAAGCGCAGGCTACAGATAATGGTTTGAATCCCACCCCATCGAGCGCTGCGACGCCGCTGCACGATGGACTTTGACCTGCGCTGGCTGCTGTTCGTTTTGCCAACGGCGTTTGCCGTCGGCTGGCTTGCTTCCAAGCTCGATACCCGGCAGTGGAAACGCGAGCAGCAAGGTGCTCCGAAAGCGTATTTCAAGGGTCTCAACCTGCTGCTCAACGACCAGCAGGACAAGGCCATCGACGCCTTCATCGAGGCCGTGCAGCGCGACCCTGACACGTCGGAGCTGCATTTTGCCCTGGGTAATTTGTTCAGGCGTCGCGGCGAGTACGAGCGTGCGGTGCGCGTGCACCAACATCTGCTGCAGCGCGGCGACCTGCCGCGCCAGGAGCGTGAACGGGCCCAATATGCGCTGGCCCAGGATTTTCTCAAAGCCGGACTTTTTGACCGTGCCGAAACGGCTTTTTCAGCCTTGCGCGGTACTGCTTTCGAGAGCGAAGCCGAGCTGGCCTTGCTGTCGCTGTTCGAGCGCACCCGCGATTGGCGCCAGGCCGCCGATGTCGCGCGGCGCCTGGAACAGGCCGGCACTGCCTCATTTGCATCCCGGATTGCGCATTACCTCTGCGAGATGGCCTTGCAAGCCCAGGCGCGCAACCAGGACGGTGAAGCCGCAGACCTGCTGGCGCAAGCCCGCCAAGTCGCCCCGCAGGCAGCCAGAGCCCATGTGCTGGGTGGCCAGATGTTGGCCCGGCAAGGTCAACCCGCAGCGGCGATGGCCGCTTTTGCCGAACTGCTGGTGGTGAACCCGGCCGCGTTCAGCCTGGTCGCCAATGACTATGCCGAAGCGGCGCAAGCGGCGGGCTGTCCGGAGCAGGCATTGCCCCTGTTGAGCGCCCAATACCAGCGCGTGCCGAGCATGCAGTTGCTGCAGGCGATCGCCAGGCTCGAGCCTGCCAGCGGCCTGCAGCGCCAACGTCTGACCCGCCATCTGCGTGTTCAGCCAAGCCTGTCGGCAGCGCGTGAATTGCTGACCCAAAGCCAGAACCTGCTCAGCGCTGAAGAAGCGCCGCTTGTCAATGCGGCGATCGACCTGGCGCTGCGCCCGCTGCAACGCTACCGCTGTGCAGCCTGCGGTTTCGAGGCCCAGCATTATTTCTGGCAATGCCCGGGCTGCCTGACCTGGGACAGCTACCCGCCGCGCCATGTTGAAGAGCTGTGACCCGATGCGCCAAGAACGAGTCATCCTGTGCATGAAATGGGGCCAGAAATACGGCCCCGACTATGTGAACCGGCTCTACGCGATGGTGAAGCGTCATCTGCGCGGCGAATTTCGTTTCGTCTGCCTGACTGACCGGGTGGAAGGCATCCGCGCCGAAGTGCTGTGCCTGCCGATCCCCGAGCTGACCCTGCCCAATGGCGAGCCCGAGCGCGGCTGGAAGAAGCTCACCACCTTCAGCCCCGAGCTCGGCGCCATACACGGGCTAAAGGGGACGGCCTTGTTCCTCGACCTCGATGTGGTGATCGTCGATGACATCACGCCGTTCTTCGAAGTCCCCGGTGAGTTCCTGATCATTCACGATTGGAAGCGGCCCTGGCGCGTGACCGGCAATTCATCGGTCTACCGCTTTCAGCTCGGCGCCCATGACGATGTGTTGACCCAGTTCCGTGCCAATCAGGCCCAGGTCAAACAAGAGTTCCGCAATGAGCAGGCCTATCTGTCCGACCTGCTGCATCAGCAGGGCAAGCTGAGCTACTGGGACGCATCGTGGTGTGCCAGCTTCAAGTACCACTGCATTCCTTTCTGGCCGAGCAGCTATTGGCGCGAGCCCTTCGTTCCGGCAGGCTGCCGCATCGTGATTTTTCACGGCGTGGTCAACCCGCCCGATGCGCTGGCCGGACGCAATAACGGCAACTGGCGCCATGCCAGGCCGGCGCATTGGATTGCCGGACATTGGTGCGAGTAAGCGTGCTGCCTATCCTCTTCATCAACCTCGACAGCGACGGCGCCCGCCGCGAGCGGATGGAAGCTGAATTCAGCTGCCTGGGGCTGACATCCGAGCGTTTCGCCGCGACCCGCTGGACCGAATTGCCTGAGACAGAGCAGGCCCGTTTCTATTCGGCCACGCTGAATTCAGCCCAGTTCCACAAGCCGCTGGTCGCTGGCGAAAAAGGTTGTTACACCAGCCACCTCTTGGCCTGGGCCTGGTTGCTGGCTTCAAAGCACCCCGCGATGGTCTTGCTCGAGGATGATGTGGCGCTGCGGCCAGAATTCGGCGCGGTGATCAGCGCGATCGAGCAACTCCCCGCAAGCTGGGACATGATCAAGCTGATCGGTCGCGACCAAGAGAAGTTGCGCGCTGCCCGCCCCTTGACCGCAGGGTTCGAACTGGTCGACTACCTGCGTGTGCCGAGCCTGACGGCCGGCTATGTCATCAGCCGCAGCGGTGCCCAAAAACTGCTCGACAGCCGCATCCCTTTTGGCCGACCGGTCGATGTTGACCTGCGTTACTGGTGGGAAAGCGGATTGAGGGTCCAGGGCGTGATGCCGGCGGCGATCACGCTGGACGACACCAGCCTGCAAAGCTCGATCGGTGCCAAGACCGCAGCAAGCGGTCTGGTGGCGAGCTGGCGAAAATTCCGCATCAAGGCCGCCTATTCGCTGCTCAACCGCTGGCACCAGCCATGAACAAACCGGTAGTCCTCGTTTCCTGGGATGGCAGCAGCGAGCCGTTCGCGATGATCGCGCTGGACGCACAAGCCAACTTCGACTGGCTGCTGTTTGATTTCTCCGGTCGCCATCCGCCCGGCCCGATCAAGATGCGCGGGCAGCCTGTCGTCATGCTCGCCGGCCAGACCGAATGCAAGGGCGAGATCTACCAGGCTTTGGCCGAACATCTGGCCAGCCAGCAGCGGGTTCCCGACTATGTGGCCTTGATCGACGACGACATCATCCTCGGCGTCAGCGACATCAACCGCGCCCTGCACTTGGCGCGCTGTGCCGAGCTCGATGTGTTCTCGCCGACGCTGAGCCACGACAGCGACTACACCCACCGCTGGACCTTGCGCCAGCCCAACCGCCTCTACCGCGAGGTCGACTGGGTCGAGGTGATGATGCCCTTTTACCGCGGCGCACTGTTCCTGGCCGGTCGGGATCATTACGCCGGCAATGTCTCGAGCTGGGGCATCGACAAATACCTGATACCGACGCTGCAGCAATTGCTCGGCATGCCGCAGACCGCCTTGCTCGATGCGGTGATGGCCAGCCACCGCAGGCCGATCACCAGTGGCCAGAAGGTCTACCGCAACGGGCGCAATGCGGCGCAGGAGAGCGCGCTGCTGAAAGAGCGCTGCCAAAGGTTGATCGCCGAGCAAAAACCCGAACTGCTGGGCAGCGACTGGTACCGCCGCATCTTTGTGCAGCGCCATCGCCGCACGCGCTGGCAACAGCTGAAATTCGGCCTGGGCCGCCCGCTGCGGCGCTGGCTCGAAGAAAGTACCTGAGTTCAGCGCCGGCCTTGCCGGGTCAGCGTCCAGGCCGCGCTCTCGAGCCGGCATTTGAAGCTCTGCCACGACATCGCCAACCGCGAGGCATGGACATGCTGACGCAGCCGCCTGACGCTGTAGTGCCGCGCCCCCGGCTGCGGCCGCTGGTTCCAGAACTGCTGCAGCGCAGCGCCGATGCGTTCATGCGAAAAATAAGGCGTCAGCTGGTTGCCCGGCAGCCAGGGCTGCGAGGTGTAACGCAGATACAACTCGTCGTCGGCATCGACTGCCAGCACATGGTCGACCAGCGCTTCGATCGACGCAAAGCGCTCGGCGACGATGAAGCTGTCTGGATTGAAATCCCGGGCGACATCGGGGTTGCCCCAGTAAATCGGCAAGCTGCCGGCCAGCATCGGTTCGAGCAGTTTTTCGGTCGTGTAGCCCGGCGTCGACGAATTCTCGAAAGCCAGGGTGAACTTGTACTGTCGGACAAACTCGAGCTTGTCCTCGACCCGATAACCCAGGTTGTTGAAATGCTTGCCACCCGAGTCAACGCGCTGGCGTCGGTTGAGCTGCTTGAAGGCCTGGTTGCGCATCGGACTGCGTCCGTTGGAGACCAGGAAATTACAGAATTTGGTCTTGGTGGCCAGCACAGCCCGGGCATCAAAGTCCGCTGGCTTGATCAGATTTTCAGCTTCAGCCAGGTAGAAGAAATAGATCGGCAACCTGATATTGCGGGGCTCATCAGGCAGCTCCATGCTGCTGAAGGCCAGGTCGCATTGCCCGAAATCGGGCAGCATGTTCTCGCCGGTGTGATAGATCTTCAACCCCTTGAAGTCCCAATGCTTGCGGCCCCAATCCGAATAGATCAGGACATCGGCCTGATGCATGTCCTGGACCCATTCGACCTCGGCAAATTTGCGCCACTGCGTCAGCCACAAGTTGTTGTGCGGGTCGAAATTCCAGAGTTGGTCGCTGAAGGCCAGCCTGACTTTATCCATGGACCGATCGTATCAGCGCCGGGCTATGCGCCAGGTCCTGCGGGACCGAACAAGGCTGCTGCAGCAAGGCCAGATACAACTGCTGATAACGGTCGACCATCATCCCAAGCCCATGCTCGGCGAGTGCCCGGTCGCGTGAGTTGACCGCCAGGATGGCAGCAAATTCCGGCTCCATCAGCAGGCGCTGCAGCGCAGCCGCCAAGGCTTGAGAATCAGCTGCAGGCACCAGCAGGCCGGACTGCCCGTCGATCAGCAAGCCCTCGACACCGGGCACCTTGGAGGCCACGCAAGCGCATCCCGCGGCCATGCCCTCGAGCAAGGCCAGGGGCATGCCTTCGTAATGGGTCGACAGCACGCAGATCTGCTGGCTGATCAGGCGTTGCGGCATCTCGCTGCAATGGCCTAAAAACCTGACCTGCTCCTGCAAGCCCAATCTGGCCACCTCAAGTTCTGCAGCACGACGGTAGGTGGACTTGCCGCCACCGGCCAGGTAAAGGACCGGCGTCAGGCCCCGAGACTTCAGCAAAGACAAGGCGCGGATCAGCGTCAGGTGATCCTTCTGGCGGGCAAAACGAGCCGACATCACCAGGCCCGGCTCGCGCTTGAAGAAATTTTGTTCCGAGGCAGCAGCAAATCTTGTCAATTCGATGCCGTTGGGAATCGTCAGGGTCAGACTCTCAGGCATGCCCAATTGCAGCAAACGCTGCCGTACCCCCTCGGACACCGCCACCAATTGATCCGTTCGGCGGCTCAGCCAGCGCGACAGGCCGAGCTTCCAGAACGAGTAACGCTCGCGCGAGTTATGTTCGACCTGGATCAGCTTGGGCACCTTGGCCAGCAGTCCGGCCAGACGCCCGAGCAGATGCTCCGGAAAACCATGGGCGACCAGCAGATCGGGCCGCAGCTTGAGGCATAGCCGGTACAAGGCCCAGACCGTCACCAACCGCGACCAACCGGGCAGCACAACAACTTGCAAGCCCCGGTCCCGCAGGGCCTCTACCTTGGCAGCATCCGTATTGCTTTTGCGCCGCAACACGAGCAAGGGTTTGACCCGCTGGCTGTTCAATTCAGCCAATGCCAGTTCGATCGCCACCTGGGTCGCGCCGGAAAATCCGCCAGTGACGAAGTGCAGCACCAAGCTGCGCTCGGGACTTGTCGAAATATTGAATTCGCCATCCATCATGGCGCGCAGTATATAAACTACCGAAACAATTTAGAATTGTTTCAGCAATAAATTTTTACCAAATAAATTTTTAAGCGATGGAACCGGTCAAACCGCTTGGCCGGCCAATTTTTTTTTCACCGCAGCCAGCACGCTGGCGAGGTCGGGCCAGCTTTGCCCGGGGCCCTGGACAAAATCGACCGCGGCACCCCAAGGCAACCATTGCCCGGCTTGGGTCGGTCCCAACAGGCTAAGGAGCGGCGCACCGGCTGCCGCAGCCAGATGGGCCGGGCCGGTGTCGTTGGCAATCACCAGCGCCGCACGCTTGAGCAGGGCCGCATAAGTCGGCAGGTCCAGCCCCGTCAACTGGTAGGCGCCAGGATATTCGGTCCGGGCCGCCGCTTCCTCGCCAGGGCCTGGGCAGATCACCAGGACATGGCCCTGGGCAAGCAAATGCCGGCTGAGCTCGGCAAACCCGGGCCATTTCTTGTCCTGCTTGTCGACCAGACCCGCGGCAAATGGAACGATGCAGATGAATCCCGCGGCGATACCCTGGTCGCTCAACAATTGATCGGCCCTGGCTTGGCTGATCGAAGGCAGCTTCAGGTCAATCTCGACGGGAGGCTGTTGCGCGCCGTTGATGAACGCCCTGGCCAGATCCCAGAAACCCTCGAGCGCATGCAATCGGTTCGAAGATGGCAGTTGACGGTTCAACAGCAATGAGCGTCCATCACGGGCAAAGCCGGCCGGCTTCAAGCCGGCACGCCAGGATTCAAAGGCGCTGGAGAAGGAGTTCGGCATCAGCAAGATATTGGCCCGGGCCTGGAACCCGGGATCGCTGCGCTGGCAGTCCTTTTTCAATTGCCTCAGTTGACCGACGCGTTCACCGAAGCTGCCGGCACGCACCACGCAAGGCCATCCTTCACCTGCCAATAGAGACGCCGCCCAGCCCTTGCCGTAGAGCTGCAACTCGTAGCCATTCGCTTCGAGCAGACGCAAGGCAGGAACGCTGAGGATCACGTCGCCGACGTAATTGCACAAACGCACGATCAAGGGGCGGCTGGCATGGCCCGCGTTTGGCTGGTCTGTTGGCATCGATCCTGGGTTTACCCGTTGTTGTAGGTGAAATCATCCGGATGTCGGATGAACGATAATTTCCGGCTATTGAACAGGTGAACAGATGATCATTCTAGACAAGCTCGGCGGCCAGGTCATGGCCTGGCATGACAGCTCGCTCGAAGTTGCAGGAGGGCCGCCGGTCGCGGCAGCGGCTACGGATCAATTCCCGGATCAACCGCTCTGGCATCGGATCGCATCGAATCACCATTTCAACAGCTCGCTCTGGACCGAGGAAGATCTGGCACGTCGGCTGAAAGTCAGCGACAGCGAAATCACTGCGAACAAGCGCGCGATCGACCGTTTCAATCAGGCGCGCAACGATGCCACTGAACGCATTGACGAGATCTTGCTGATTGAGCTGGGACTGGTCGAAATCGGTTCGGCCTCGACCGACACACCGGTCTCGAGGGTGGCCGCCGGCGCCAATTTGAACAGCGAAACTGCCGGCAGCATCATCGACCGGATGTCGATCATGGCCTTGAAGATCCACGCGATGCGGCAGCAGACGCTACGCCATGATGTCGAAGCCGGCCATGTTCAGAGCAGCCAGGTGAAGCTGCAGCGGCTGTTGCAACAGCGCGCCGATCTGGCCGATTGCCTGGATCGATTGATCAGCGATTGCCGCCAGGGCCTGGCCTACTTCAAGGTCTATCGCCAGTTCAAGATGTACAACGATCCGCTTTTCAATCCGGCCATGGTCGCCGAATCCAGGCAAGCCAGCTAGGCCGGGCCGAAGCGATGCAGTCCATCGATTTCAAGCAGACCGCCAACCGGCTCGCAGGCTTCGTTCGCCCGCATCGCGGCGGATTGCTGCTGACCCTGCTCGCCTATCTGCTGACTGCAGCCACCGAGCCGATGATCCCCAAGCTGATCCAGACAGTCTTCGGCCGGGGCTTTGCCCAGCATGCCTTCAGCATCTGGTGGGTGCCGGTCGCCTTGATCGGCTTGTTTGCGCTGCGCGGTCTGTTTGGTTTTCTGGGCCAGTACCTGTTCAACTGGACGCTCTCGCGCACCGTGATGGATTTCCGCGCTGCCCTGCTCGATGCCTTGTTGAAGGCCGACGCCCGCGTCTTTACCAGCCTGCAGCCGGGCACGGCGGTGACCAAGGTGATCAACGATCCACAGCAGATCATGACGCTGCTGGGCGGATCGGTCGTCAGCGTGCTGCGCGACGGCCTGCCCGCGTTGGCAATGCTGGCTTACCTGTTCTATCTGAACTGGCAACTGACGCTGCTGTCGCTGGTGACCACGCCGCTGATGGCCTTTGTAGTCCGCAATATCAACCGGCGCATGCGGGTGATGGGCGGTCGCACTTATGACGCACAACTGCACCTGGTCAACAAGGTCGACGACGTCACCCGCGCCTGGCGCGTCGTGCGCAGCTTCAATGCTGCCGAGTATGAACGGGCCAGCTTTGCTGCCTTGGCCTCTGAAGTCCAGCACAGCACGCTGAAAACCTCGGCTGCCGGCGCCTTGACGCAGCCGCTGTCGCAACTGATTGCCAGTATTGGCCTGTCAGTGATCATCTGCCTAGCCCTGTTGCAGGCACGCGAGGCCCATACCGGAGTCGAAGACTTCGCGGCCTTCGTGACCGCGCTGTTGCTGCTGACTTCCAGGCTGCGCCACCTCAGCGATCTGGCGCAACCGATCACCAGTGCCATGGTGATCGCGCGCGGCTGCCTCGAACTGCTGGACATGCCCGCCGAGCAAGATCTGGGACAGCAAAGCCTGGATCAATGTCGCGGTGAGATCGAATTCGAAGCTGTCAAGCTGCGCTACCCGGGCGCCGAAACTGATGCCCTGAATGGACTGGGCTTGCGCTTCGAGGCCGGCCAGACCACCGCCTTGGTCGGCGCCTCGGGTGCGGGCAAGAGTTCCATCGTCCATCTATTGCTCGGGCTGGCCAGCCCCGACCAGGGCCACATCCGGCTCGATGGTGTCGACATCCAGCAGTTGAAAAAAGCCAGTTTGCGAAGCCAGTTTGCGGTGGTCTCGCAAGACATCGTGCTGTTCGACAGCTCGGTCGCCGACAACATCGCCTATGCCCAAGCACTTGATGTGCAAAGGCTTGAGCAAGCGCTGCGCGGCGCCCATCTGTGGGACTTTGTCCAGGGACTTCCTCAGGGCGTCAACACCTTGATCGGCGCCAACGGCAGCAAATTCTCGGGTGGCCAGCGCCAACGCCTAGCGATTGCGCGGGCGCTCTACCGCGATGCGCCGATCTGGATTTTTGACGAAGCGACCTCGGCACTCGACACCGAAAGCGAACGCGCGGTCCAGCAGGCCTTGGCGCAGTGGCAGGGCCGCAGGACGCTGATCGTGATCGCGCACCGCTTGTCGACCGTGCGCGATGCCGACCGCATCCATGTCCTGGGTGCAGGCCGACTGCTGGAGAGCGGCGCGCATGCCGAACTGCTGGCAAGAGATGGTGCTTATGCCGCGATGGTGAAAGCGCAAAACGGCAATTGACGAAAGCTGCGTCACATGCTGCGCCGCTCCTTGTTGATGCTGATCCTGGGCCGCCGGCTGGCCATGGCCGATCCGGCCAGGCTGGATCTGAATCAAGCCAACCGGGCGCAGCTGGAGTCGCTGCCCGGCATCGGTCCGGCTTTGGCCGAAAGGATGCTTGAAGCGCGCGAAAAGCAAGCCTTCAGCGACTGGGCCGACCTGCTGCGCCGCGTCCAGGGCATAGGCCGCAGCAGCGCCCACAAATTCTCCGATCAGGGCCTGCGCATCAACGGTCAAGTCATGCCTTGACCGCAGCGCCCGCAACATCAGACCAGCCGAAAAATGCCAGCACATCGGTGCGCCGCGCCAAGGTATCGCTAACTCCCAATTGGATCAGCTCCCGGGTGTATTCGGGTTCGAACAGCAAATAGCTGGTCAAGGCCGAGCCGCTGGCGCCATGCCCTTGTCCAGCCACACCGATGCTGCGCAGCATCGCACGCAAGGCCGGCGGCAAGCTGCCCTGATGTTCAGCCGCCAGATCATCAAGGCGCCGGCTCGGCGCGATCACCAGCACGTCGATCGGCCGCAGCGCCGTGCTTTCGTGCGCATCGGGAGGCAATAGCGCCAGCGTCGCATTGATGCGCTGCAGCCGTTCGACATCGACCGCCAGCGCATCCAGGAAAATATTCGACAGGGCATGACCGGCGATCTGCGCCATGCTGGGATGTCCGTCGATCAGCACAGCGCGTCGACCCAGTGGCTCATGCATGCGGCCGGCACCGATCACCAGCACACGTTTGGCACCGAGGTGGATGGCTGGAGAAATCGGTGCGCTCTGGCGCATCGAACCATCGCCGAACCACTCGGCCTGACCCTCCAGATCGAGCTTTTTTGCCGGAAAAATAAAGGGAATCGCCGACGAGGCCAGCAGATGTTCGACCGAAATCGGTGCCTGCACCGCCAACCGCTGGGAGCGCATCCAGGGCTTGAGCGTCAGCCCGCTTTGATAAAAGGTGACATGCTGGCCCGAACTGTAGCTGGAGCCGCTGATGGCCAGAGCCTGCAGATGGCCCTGGCTGAGCATCGCCTCGAGCCGCTCAAGCCGTACCATGCGCCGCAACAGATCGCCCAGCGGCGCGTTGTCGAGCAGGCTGTTGGGCTGCGTGCGACGCCAGCGCGCCAGCGCCCAACCGAGGCTCATCATCGTCAACCAGCGCGCTCCGGTGCGGATGAGCCCCAGCGAGTCGGCACGGTAGACCTGGTGCACATGAATGTTTTCCCAGACCTGTACCAGGCCGTCGACCGCTGCATCGAAGTCATCGGCCTGGCAAGCCAGCATGGCGGCGTTGATCGCTCCGGCTGAAGTGCCGGCGATGACCGGAAACGGATTGCCTTCGGTGATGCCGGCAGCGCGGCGGATCTGCGCCAGCGCCGCGAGCACACCGACCTGGTAGGCGGCGCGTGCCCCGCCACCGGTGAGGATCAATCCGGTGCTGGTCGCTGCTTGCATCAGGTGGTCAGGCGCATCAGTCGTAAATGATCCGCGCCTGATCCTGGCCCGCCGCGGCCGTCTGGCCGAGCAGCGCCAAGGCCTCGTCGCTGGGCCAGAAGCGACTTTCTTCGCCCAGGTCGAGCTTGAATTCAGCCGACTCGCCAAGCAGCCGATGGTGGGTCTGCACGGTCAGACCCTGGGCAATCAGACCCTGTTCGGTCTGCAATTGGCGCGCCGGCCAGGCTTTGAGCAACTGCTGCAGGGCCGGCAGTTGCTGCTGCACCGGCAGCAGGAAATATTTACCGAATCTGGCTCTGGCGCCGGCAAGGTTCCAGACCGCCTGCACATTGAGCCTGAATCCGCCCGAGAAGCGGTCTGCCTGCACCTTGCCCTGGATGATCAGCAACTCGTCATCAACCAGCAACTCCTTGTGCGCGTTGAGCATTTCCTCATTGGCCACTGACTCGATCAGGTCAGACTTGTCATCAAGCTTGAAAATCGCCACGCGCCCGCGCTGGCCATTGACGATGCGCAGATCGCTGACGATACCGGCCACCAGCACCGGCTCGCGACTGTCGCCGAGATCGGCGATCTGGCGCCTCACCATACGGCGGACTTCGTCTCCACTTTGATCGAACAAATGGCCGCTGAGGTAATAGCCGATCGCTGTTTTCTCCAGCGTCAAGCGCTCCTTGATGCTCCAGGCCGGAGCTTCAACCAGATCGGGTTCGGCAGTGGACGAGGCATGAGAGTCGCCGAAGTCGAACAGTCCACCTTGATCGGCATTGGCTTCCTGAGTTTCCGCATGAGCATAGCCACGCGCCACGCTGGCGAGCAGGCTGGCACGGTCCGCATGCAGGGCGTCGAAGGCGCCTGCCTTGATCAAGGCCTCGACTGCGCGCTTGTTGACTGCGCGACGGTCAACCCGGCGGCAAAAATCGAAGAAGCTCTTGAAGTCGCCGCACTCCTTGCCTTGCGGACCGTTGCCGCGGCCTTCGCGCGCCGCCTTGATCGCCTCGATCGCGCCCTGCCCCGTGCCCTTGATGGCACCGAGCCCATAGTTGATCAGTTTCTTGCTCAAGGGCTCGAAACGGTATTCGCCCAGGTTGACATTGGGTGGCTGAAAGTCGATGCCAAACAACTTGGCGTCGTTCAGCAGCACCTTCAGCTTGTCGGTGTCGTCCATCTCGATGCTCATATTGGCAGCGAAGAACTCGGCGGTGAAATGAACCTTCAGCCAGGCGGTGTGATAGGCCAGCAAGGAATAGGCCGCCGCATGGCTCTTGTTGAAGCCATAGCCGGCAAACTTCTCCATCAAGTCAAAGACTTCGTCGGCCTTGGTTTCGGTCAAACCCTTCTCGGCCGCACCTTTGCGGAAGATGCTGCGGTGTTCGGCCATCTCCTCGGCTTTTTTCTTGCCCATCGCGCGACGCAGCATGTCGGCGCCGCCGAGCGAATAGCCGCCCAGTACCTGCGCGGTCTGCATCACCTGTTCCTGATAGACCATGATGCCGTAGGTTTCGGCCAGCACCGCTTCGGTCAATGGGTGCGGATACTCGATCGGCTCGCGCCCGTGCTTGCGCGCCACGAAGGTCGGGATCAGGTCCATCGGCCCCGGCCGGTAGAGGGCATTCAGCGCGATCAAATCTTCCAGCCGCGAAGGCTTGGCGTCACGCAACATGCCCTGCATGCCGCGCGATTCAAACTGGAACACGCTCTCTGTCAAGCCGTCGGAAAACAGCTTGTAGACCCGTTTGTCATCGAGCGGAATGGTCTCGAAGGAAAAGTCCTTTTGCTCGGGATAGCGCGCCTGGATGAAGTTCTTGGCCAGTTCCAGAATCGTCAGCGTGGCCAGGCCCAGAAAGTCGAACTTGACCAGGCCGATCGCTTCGACATCGTCCTTGTCAAACTGACTGACCGCACTGGTCGAGCCGGGCTGCTGGTATTGCGGGCAGAAATCGGTAATCTTGCCTGGCGCGATCAGCACGCCCCCGGCATGCATGCCGATATTGCGCACCATGCCTTCAACGCGAGCGGCCAGCTTCAGCAACTCGGCCACATCTTCCTCGGCCTTTTCGCGCTCCTCCAGTTCGGGTGCTTCCTTGCGGGCGTAGATGACGCTGTTGTCGGGCTCGTCCGGCACGCGGGCCAGCGTCACTGTCTTGCCTGGAGGCGCCGGGATCAGCTTGGCGATGCTGTCGACCTGACCATAGCCCATGCCGAGCACGCGTCCGATGTCGCGCAACGCCGCCTTGGCCGCCATGGTGCCGAAGGTGGCGATCTGGCTGACCGCATGGCGGCCGTACTTGTCCTTGACATAGTCGATCACCCGCTCGCGGTTGCCCTGGCAAAAGTCGATGTCGAAGTCGGGCATCGAGACCCGCTCGGGGTTGAGGAAACGCTCGAACAGCAGCTTGTACTTGAGCGGATCAAGGTCGGTGATCTTCAACACATAAGCGACCAGCGAGCCCGCGCCTGAACCCCGGCCCGGGCCGACCGGACAGCCATTGTTCTTGGCCCACAAGATGAAATCCGAAACGATCAAGAAATAGCCAGGAAAACCCATCTTCACGATTGTCTCGAGCTCGAATTCGAGCCGCTCGAGGTAACGCGGCAGTTGCGCCTCGCGCACAGCCGGATCGGGATAGAGCAGCACCATTCTTTCGTTCAAGCCCTCATGCGAGGCGTAACGGAAGTAGGCCTCGGGCGTCATCTGCACGCCATTGACCAACGGTGTCGGGAAGTCAGGCAGGCGCGGCTTGCCCAGCAGCAGCGTCAGGCTGCAGCGTCGCGCGATCTCGACCGAGTTGGCCAAGGCAGAAGGGATGTCGGCAAACAAGGCCTCCATCTGCGCTTGAGCGAGAAAATGTTGGCCCGGCAGGAAACGCTTGATGCGCTTCGGGTTGGTCAGCGTTTCACCCTCGGCCACGCAAACGCGCGCTTCATGCGCCTCGAAGTCATCCTCGGCCAGGAACTGCACCGGGTGGGTGGCCACAATCGGCAGGCCCAGTTCAGCAGCAAAGGGCACGCTGGCCTGAACCAGGGCTTCCTGTCCGGGAAGCCCGGCGCGTTGCAACTCGATGTAAAAGCGCTGCGGAAATGCTTTGATGAAGCGCGCGGCCCAATCCAGCGCGCGCGGCTTGTCGCCGGCCAGCAAGGCCTGACCCAGGCCACCGAACTGGGCCCCCGACAGGCAGATCAACCCCTCGCCGAGTTCCTGCAACCAGTCCCATTTCAGGCAGGCCTGGTTGCGCTGCACATTGCGGATCCAGGCGCGCGACAACAATTCGCACAGATTCAAATAGCCCTGATTGTTCTGCACCAGCAGCAACAGCCTGCTGGGCTGTTTGTCGCTGCCCTCGGGTTCGAGCCAGCAGTCGGCGCCGAGCAGTGGCTTGACACCTTTCTTGCGCGCTGCGCTGTAGAACTTGATGCCGCCGAACAGGTTGGCCAGGTCAGTGATCGCCAGCGCGACTTGCCCGTCCGCTGCAGCGGCCTGGGCCAGGTCGTCGATTCTCAAAGTGCCGTCGACGACGGAAAATTCGGTGTGGGTGCGCAGATGTACAAAAGCCATGGCCGATTGTAGGCAGCGACTGAGCCGGGACAATTTTTGCCTGGCCGCGCTGCAAGTCAGGCGGCGGGAAGAATGAGTTCGGCTTTGCCAGGCCGTTGATTGAGACTATGCTGGCGACCCATGAGACAGCGATTGAAAATATTGGCCGCCGGCTTGCTTGTCGCCCACATCGCCTGGGCAGCCAAGCCCGACCCAGTCACCAATCCGGCCAAGCCGGTGAGCAGCAGCGCCGACATCATCAAGAACTCGCCCGACAGTGATTGGCGCGAACTCGACCCCGAAAACACCCTCGTGATGACCTTGCCACAGGGCCAGGTGCTGATCGAACTGGCGCCGCGCTTTGCACCGCGCCATGCGGCCAATATCCGGCAGTTAGCACGCAATGGCTATTTCGACGGGCTCGCCGTCCTGCGGGTTCAGGACAACTTTGTCGCCCAATGGGGTGATCCCGATGCCGACGACAAGGCGCTGGCCAGGCCGATGGGCAGCGCTTCGAGCCAGTTGCCGGCAGAATTTTCGGTGGCGCTCAAGGGCCTGCCGCTGCAGCGCCTGACTGATGTCGACGGCTGGGCGCCATTGACCGGCTTTGTTGACGGCATGCCGGTCGCTGCCGATCCGAAAACCAAGCAGGCCTGGCTGGCGCATTGCTATGGCATGGTCGGCGCGGGTCGCAGCGATGCGGTGGACTCGAGCAATGGCAGTGAGTTGTACGCCGTCATCGGCCATGCGCCGCGCGGACTGGACCTGAACATCACCGTTGTCGGCCGTGTCATCAAGGGGATCGAGTTGCTGTCGAGCCTGCCGCGAGGCGGCCCGAACATGGGGTTTTATGAACAAGCCGAGCAGCGCCTGCCGATCAGCACTGTGCGCTTGCTGGCTGATCTGCCCTTGGCTGAACACCGTCCGCTGCAATTGCTGCGCACCGACAGCAAGACCTGGACCCAGTTGCTCGACGCACGCCGCAACCGCGCCGGTTGGTATGTGCGCAGCCCGCGCCATATCGACATCTGCAGCGCCAATGTGCCAACGCGACCGGGCGGCAAGGCCAGCAAACCCTAGCCCTACCAAGCTTGGGATGGTGCCGTCAGACCGAGCGGCTTAGGGTGCAGGCTGGTTGCGAGGCCTGCCGCGCGCAAACAATTCGAGGCAGGCCACCGCGATCTCCACCCCCACAACTCATGGAGACGGCTATGGCGAAGCAAGCGATTTGCGTTGGTATCAACAAATTTGCGAAATACCCTCAGTTCACTTTGAATGGTTGCGTCAACGACGCCAAGGACATGGCGGCCATGTGCACAAGCCTGTTGGGCTTCAAGGCCGCCGAGATCAAGCTCTTGACCGATGCCCAGGCCACCAAGGCGGCCATCATGGCCGCCTTGAAGAAGGCTGTGGCTGATGCCAAGGCAGGCAAGCTCAGCTACATCCTCTTCAGTTGGTCGTCGCATGGCACGCAGGTGGCCGATACCTCGGGTGACGAACCCGACGGCATGGACGAAGCCTTCGTGCCCCATGACATCGCGCAAAAAGGTCAGGATTGGGATCCGGCCCATATCATCAGCGACGACGAACTGCATGATCTGTTCGTGCAACTGCCTGATACGGTGCTGCTCGAGGTCTACCTCGACACCTGTCACAGCGGCACCGGCTTGCGCGAGGCGTTCTCGCTGCATGCACCGCGGGCCCGCTTCATCGCGCCACTCGCCACACCGCCAACCGCCAGACAGGCCCGGGTGCGTGGCTTTACCCTGACCGCCAGACCGGCAGCTGCGGCCAAGGCAGTCGACAAGGGCATTGCCGGGCAGAACCATATCCTGTGGGCCGGTTGCAAGGCCAACCAGACCAGTGCCGATGCCTATTTCAACGGCCGCTACAACGGTGCCTTCACCTATTACTTCATCAAGGTGATGACCGCAACGCAGAACAAGCTGGCGCGCAAGGACGTGGTGATTGAGATGCGCAAGCAGATGGCCGGCAAGTTCACGCAGGTGCCACAACTTGAAGGCAATGCGACCAACCGTCAAAGCGCGATCGTTTATTGATTCAGGCCGGCCGGGGAATTGCCAATAAAATACTGCAAAGCGGTGAATTATTCAGGACGCGGCGAGGCCGCGTCTTTTTTTGGCCGTCTCTCAGCGCCCCTGCTTCGCTGCTTCAGCCCCGATCACCGACCCAGCCCCATGCAAATCGAAAGTTTCATCCCCGGCAAAGACGCCTCACTCGAATCGACCATCCGCACGATGCAGGCCAAGCTGCGGCTGCGTGGCTTCACGCTGAACGAGTCCTCTTGGCTGAACGAGATCGAGTCGATCTGGTCAGTGCATGTGAAAGACCAGGATTGCCCGATGCTGTTTGCCAATGGCAAGGGCGCGACCGAGCTGGCCGCCCGGGCCAGCGCCCTGGGTGAATTTTTTGAGCGCCTCGGCACGCATTACTTCTGGACCCATTTTTATCTGGGCCAGACCCGGGCCAACCGGCCCTTTGTCCATTACCCGCAAGAGCGCTGGTTCATGCCGGAAGCCGACGGCATCTGGCCGGCCGGCATGCTCAACCCCGAGCTGCATGCCTTCTACAACCCCGAGGGTGAAATCGACGCCGAAGTGCTGGTCGATCTGAATTCCGGCCACATCGAGCGCGGCATCTGTACCCTGCCCTATACCCGCTTGCGCGATGGCGCGCAGACCTTCATCCCGGTCAACATCATCGGCAACCTCTATGTCAGCAACGGCATGGCGGCTGGCAACACGCTGATGGAAGCGCGCAGCCAGGCCTTGTCTGAAATCTTCGAGCGCCATATCAAGTACCGCATCATCAGCGAAGGTCTGTGCCTGCCGGAGGTGCCTGACGACGTGATCGCCAGATTTCCGGGCATTGCGGCCGGCATCACGGGGCTGCGCAAGGCTGGTTTCGGCATCATGGTGCGCGACGCCTCGCTTGGCGGCAAATACCCTGTGATGAATGTGACCCTGCTGCACCCGAAGGACCAGGGCATCTTTGCCAGCTTTGGTGCCCATCCTCGCTTCGAGATCGCGCTGGAACGTGCCTTGACCGAGCTGCTGCAAGGTCGTGCGCTCGACACGCTCGAAGGTTTCCCGGCACCCGGCTTCGACATGGACGAAATCAATGCTGTCGCCAATCTGGAAATCCATTTCGTTGATTCGAGCGGTGTCATCAGCTGGGACTTCCTCGGCGCCACACCCGATTTCGAATTTGCCGATTGGAATTTCAGCAGCAGCACCGCCGAGGACTATGCCTGGCTGTGCCAGGCGGTTGAAGCCGAAGGCCACGACCTCTACATCGCCGACTTTGAAGAGCAAGGCGCATACAGCTGTCGCATCCTGGTTCCTGGCATGTCGGAGATCTATCCGGTCGAAGACCTCGAATGGGAAAACAACAGCGTCGGCAACCGCATCCGCCCGGCTTTGCTGAGGCTGAACGATCTCGACGAAGCCGAATGCGCGGCCCTGCTCGAAGATCTACAGACGATGAACCTGAGCGAAGAGCGACCGTTGTGGGAAATCCTCGGTCTGGCGATTCCGGTCGGCAGCGCCTGGAAACAGTTACGCATCGGCGAGTTGAAGACCTTGCTGGCCTTGGCCGTCGCCGACGAAGAGGCGATTCTAGAAGGCTGCAGCTGGATCCATCACTTCAATGATCTGAGCGCCGAGCGCCGGCGGGTCTATCGCTGCATCGAGAACCTGATGCAACTCGAGCCCAGCGACAATTTCGAGCGGCCCTTGGCCTTGCTGTTCGGTCAGGATAATTTGCGCCAGGCGCAAGCGCTGTTGAACCGCAGCGAACGCTTCTTCGGTCTGGTCGAACTCGGTGCCGACATGCAGGGCAGCCCGATGCACCAGACACTGCTGGCGGCCTACGACAAGCTGTTTGCCTGAGCCAAGGGCGGCAGTTTGCCGCCCGACTTCACTTCAGGATGCGATTGATTTGCACCTTGATGTCCTTGCTGCCGACGACCAGCTTGCCGCTGTCGCCTTCCAGATCACCGGGCTGAGCCACCGCCTGGCCGCTCTTGCTGATGCGCACGGCGACGATCACTTCGCGAGCGCTCGACAGATTGGCTTGCGGGCTCATCGCCATGCTGTCGTCGAGCGCAAAGTTCATCGGCAAGTCCTTGACCTGGCGTCGCAACATCGCCAGCGGCATGCGCGACCCTTCGGCCGCACGGGCATAGATGAAGACCGCATCGTCGGGCTTCACCGAAGCCGCCAGCTTCGGATCGAGGCTGACGCTGCCGCTGAGTCTGGCCTGGCTTGCCGCTGGCTTGGCGCTGTCAACCGGTGCGGGCTGCTGACCCGATGCGCCCAGGCCGAGGCGCTTGATTTCGTCCAAGCCGGCCAGCGCATGCTTGACCAGTGGGTTCTCCGCATCGCCACCCTGGGCGACTGCAGTCCAGTCCTTGGCGGCCTGCGTGAAGTCCTTGCGGTCAAAGGCATCGCTGCCGGCCAACAGCAGCGCCTTGGGCTGGCTCGGGTCGATGGCCAGCGCTTTCCTGACCCAAACCATCGGCTCGCCCGCGAGTGAGCGGCCCTGCTGCAAGGCCAGCGCATCGGCGTAGTCAACCATCAGCGTCGTGTCGTTCTGGTTCAGCGCGAGTGCCTTCACATAGGCTGGCAGCGATTGCGCATGCCGACCCAAAGCAGCGTAGGAGCGGGCCAGCATGCCCCAGCCGACCGCGTCATTGGGTTGGCCCGAGAGCCGATCGGCCAGCGCCTGCACCATCGCCTCGATCTGTTCATTGCCCGGCGCCGCCGCCACATCGTTGGCGGACATCTCGGGCGCCGGCTGAGCGCCGGTCAGCGCCGCCGGTGTGCCAGTCCAGCGGTACCCTGCCCCGGCCACCAGCAGCACAAACAAGCCCAGACCCAGCCAGAGCCTGGCAGATGGTTTGACCCGATCGATCGGCGTTTGCGGCTGTGCCAGCACCAGCGCCACCAGTTCCTGTTCGAGGCCGCTGCGTGCGCTGCGATGGGCGTCAGTCGACAAAGATCCGGCTTGCAGCAGCTCATCGAGTTGCTCGATACGGCGGCGCAATTGCTGAAGTTCACTATTCATTGGCTTTTTTCAGGGCTGGCATCAGCCTCGTTATCATCAACTTCGGGGTCGAACAATTCGGCCGGCTGATTGCGGCGCCGGCGCAGATGCAAAATCAGCATCGACACACTGAAGACCAGCAGCAGCAGCGGTCCGAACCAGAGCAGCCAGGTGGTCTTGCGCACCGGTGGGCGGTAGAGCACGAAATCGCCGTAGCGAGCGGTCATGTAGGCGACGATCTGTTCCTGGCTGTCGCCGCGCTTGACCATCTCACGCACCTGCTCGCGCAGGTCGACCGCCAGTTCGGCGTGCGAGTCAGCGATGGTCTGGTTCTGGCAGACCAGACAACGCAACTCGCTGGTGATCGCCTGCACCCGCGCCTCCAGCAACGGATCGGCAGCCGTAAGAACTGCCTCGGCTGCAAGCGCTGGTGCAGCGATGAAAAGCAGCGAAATCAACCAGCCGAATAAATGTTTCATTTCAGTTCTGCAGTTGCTTGAGCAGCGGTTCGATCTTGGTCCTGATGACCTCGGCGGTCAGCGGCCCGATATGCTTGAGGCGCACGACGCCCTGCTGGTCGATGACAAAGGTTTCCGGCACGCCGTAAACGCCCCAGTCGATGCCGGCGCGCCCCTTGGCGTCGAAGGCCGAAGCCAGATAGGGGTTGCCGAAATTGTTCAGCCAGGCCTGGCCATCAGCGCGCTTGTCCTTGTAATTGAGGCCGTAAATCGGCAACAGACCCCGCTTGGCCAGCGCCACCAGCTCCGGATGTTCCTCGCGGCAGGCAACGCACCAACTGGCCCAGACATTGAGCATCCAGACCTTGCCGAGCAGGTCTTCGCGCTTGAATTCCCGTTCGGCGTCGTCGAGCCTGGGCAGAGTCAGCGGCGGGGCAACCTTGCCAAGCAAGGGGCTCGGCACTTCATGCGGATCAAGGCTGAGTCCGCGCCCGAGCACAATCACCAGGATCAGGAAAATCGCCAGCGGCAGCAGCAGCTTCCATTGCTTCATCGCGCGGCTGCCTGCAGCGTGAGTGGAGCCAGCACATCGGCAGCCTCGGCTTTACTGCGCCGGTAGCGCTTGTCACTCGCGGCCAATCCACCACCAATGGCCATCAACAGGCAGCCGCCCCAGATCCAGTCGATGAAAGGTTTGACATAGACGCGCAGCGTCCAGCCGCCGTCATCCATCGCTTCGCCCAGCGCAACATAGAGGTCGCGGGTCAGCCCGGTATCGATCGCAGCCTCGGTCATTGGGTTCTGCTGCACCTTGTAAATGCGTTTTTCGGGGCGCAAAGTCGCCACCTTCTGACCGTCCTTGCTGACCTCGACCTGGCCCTGTGCAGCCGCGTAGTTGGGGCCTTGCGCATCGGTCACGCCGATGAAACGGAACTGGTAAGCGCCCAGCGTCGTGACGTCGCCTGGCTTGACGCGTACATCGCGCTCGAGTTCGTAGTTCTTCACCATGACCACCCCGATGATGAACACCGCCACGCCCAGATGGGCCAGCATCATGCCGACGCTGGCGCGCGGCAACTGGCGCAGGCGCAGCAGCGCTTCGCGCCAGGCCGCCGGGCCCTTGCCGGCCGGCCACAGGTCGGTCAGGATCGACAAGGTGATCCAGTAAGCCGCAGCAAATCCAAGGCAAGCCTGGAAGCTGAAGCGCCCCGCCGACCAGGCGCTGAGCAGTGCCGCGATCAAGGCGCAGGCCATGGCCCAGCGCAGACGCAGCATCAAGGGCAGCAACTCGGCCTTCTTCCAGCGGGTCAGCGGACCGACCCCCATCAGGAACAGCAGCGGCGCCATCAGCGGCGCGAACACCGCTTCGAAATAAGGCGCTCCGACCGAGATCTTGTCGAGCCCCATCGCATCGAGCAACAACGGATACAGCGTGCCCAGCAGCACCGACGCCATCGCCACCAGCAGCAGCACATTGTTCAGCAGCAGCATGGTTTCGCGCGACAGGATCGCAAAACGCCCGCCCAAGCCGATGCGCGGCGCCCGCCAGGCATAAAGGACCAGCGCGCCGCCGACCACGACGCCCAGGAAGGCGAGGATGAAAAGGCCGCGTCGCGGATCGGTGGCAAAAGCATGGACCGAGGACAGGACGCCCGAGCGCACCAGGAAAGTTCCCAGCAGCGAGAGCGAAAACGCCATGATCGCGAGCAGCACGGTCCAGGACTTGAAGGCGCCGCGCTTTTCAGTCACCGCCAAGGAATGGATCAGCGCCGTACCGACCAGCCAGGGCAGGAAGGAGGCGTTTTCAACCGGATCCCAGAACCACCAGCCGCCCCAGCCGAGTTCGTAATAGGCCCAGGAACTGCCCAGCGCGATGCCGATGGTCAAAAAGACCCAGGCGGCCGAAGTCCAGGGCCTTGTCCAGCGCGCCCATTTGGCATCGAGCTCGCCGCCGAGCAGGGCCGCGATGGCAAAGGCGAAGGCCACCGAAAAGCCGACATAGCCCATATAGAGCATCGGCGGATGGATCACCATGCCGGGATCCTGCAGCAAGGGGTTGAGGTCGCGTCCGTCCAGCGGAATCGGCCATTGCCGATCGAACGGATTCGAAGTCGTCAGCATGAACAACAGAAAACCAACCCCGATCCAGGCCATCACCGACAGCAGCCGCACCACCATCGCATCGGGCAGATGGCGGCTGAAGCGCGAAACCGCCAGGGTCCAGACCTGCAGCATCATCAACCAAAGCAGCAGCGAGCCCTCATGGCCACCCCAGACGCCGGCGATGCGATATGGCAGCGGCAGCGAGGTATTCGAATGACTCGCCACATAGAGCACCGAAAAATCATGCTGCACGAAGCTGGCGGTCAGGCAAGCATAAGACAACAGCACCAGCAAAGCCGTGACCAAGGCCAGGGGTCGCGACAAGACCGTCCAGTCCTGACGCTGCCTGGCCAGGCCGAGCAGCGGCAGCACGCCCTGCACCAAGCCCAAAGCGAGCGCTATCCACAATGCCAGATGGCCGATTTCAGCGATCATGGTTTGCCTCCCTCTGTGCTTTTCGGTACCGGCATCGAGCCCCCGCTTTGTGCGCGTTTCAGCGCTTCGGCGGCCTCCGGCGGCATATAGTTTTCATCATGCTTGGCCAGCACTTCCTGCGCCTTGAAGATCCCGTCGACCATGCGGCCTTGCGCCACCACACCCTTGCCTTCCTTGAACAGGTCGGGCAGCGGGCCTTCAAAATTGACCAGCATCGAATGCACGGTGTCGGTGACCTTGAACTGCACCGCAATGCCGTCGCGCTTGACGCTGCCGGCTTCGACCAAGCCTCCGACGCGGAACACCCGGGTACCCGGCGTTTGGCCGGCCTGGACCTGGGTCGGTGTGTAGAAAAATACCAGATTGCTCTCGAAAGCATTCATGACCAGCAGCGTCGCAGCGCCAAGCCCGGCGAGGATCACGGCGGCGAACAGCAAGCGTTTGTTTCTCGGTTTCATCGATCAATTCTCTTCTTCATCAGTTTGCTGCTTGGCTCGGGACAGCGCTAGCGCCAGGCGGCGCGCTGTCAACCAGGGTTCGGCGATCATCAACCAGGCCGTCAGGCCATAAGCGGGCCAGACATAACGGCCATAGCCGCCCAATTCCCACAAGTCCCGCAGATTGTCGTAATTCATTGGGCGGCCTGCTGGTTCAAGGTCAAGGCCATGACCCAATCATGGTCGGATTCGCGCTCGATGGCGATTGCCCTGGCACGCATGAAAACCACGGCAAAGGCATAGGCCCAAAACGCCAGCGTCATCAACAGCATCGAGGTCAGCATGGTACTGGCCATCTTTGGCGCCGCCGTCATGCTGATGCTGGCACCCTGGTGCAAGGTATTCCACCAACGCACCGAAAAATAGATCACCGGCACATTGATCACGCCGACCAGCGCCAGTAGCGCGCCGGCATGGTCGGCGCGGCGTACATCGTCGATGCTGGCGACCAGACCCAGATAGCCCATATAGAGGAACAGCAGGATCAGTTCCGAGGTCAGCCGCGCGTCCCAGACCCACCAGGCACCCCAGGTCGGCTTGCCCCAGCAGGCGCCTGTCCACAGCGCCAGCAGGGTGAAAATTGCGCCGGTCGGCGCGATCGCGCGCGCCAGCATCGAGGCCATCCGCACCTTCCAGGCCCAGCCCAGCACGGCCCAGAAGGCCATCGCCAGATAAAGCACCATCGACATCCAGGCCGCAGGCACATGGATGAAGATGATGCGGTAAGCCTCGCCCTGGGTCGCGTCGGTCGGTGCGACGACAAAGCCCATCCACAAACCCGTGAAGGTCAAAACCAGGCAGAGCGCCCAGAGCCATGGATTCAGCCAGGCGGTGACGCGGTAGAACCGCGCCGGGGCAGACAGGCTGAAAATTCGCCAGTTGGCGACCTCGCTATGCATAGTTCACTCCATCGAGATGCGCAGCGCCATCGCCATTGCGACCGGCGCGCCCATCAGGGTCACGATCAAGATTGCCGCCAGCAGCGACAAATGCCCGCTGGCTGAAATACCGCTGTCAACCGCCTGCACCGCACCGGCGCCGAAAATCAGCACCGGAATGCACAGCGGCAGAACCAATAACAAAATCAGGCTACCAGCACTGCGCAGCCCAAGCGTCAATGCAGCACCCACCGCGCCGATCAGGCTCAGCACCGGCGTGCCCAGCAGCAAGCCCAGCGGCATCATCCACAAGGCTTCACCGTCTAGTTGATAGAGCAGACCCAGCAGCGGCGACAGCAGCACCAGCGGCAAACCACTGAGCAGCCAATGCACACAGACCTTGGCCAGACCGACGCGCCAGAGCGGCTCCTGGCTCAGCAGCATCTGCTCCAGCGTGCCATCGGCATGGTCGGCGGCGAACAGCGTTTGCAACGACAGCAGCGACGCCAGCAATGCCGAGACCCACAACACCCCACCAGCGATCAATCGCAAGGTATGCGGTTCGGGGCCAACGCCCAGCGGATAAAGCGCAGTGCTGACCAGGAAGAACGCCAAGGGCAAGGCGGCCTCGCCGCGACGGCGCATCGCCAGACGCAGGTCGCGTTGCAAAACAGCGTAGAAAACCGATCCTGACGGGTCCACCAATTTGGCTTCACTCATGCCTGCGGCGCCTGGCTCAGCCAATGCTCAAGCAACTGCAGCCTTGACGATTGCAGCGGCACATGACTGGTCAGCAGACCGGCACCGCCGCGCGCTTGCTGCTGGCCGAGCAAGGCATAGAGCGTGGCCACGCCTTCATCGTCGAGCGCATCGAGCGGCTCGTCGAGCAGCCACAACTGCACCTCGTCGGCCAGACTCAGCCTCGACAAGGCCACCCGCCTGCGCAAGCCCTGCGACAAGGTGCGCGCCGGCGCATGGCGCCTGGACCAGAGCCCCCAGAAGCGCAGCGCGACCTGCAGCCTCCCGCTTTCGACTGGCAGGCCGTTGAGGATGGCCAGAAAGCGCAGGTTTTCCAGCACGCTGAGGTCTTCCTTCAAGGCATTGGCATGGCCGATGAAGAGCGTGCGCAAGGCCGGCGCGCGCTCAAGCGACCCGGCCTCAGGGCTGGCCAGACCGGCCAGCACGCGCAGCAAGCTGGTCTTGCCGCTGCCATTGCGCCCGCGCAGCCAGAGGATGCCGCCGGCTTGCAGCGTCAGGCTCTGGCCCGCACAGACCGTCTTGGCGCCACGCGCGCAGGCCAACTGCCGCGCTTGCAGCAAGAACCTGGTCGGTCTTGGGCCTGCCTCGGCTCCGGCTTGATGTGGATCGAATGCGGTTGGTAGACTCATCTAAAGAATGGACCGTTGGCGAGCTTGAACTGCAGGCAATCCGGCAGCCAATCACAGTTTAGTCCCTTGATAAAGAATAAGACCCGGGGTCAGCTCAAACAAAGCGCTGGAAGCTGCCTGACCAGGCTGCCGCGTTGCATACTCCCCGGGGGACCTGGCCGCGAGCGAAGACAACATTCTGGAAAAAATCAATGAAGTTCACACCGCTTGAAGAAGATCCGGAAGATTCGACCCACAGCCCGGCCGAGCGTCAGGCTGCGGCAGCGCGCAGCACCTGGGTCAGCGTGGCGGTGAACCTGTTGCTGACCGCCACGCAGATCACCGTCGGGATTATCGCCAAGTCGCAAGGCCTGATCGCCGACGGCATCCATTCCCTGTCCGATCTGGTGGCGGATTTTGTCGTGCTGTTCGCTGGCCATCACAGCAAGAAAGACGCCGACATCGACCATCCCTATGGCCACCATCGTTTCGAGACCGCAGCCTCACTGGCTCTGGGCTTGCTGCTGCTCGCGGTCGGCATTGCGATGCTCTGGTCGGCATTCAAGAAACTGGAAGCACCCGAATCGGTCCAGCAGGTCCATGTGATGGCGCTCTGGGTCGCCGGCGCGGCCTTGATCGCCAAGGAAACCCTGTTCCGCTACATGCTGGCGGTGGCCAAGCGGGTCAAATCAAGCATGCTGGTGGCCAATGCCTGGCATGCAAGGTCTGATGCAGCATCGTCGCTGGTCGTCGGCATCGGCATCATCGGCAATCTGGCCGGTTACCCGATCCTCGACCCGATCGCAGCCTTGATCGTCGGTTTCATGGTCAGTCGCATGGGCTGGAGCTTTGGCTGGGATGCGCTGCATGACCTGATGGATCGGGCGGTCGACGAGCAGGAGGTCGGTGCGATCCGTATCACACTGAACGAAACCCCTGGCGTCAGCGGGGTTCACGATGTGCGCACCCGCAAGATGGGCGACATGATCGTCGTCGACGCGCATATCGAGGTCGACGGTTCAATCAGCGTCGAAGCCGGCCATGACATCGCCGTCGAAGCCAGGAATCGCGTCATGCAAAGGCACCGCGTGCTGAACCTGATGACCCATGTCGATCCCTGGCATCGCCCCGACCTCGACCATCAGGCGCCACCGAAGGTCGGTTGAAAACCGGCAGTGACCAGGCCCTCAGGCCTCGATCGCGCTGATTTTTCCCAACTGGTAGCCCATGCCCCTGAGGGTGACGATCAGTTGGTTGGAGAATTTCTTGCGCAAGCGGTGGATATAGACTTCGACCGTATTGCTGCCGGTCTCATCACCCCAACCATACAAGCTGTCTTCGATCTGGCTGCGCGTCAGCACGCGACTGCGCTGACGCACTAAAGCCTCGAGCAACCAGAATTCTTTCATTGTCAATGGCACTGGCACGCCATGCCAGACCGCCAAGCGGCCTTCGACATGCAACTCCAAGGGCCCATGCAGCAGCGCTGTCTTGGGTTCCGCCTTTGAAGCCCGCCGCAGCAGCGCACGCATCCGCGCCATCAATTCCTGGAAATCACAGGGCTTGAGCAAAAAATCGTCAGCGCCCCGATCAAGCAGACTGACGATCATTGCCGTTTGCGATGGGGCTGAAAGCACGATCAGCGGCGTGTCGTCACCGCGGCGGCGCAAGGTCTCCAGCAAGGTAAAACCTTCGACGTCGAGCGGTCTCAAGCCCAGCAACAGGCAGTCATAGCCTTGCCTGGCCAGGGCAGCATCGAATTGACCCGCCGTCTGCACCCAGTCAAGCGCCAGGCCCTGACGGGTCAGCCCAGCCATTGCAGCCGTTCCGGCGACAGGATCTTCTTCAAGCAGCAACGCGCGCATGGCGACCTAGGCCCACTTGCATTTGACCAGCCCGCCAATCAGCCCCAGGGCCGTCGCGTCCAGCACGGCTGTCTCTACTTGATTGCGGCATTGATATTTCCGGTTCTTGCTGTTAGCTGATGCGATCAAGCGTAGCTGCCACCGAAGGTCCAAACGCAATGCTGGGCTGCGCCCCTGTGCGGAATTTAACGGTGACCGGGCATTCGGTATTTCTTGCTTGCCAAGCCCGCCCCGCGACCGACTTGCGGGCAATGCCGCCATGCCCCCCGCGACTGCGGGTTTTTGCGCTACGACCCCTGCCGGCCTGTGGCCCTGCATCAGCCAGGCCAACCCTTATTCGCAGGGGGCGCAGCCTATTTTTAAGCTGGCATTCATCTCGGAATTCAACACTACACCCCTAGTTTGATCCCACAAACCATTGTCTTTAATGACTCGGATCAATCAAAGGAATCACCAAATGAATTCAAGAATTTACCGCAGACATCAAACCGGTTTCACCCTGCTCGAATTGCTGGTCGTGATGGTCATCATTGGCCTGCTCGCCAGCATCGTCGCACCGCAATACTTTGCCCAGATCGGCAAGAGCAACGCCAAGGTCGCCAGAGCACAGATCGAGTCCTTCGGCCAGGCCCTCGATCAGTTCCGTCTCGACGTCGGGCATTACCCAAACAGCGAACAAGGACTGGCCTCGCTGCGCCTGGCGCCGAGCAATCTGCCGCAATGGCGCGGCCCCTATCTGAAACGAGACATCCCCAACGACCCCTGGGGACAGCCCTATCAATACCTGGCCCCTGGCCAGCATGGTGAATATGACTTGCTGAGCCTGGGCAGCGATGCGCAACCGGGCGGTGAAGGCGAGGCCAGCGATGTCACGTCCTGGTGAACTGGCGCTGCGCAAGCAGCCGGCGGCCAAGCCGCTCAGCCCAACTGCTGTCATCGACGAAGAGCGTTTCGCCGAGGACATGAGCTTGATGCTCAACGCCGGTCTGTCGCTGATGGAGAGCCTGAAGACGCTGCGTGAACGCGCCGCCGGCAGCGCCTCGCACCCCTTGACCGGCGTGATCACCCGACTGACGCAGGGCGAGACGCTATCGCAGGCGATGCAGGGCAGCGCGGCATTTCGGCCGGCCTTGATCGCCTGTGTGCGGGCCAGCGAAATGACCGGTGACATGGTCGCCAGCCTGGCCCGTTATGCCAGCAATGCAGCCCGCTTGCGGACATTGAAAACCCGCATGGTGTCGGCCCTGGTCTATCCATTGTTGCTGATCAGCGTTGCCGCCTGCGTGGTGATCTTCTTGTTGGTCTATGTGGTGCCGCGTTTCGCCCTGGTGCTTGAATCGAGCGGACGCGACATGCCGGCCAGCTCGCAAGCGCTGATCAGCATCGGGCGCGCGCTCAACGCGGTGCCGAGTTCAGCCTGGCTGGCGCTGCTGGCAATGCTGGTGTGGGGCGGCTACTCGATCTGGGAAGCGGCATGCGAACGCCGGCTCGAGGCCAGCCTGACCGCCTTTGCCGCACGCATCCCCGGCGTGCGCGAGATCGTCCGGGCCTTCGGCCACAGCCAGTTCGCACGCAGCGGCGCGATGCTGGTGCGCTCAGGCTTGCCGGTGCTCAAGGCCATGGCGATGTGCCGCGAGCTGCTGGTCGGCGCGGATCGCCAGGGCCTCGATCTCGCGCTGGCCAGCGCCTCGGCCGGCGCGCCGCTGGCTGCAGCGATGCATGAACAAAACCTGGTCGACATGCTGGGCATGCGGGTGCTGCGCGTGGCCGAGCAGACCGGTGCGCTCGAACCGGCGCTCGAGCGGCTCGCCGACCTGCATGACCGCGAGCTCGAACGCACGCTTGACCGCGTCGGCCGGCTGATTGAACCCTTGCTGATGCTGGGCATCGGCCTGATCGTCGGCGGCATCGTGGTGCTGATGTACCTGCCCATCTTTCAACTCGCGGCCAATATCTGATGTCGACTCCTGCAACCCACACCGCCATGCCGAGCACCGGACAGGAAGTCGTCGCCAGCCTGCATCTCCGCCATGCCGCAGCCCGTCAGCTCGACCCGGCAGCCGCCGCCGATCTGGCCAACTGGTTGTCGCTCAGCAGCGGCATGCCGGTGGCCCGCATGGCCGACTGGCGCACCGAAGATGTCGATGTGGCCTTGATCCCGTTTGCCGAGGGCCAGCGGCTGCAATGCGCGGCCTTGCGCAAGCAGCCGGACTTGGTCGAGATCGTGATCGCCGACCCCTTCGATAGCGGCTTGCGGCTCTGGCTGGAGTCGCGTTTGCGCGCGGCCGGCCACCCCGCCACGCGTTGGTCGGTGGCATTGCCCGAAGAGCTGACCGCCTTTTTCAGCCGGCTCGAGCGTGAAATGCGCGCCCTCGACGGCCAGGTCAACGAGCTCAGCGGCATCGGCGATTCGGACAAAGAAGACAAGGTCATCCAGCTCTCGCTGGCCGACATCAGCGCCGATGAAAGCCCGGTCGTGCGCTTCGTCAACAGCACGCTTTACGACGCCTTGAAAGCCCGCGCCAGCGACATCCATCTGGAAAGCGGTGCCCGCGGCTTGGCGGTCAAATACCGGCTCGACGGCGTGATGCAGGCGATCACCCGGCCCGAAGGGCGGGAATTCGCCGACCGCGTGATCTCGCGCATCAAGGTGCTGGCTGACCTGGATATTTCCGAGCGTCGGGTACCGCAAGACGGTCGCCTGAAGTTGAGCCTGGGACCGCGCTCGATCGACGTACGGGTCTCGATCATGCCGAGTTTGCATGGCGAGGACGCGGTGCTGCGCATCCTCGACCGTTACCAGATCGCCGCCGACGAGCGGCTGAGCATCGAACACCTGAGTTTCAGCCCCGCCGAGGCGCAGTTCATCCGCCGCATGGCGGCCATGCCCTATGGCCTCTTCCTCGTCACCGGGCCGACCGGCAGCGGCAAGACGACGACGCTGTACGGCGTGCTGACCGAAGTGAATACCGGCCTGGACAAGATCATCACGATCGAGGACCCGGTCGAATACCAGGTGCCCGACATCCTGCAGATTCCGGTCAACGAAGCCAAGGGCCTGACCTTTGCGCGCGGGCTGCGCTCGATCCTGCGCCATGACCCCGACAAGATCATGGTCGGCGAGATGCGCGATGCCGAAACCGCGCAGATCGCCATCCAGGCGGCACTCACCGGCCACCAGGTGTTTGCCACCGTCCATGCGAACAATGTCTTCGACGTGATCGGGCGTTTGTCGACGATGCAGGTCGACCCCTACAACCTGGTCTCGGCGCTGAACGGCGTGCTGGCCCAGCGGCTGATGCGCCAGGTCTGCAGCGCCTGCAGCCAGCCTTGCAAACCCGCAGCCGCCATGTTGGCCGATTCGAAGCTGCCGGCCGAGGCCGAGGGCTGGAATTTCGTCCGCGGCGCCGGTTGCGCCAATTGCCGCGGCACCGGTTACCGCGGCCGGCGCGCGATCGCCCAGACGCTGGCGATGGATGTCGATCTGCGCAGCCTGATCGCCGAGCGTGCCAGCCCGGCCAAGCTGCGCGCTGCCGCCCGCGAACGCGGCCTGCAAACGCTGCGCGATGCCGCACTGGCCCTGGTCGCCGCCGGCGCCACCACCCTGGAGGAGGCCAACCGTGTCACTGCGACTGAAGAGTGAATTGCGCCTGCGCCTGGGGCCCCAGCATTGCGAGGCTGCGCTGTGGCGGCGTGGCCTGCGCAAACGCTGCATCGCCAGCTTCGCCCATTACGGCCGCGGCGCAAGCCAGCTCGATCAGGCCATCGACGGCTTGGTCGCCGCCGGCCATCAGCTGCCCGATGCGGCAGCGATCAGCATCGACGATGAGTTGCTCTATTTCGCCACAATGCCCGCGGCCGGCAACTGGCAGGAAACCCGCGCCAGCGCGGCGGCCTATTTCGCCGACAGCCTCGGCCTTGAAGGCCTGCTGGTCGAAGTCTGCCTGGCACCCGGCGGCCGTAGCTGGCTGAGCGTGGCGCTTGATGCCAGCTTGGTCGACGGTTGGCGTGCAGCGCTGGGTCAGCGCGGCATAGCACTGCGCCATCTGCGGGTGGGTCTGTTCGAGGATCTGCTGCGCTTGCGCGCCTCCGAATCGCTGCGTGACGGCTCGCTGGTACTGTTGCGTCGCGAGGGGGCGACCTTCGTCTCGATGGCCGCCGGCGCAATCACCGACCTTGCCTGGGAACGCTGCGAGGTCAAGGATCCCGAAGCCCTGTTGGCCCGAGTGCGCGCGCATTGCGAGCGCCGCTCGCCGCCTGAAGTTGACGGCTTGACCCAATGGCCGGTGTTCGTCCTGCCCTTCGATCTTGCACACCAGGAATCGCTGGCACCGATGGCGGCTCAACAGGCCTGGCGCTTGCTCGCCCTGGCCGGAACGGGATTGCCGGCATGATCAGCGCCAAGCGTTTGCACGCCGACCTGCAAGTCGACTTTATCCAGCGCCGCCATTGGCCGGTGGCCGGGCTGCTGCTGGCCGTCGTCGCTCTGAGCGCGCTGGCCTGGCAGGGCGGGGCCGCGCTGCGCGAGTCCGAGGTGCTGCAGCGCCAGCGCGTCGGCATGGCGCAACTGCAGCGCCAGGCGGGCAAAGCGCTGCAGGATTCGATGCTGCCTGCGGATGTCAAACGCCACCGCCAGATCGACCGCCTTGCCGCCTACCTCGCCACGCCCTGGGACCGTTTGCTGGGGCTGTTCGAACAGCATGCGTCCTTGCAGGTCATCCTGTTCAGGCTCGAATCAGACGCCGCGACCGGTCATGTCGAAATCAGCGGCAGGGCCGCCAGCTCCTGGGTGCTGGCCGACTATGTGATCGCGCTGGAGGCCGACCCGCGCCTGCGCGGCGTGCTGCTGCAGCACCACGAGGCGATGCGCAACGAGCCCACTGCGCCGGTCAATTTCAAGCTGTCCGCCGATTGGAGTCAGGCTGCAGGCGTTCAGGCGGTGGCGGTAGCGCCGCTGCAGGCCGAGGTTCAGCCATGAGCCCAGCCATGCAGGAAATCTCGACGGCGCGGGCGCGGGCCAACCAGCTGCGCTGGTGGTGGAGTCGCCGCCTGGGCTGGCTCGGCTGGCTGGCGGCGCTGCTGCTGCTCGCAGCGGTGATGCTGAAATGGGCTGTGCTGCCGTCGATCGCTTCGGCCCAGCGCGAGCTGCTGCATGGACAGGTGGCAAGGCTGGATCTGGCGGGCAAGGCCCTCAACACCGGCCTGCCCCAGCGTGACCCGCGCGACATGTTGCGCCTGTCGTTCCCGCCGGTCAGCCAGCGCGGTGAATCGATCGCCGTTCTGCTCGACCTGCTGCAGCAAGGCCAGGTGGCGGCTGACAGTGCCGATTACCGCGCCGAGGACCTCGAACCCGGGCTGGTGCGCTTGCGCATGAGTTTGCCGGTCAGCGGCGCCTATCCGGCGATCCGCAAACTGGCCGGCAGCATCCTCGACGCCCTGCCCTATGCAGCGCTGGACGGCTTGACGCTGGAGCGATCGACAGCTTCGGGTGAACGCCTCAGCGGCCAAATGCGCTTGAGCCTTTACTTCCGTCAGGAGTCGCCATGAACCGGCGCATGCTCGGGCTGCTCGGCGCGGCACTGACGCTCTGGTTCTTGCGGGCCGAATTCCTGCCGGCGAGCAATGCCGATGCAGCACGTCAGCGCCCGAGCGGTCCCAAACCCTCAGCGCGGGCTGCAGCTGACGGCGATGTCTGCACGGTGCCAGCGCAATTGCCTGAACGCAGCGCTTTTGCCGCATTCGGCAAGGAGGACCCCTTTCTTGGCCCGCGCCCTCCCGCCGCCGCAGCGCCAGCGCCAGTACCGGAATTTGCCGGGCCGCCACTGCGCCCGCCGCCGCCTGCGCCTGCTCCGCCGCCACGCCTGCCCTACAAATTGGTCGGCGTGATGCGTGAAAAGGATCAGACCGCCAGCGTTTTCCTGACGCATGAAGACCGGCTGATCCAGGCCAGAGCCGGCGACACGCTCGACGGCGGCTACCGGCTGCTGAGCATCGCCATGCGCGAGCTGACTTTCTTGAATCTGCAGCAAAACCTGACTGTTCGCATGCCCGTCGACGGAGAACCTTCTTGAAGCCTTTCCCCAATGCCAAACACCGCTGCCGGTCGGGCGGGCGCATCGCCAGCCTGGCATTCCTGACCCTGCTGCTGGGCGGCTGCGCCGCACAGCTCGAGCATGGCCGCGGCCTTGACCTGCTGGCGCAAGGCAAGCTGGCTGAAGGCATCGACAGCCTGCGCCGCGCCAACTCGCTCGAGCCCGACAACGTGCGCTACCGCGTCGACTACCTGAACCAGCGCGGCAGCGTCATCCAGGGCATCGTCGCCGCGGCTGATGACGAACGTCGGTCCGGCAGGCTCGATGCCGCCGGACTGCGTCTGCGCGAAGCCGCCCGCATCGAACCCGGCAATGACCGGGTGAAGGCCGGGCTGCAGGCGATCGAGGCCGAACGCCGCCTCGGCGCGCAACTGCTGGCCCTGGACCGTTTGATCCTGTCAAAACAGAACGACCAGGCCGGCGAGCAATTGCGCGTGGCCTTAAAGGAGAGCCCGATGGATTCGCGCCTGCTGGGCCTCCAGCTGATGCTGGACGAACGTCTTGCTTCCGAGCGTGAAGCGCGCGAAGAACAACTGGCCGCAAGGGCTGCCTTCAAGCGCCCGGTGACGCTGCAATTCCGCGACACGCCGCTGCGCCTGGTGTTCGAGGCGTTGGCCCGCGCCGGCAACATCAATGTGATCGTCGACCGCGAGGTCAAGAGCGAGTTGCGCACCACGATCTTCGTCAAGGACGCATCGATCGAGGACACGCTCGACGTGGTGCTGCTGCAAAACCAGCTCGAAAAACGCATCCTCAACAGCAACACGCTGCTGATCTACCCAGCGACCGCGGCCAAGCAAAAGGAACTGGCCGAATTGAAGATCCGCACCTTTGTCCTCAGCAATGTCGATGTCACTTTCATGGCCGGCATCATCAAGACGATGCTCAAGACCAAGGACCTGGTCACCGACATCAAGACCAACACCCTGGTGATGCGCGACACGCCCGAAGCGGTCGCGCTGGCCGAGCGGCTGGTTGCAGCCAACGACCTGCCCGACGCCGAAGTCATGCTCGAAGTCGAGGTGCTCGAGATTTCGTCCACGCTGGCCAGCGACATCGGCCTGAAGCTGCCGAGCTCGTTCTCGCTCAGCACTGGCTCGCTGGCCGCCGACGGAACCGCATTGACGCTGGGCGCATTGAACAATCTGACCCGCAACGACCTGCTCGTCTCACCGCTCACGGCGACGCTGAATCTGCTGCTGCAGGACGGCGACACCAACATCCTGGCCAGCCCGCGGATCCGCACCCGCAACAAGGAAAAAGCCCATATTCTCGTCGGCGACAAGCTGCCGATCATCACCAACATCATCTCGCCGCAGCAAGCCGGCCAGAACAGCGTCATCACCGGCGCGATCCAATATGTTGATGTCGGCATCAAGCTTGAGGTCGAGCCGCAGGTCTATGCCGATGGTGATGTCGGCATCAAGCTGAATCTGGAAGTCAGCAACGTCAGCGACACCATCCTGACCCAGAGCGGCCGGGCTTACCAAATCGGCACGCGCAGCGCGCAAACGGTGCTGCGTCTGCACGACGGCGAAACCCAGGTGATGGCCGGCCTGATCAACAACAACGACCGCAAGGCAGCGCAAAAAGTTCCCGGCCTGGGCCAGCTGCCGATGCTGGGCCGCCTGTTCTCGGACAACAGCAGCAACAAGACACGGAGCGAGATCGTCCTGTCGATCACGCCGCGCATCATCCGGCCGCAGCCCAAGCCCAGCCCGGCCAATGCCGATGCCTGGTCGGGCAGCGAAAGCAGCTTGCGCGACCACCAGATCCGCCTCGACCCGGTGGCGGTGATCAAGGCGCCGCAGTCTAAGGCTGGCCCCATGCTGGCGGTGCCGGCGGTGCCAGCGGTGCCAGCGGCGACTGCCATGCCGCAGGCCGCCGCAGTTGCCACCGAAGCAAGCCCCGCCGTGCCCGGCAATTCCTTGATCCAGGCGCGCCCGATGCCGGGAAAAACCGTGCTGAGCGCAGCCCAGCCGGCCGAGCCTGCCGAAAGGGTCAAGCCGTGAATCAGCGCAACAGACAGGGTGGCTTCACCTTGATGGAACTGGTGGTGACGCTGGCGCTGGTCGGCTTGATGGCGATGCTGGCCGCACCGCTGGCCGAGTTGCAGCTGCAGCGTTCCCAAGAGCAGGAGCTGCGCGTCGCCCTGCGCGAGATCCGCAGCGCGCTGGACCGCTACAAAGCCGCCGCCGACCAGGGCCTGATCGAGCGCCGTGTCGGCGACTCCGGCTATCCACCCAACCTCGAGATGCTGGCCAGCGGCGTCATCAACCAGAAGTCGCCGAGCCATCAGCCGATGTTTTTTTTGCGCAGCGTGCCGCGCGACCCGTTTGCCCCGGGTCGCGGCAACTGGGGGTTGCGCAGCTACGCCAGCCCGCCGCAAGCGCCCGCCGCCGGCGCCGATGTCTTCGACGTCTACACCGAATCGACCGCGATCGGTCTGAACGGTCTGCCCTACCGCGACTGGTGAGCCGATGAAAAAACCAAACCTCCAACGTGGGTTCACGATGATCGAACTGGTCGTGGTGATGGCCGTGCTCGGGCTGCTGCTGTCGATTGCGATGCCACGCTATCTGGCCTCACTCGAGCGCGGCCGTGAGCAGGTGCTGTCACACAACCTGGCGCAACTGCGCGAAGCGATCGACCGGTTCTATGGCGACCGCGGGGCCTATCCGGAACGCCTCGAGGACCTGGTCGAGCGCCGCTATCTGCGTGCCATGCCGCTGAATCCGTTCACGCAAGCGGCCGACTGGGCGCTGATCCCCCCGCCCGCTGGCGCCAAGGGCAGCGTTTATGACGTTGTCGAGCCGGCCGAGGCGATCAATGCGCGCGCCCATCTGGCCGCGAGCGTCCCGGTGGCGACTGCAAGTGGAGAGGCACCATGAAGCAGCCGATGCCACAACGCGGCTTCGTGCTGATCGGTCTGCTGGTGGCGCTGACGCTGGCGGCGATTGCCGCAGTGCAGACCGGACAGCGGCTCGCCGACTCGCGCCGGCAAGCGATGGAAGTCGAATTGCTGTTCGTCGGCGAGCAATACCGCAGCGCGATCCTGTCTTACTGGGGTGGCTCTCCTGGGGTGCGCAGCTGGCCGACAAGGCTTGACGAGCTCCTGGAAGACCGCCGATTCCCCCTGCCGCGGCGCCACCTGCGCAAGCTGTACGACGACCCGCTGGATCCGGGACAAAACCTGGCCTTGATCAACCAAGGCAGCGCGATCGTCGGGGTCTACAGCCAAGCGGCAGGCCTGCCATTCCGTCAAACCGGTTTCACACCGAAACAGCGCGGCTTCGACGCAGCGCAGCGCTATGCCGACTGGCGTTTCATCGCCGAGGCCCCGGTGAGCCTGCCGCCACCCACTGCGGCCAGCAGCCCGACCGCACCAATCAAGGGTATCCCGGCGCCGATCACCACGCCGATCCAGAACCCGCGCGGGGCCATCCGATGACGCCCCGACACAGCAATCTCCAGGCCGCAGAACAAAGCATCGGCAACAGCTTTTTCAGCAGCGCCTGAACTCGATTTCCCCATCACCCAAACCCTTTTTCATTCACTCATTCACTCATTCACTGCTTCGAAACCACAAGGTAAACCATGCGAAATTTTTCAAAATTCGAGATCTGCCCGATTGCCAAGGCTGTCAGCGTGCTGCTGAGCCTGGCCGCTGCGACCACATTGACCCAGGCCGGCCCTGGTTTCGGTGACGCCTTTGACCTGAACAATGTGCCATTCGTCATCCAGAGCTATTTCGCCAGCAGCCCGGCCGGCACACGCCAATGGACGCCGATCCTGGATGCCGCTGGCCTGCCGATGAACGATGCAACCGGCAAGCCGATGCTCGCGCCTGCCGGCTATGACCCGGCCAACCGCAGCGCTTATGACGCCAAGGTCAAGCAGTTTTACCCGAACGGTTACCCCGGCACCGGCAAGGCGCTGCGCAAATTCATCGACCCGCTGCCGCTGCTAGGTGCCGCCAATGCCAAAACGATGGCTGACGGCGTGACGCAGAAATACATCCCGGTGGCGCTGCCATCGAAATGGCGTAACCCGCAAGGCTTGCTGACCGGCGATGACTATTACGAGATCGCCGCGATCGAATACACCGACCGCCTGCACAGCGACCTGAAAAAGCCGACCACCTTGCGTGGCTATGTGCAGATCGACCATGAAGCCAGCAATGGCCGCACGCCACTGCTCGGCAGCAAATCGGTGCCTTTGCTTTATCCGAGCGGCTTGCCGATCATGATCAACGGCAGCGATGCAAACGGCAAGCTGACCGGCTTGCCGGTCGCCGCGCTCGCCTTCGACAACCCGCATTATCTCGGCCCGATCATCCAGGCCAACAAGGACACACCGACGCGGATCAAGTTCATCAACCTGCTGCCGGTCGGCCGCGCGGTCTCGACCACCGACGCCACCGGACTGGTCACGGTCAGCGCCCGCAATGGCGATCTGTTCCTGCCGGTCGACCCGTCGATCGTCGGTGCCGGACTCGGCCAGGATGGCCTGCATAGCTATACCCAGAACCGGACCAATATCCATCTGCATGGCGGCGACAGCCCCTGGATCAGCGATGGCGGCCCGCATACCTGGATCACCCCGGCAGGCGAAGCCGATGCCACCAACACCGCCTCGCTGGCAGGAGATGCGACGCTCGACCCGACCTTGCTGGCGGGCTTTCTGCGCGGCCCGGGCGCCTTGAACGTGCCCGACATGAACGAGCCCGGCCCGGGTGCGATGACTTATTACTATCCGAACGGCCAATCGGCACGGATGGAGTGGTACCACGACCATACAGTCGGCATCACCCGTCTGAATGCCTATGCCGGCCTGCTCTCGGCCTATTTGCTGACCGACCCGACCGAGCAGGCGATGATCGCTGCCGGCCAACTGCCCGGCCCTGACGCGACGATTCCGTTGATCCTGCAAGACAAGTCTTTTGTCCCCGACGACATCGCTTTCCAAGATGGACGCTGGAACACCAGCGCCTGGGGCGCACCCGGCGACATGTGGTTCCCCCATGTCTATGAAACCGTGCAGGACCCGGGCCAGGCCACCAATTTCAATGCGGTCGGCCGCTGGCATTGGGGCCCCTGGTTCTGGCCCTCCTACCCGGCGCTGTACAACCTGCCGTCCGGCGCCTACAACGATGTGACGACCACGCCCGAAGCCTGGAACGATACGCCGCTGGTCAACGGCGTGGCTTATCCGACCTTGACGGTCGAGCCCAAGCCCTACCGACTACGCCTCCTCAACGCGGCCAATGACCGGACGCTGAGCGTCAATATGTTCGTCGCCGACGGCAGCGTCACGACCGACGACGGCCGCAAGAACACCGAGGTCAAGATGGTGCCGGTCAACTCCTGGGTCAACACGGCTTGCGCCGACCCAGCGGCCACGCGCAGCGACGGCGTCTGCACACCAGCCACCTGGTCGACCGATGTCTATGGCCACAACGGTGGCGTGCCCGATGCCACCACCCAAGGCCCGACGCTGTATCAGATCGCCAACGAAGGCGGCCTGCTGCCCGGCGTTGCGGTGAAGGAACCGACCCCGACGGCCTTCTTGCTCGACAAGGGCCGCGCTGCGGTGCTCAACGTCCTCTGGGGCGCTTCGGGGCTGACCCTGGGCAACGCCGAACGCGCCGACGTGATCGTCGACTTTTCGGCCTATGCCGGCAAGACCTTGATCGTCTACAACGACTCCGGCGCACCGGTGCCAGCGGCCGATCCACGCAATGAATATTTCACCGGCTATGGCGACATCTCGGCCACCGGCGGGTCCGAAGACACGCGCCCGGGCTACGGCCCGAACTCACGCACGATGATGCAGATCGTCGTCGGCACTGCAGTCACCACGCCGGCCTTTGCTCTGAATCCGGCCACGCTCGACGCGAATGTCAAGACCGCCTATAAGGCCGTGCAGGAAACCCCGGTCGTCGCCCAATCGGCCTATAACGCAGCCTTGGGCAGCAGCTGGAACGACACCAAGGCTTTCGCCACGATCTTTGACGGGTCGATCAAGAGCCCCGCGTTCAACTTCGTCCCCGGCACGCCGAGCCTGGCCTTCAATGCCTTCCTGATCAACTCACCCGGCTTCGGCTACACAAGACTGCCTTCGGTCACGCTGACCGGTGGCGGCGGCACCGGCGCCACCGCCAGCGCGGCGATGAAGATCGACAAAGTCAATATCGTCAACGGCGGATCGGGCTACAAGCTCGCACCGATCGTCACCTTGACTTCGCTGGCCGGCGGCAGCGGCGCCACCGCGACCGCCACATTGAATGTCAGCGCCGTGCAGGTGGTCAGCAGCGGCTCGGGCTATAGCGTGCCGCCAACGATCATCTTCGGCAAGCCGCTGGTCCAGACCCTGGTCAACGGCGTACTTGGCTACAACACCGCGACCGGCGTGGCCCAACTCAGCGCTACCGGCGGCATCAGCGGCGTGATCATCACCAACCCAGGTAATGGCTATACCAGCGCGCCGAGCGTGCTCGTGACAGGCGCCGCCACCGTGGCCGCCAAGCTGACGTCAAGCAGCAGCATCGCTTCAATCAACCTGGATGTGCCTGATCCGACCAATGCCAACAGTGCTGGCGGCGGCGGCTATGTCGACCTCAGCACGACGGTGTCCGAGCCGAACAACCCAAGCCCGGGCATGACGGTCACCATCGGCGCACCGACCAGCGTCGGCGGTGTCACCGCCACGGCCTCCTTGACCGGCAAGATCTTCAACGTCACGCTGAACAATGCTGGCGCCGGTTACACCAGCGCACCGACGGTCAATTTCGTCAGCTCGCCGAATGAGCCGGTGTATTCAGCCACAGCCTCGACCGCCACCAACTACACGCCTTATGTCACCGTCATCACCAGCGCCACGGCCACCGCCGACACCGCTAACGGCGGCCCTGCACAGGGCAATATCCTGGTCAAGACCAAGGCGATCCAGGAGTTGTTCGACGCGACCTATGGACGCTTGAACGCGACCTTCGGCGTCGAGATCCCCTACACCAGCGCCTTGACGCAGACGACGATTCCGCTCGGCTATGTCGATGCACCGACCGAGGAGATCTCCGACGGCGAGACGCAGATCTGGAAGATCACCCACAACGGCGTCGACACCCATCCGGTGCATTTCCACCTGGTCAATGTGCAGCTGATCAACCGGGTCGGTTGGGACAATTTCATCACCCCGCCCGAGCCCAACGAGCTCGGCTGGAAGGAGACGATCAAGATGAGCCCGCTGGAGGACGTGATCGTCGCGGTGCGCGCCAAGAAACCCAAGCTCGGCGGCTTCGGCCTGCCCAACAGCGTGCGCCTGCTCGACCCGAGTCAGCCGAACGGCGCGATGACCGGCTTCACCCAGATCGACCCCTACACCGGACTGCCGGCACCGATGGCCAACGCGATCCAGGACTTCGGTTGGGAATATGTCTGGCATTGCCATATCCTCGGCCATGAAGAGAACGACTTCATGCGGCCGATCATCTTCCACGCCAACGAGGCGATACCGCTGGCACCGAGCAATGTGTTCGCGCAGCAAAGCGCGACCGCCTTCAGCATCAACTGGGCCGACAACGCCAGCACCGAATATGCCTACCGGATCGACCGGGCGCCAATCGGCAGCAGCAGCTTTGTGCCGTTCGACAGCACCTTGGCCAATGCGACCCAGTACAACCATCTCGGCGATGGCGCGGCCTACCAGTACAAGGTGGTGGCCGTCGGGCAGGCCGGCGAAGCCAGCTCGGGCGCAGTCTCGATCACCGTGCCAGCAGCGCCGACGAATCTGACCGCTCCGCCAAGAACGACATCGGCGACCGTGGTGATGAGCTGGACCGACAACTCGACCAACGAGACCAGCTTCACCGTCAGCCGCAGCGCCGACAACGGCCTGACCTGGACCGCGATCGCCACGGTGGCCAGCACCGGCACCGCCATCACCGGCACCGGCATCGTCACCTACAGCGACACCACGGCCCTGATTGGCGGCGCCTACCAGTACCAGGTGTTCGCAGTCAACGCCACCGGCACCTCGGCGGCATCGAACACGCTGAGCGTGGCCCAGATCAGCCCGCCGGTGGCGCCTACAGCGCTGACCGCTGCGGTTCGCACCACCTCGGCGACGGTGGTCTTGAGCTGGCTCGACAACGCCAATAACGAGGCCAGCTTCACCGTCAACCGCAGCCTCGACGGCGGTCTGACCTGGACGGCGATCGCCTCGATTGCAAGAACCGGGGCGGCCAGCACCGGCGTCGGCGCGGTGACCTATAGCGACATCACTGCCTTGGCCAATACCGCTTACACCTACCAGGTGGTGGCGGTCAATGCCAGCGGCAATTCAGTTGCGTCGAACAACCTCAGCGTCGCCGGGATCGTCGCACCGGCAGCGCCGACCACGGTTACCGCAACCTTGGCCAGCGCGACCAGCGTGACCTTGCGCTGGACCGATGCATCGGCAACCGAGAGCTATTTCGTCGTCCAGCGTGCGCCGGTCACCGGTGGTGTCGTCGGCACCTTCGCCAACGTCTTCACCCTGAACGTCGCCAACGGAGCGACCACCGGCACGGTGCAGACCTACACCGACCTGAACTTGGTCACCGGCACGACCTACGCCTACCGCGTGGTCGCCGCCAATCTGCTTTACCCGATCGCCACGCCAGCCGCCACAAGCATCTCGGCCGTCGTGCAGATCACGCCGCAAATACCGCTGCCGGCTGCGCCGAGCGCCTTGACGGCCGCTGCGCGAACGACCTCGGCAACAGTGGCTTTGAGCTGGACCGACAACTCGACCAATGAGGCCAGCTTCACCATCAACCGCAGTACTGATGGCGGCGTCACCTGGACCGCGATCGGCACGGTCGCCAGAACCGGTGCGGCCAGCACCGGCGTTGGCGCAGTGACCTACAGCGACCTCACCGCTCTGGCCAATACGGCTTACAGCTACCAGGTGCTGGCGGTCAACGTCAGCGGCAGCTCGGCGCCGTCGAACCTGCTCAACGTGGCGGCAATCGCAGCGCCTGCGGCACCGGCACCGGTGACGGCCGTGGTGGCGTCTTCAACCAGCGTGACGATCAGCTGGACCGACGCGTCGACGACTGAAACCAGCTTTGTCGTGCAGCGCGCGCCAGTCACCGCCGGCGTCGTCGGCACCTTTGCCACCGTCACCACGGTGGCTGTGGCCAACGGTTTGACGACCGGCGGCTTGCAGACCTTCACC
>CAIJIT010000056.1 GCA_903820745.1 uncultured Burkholderiales bacterium
AGTGACCCCGCACGCTGACGATCTGCCGGCCGCGCATGTCACGAATGATTCCCGAAATCGCCTTGACGTTGACCAGGGTCGAGCGGTGGATCTGCCAGAACAGCGCCGGGTCGAGCTCATCGACCAGTTCCTTGATCGGCTTGCGGATCAAGGCCTCGACCGATGCCGTCTGCACCCGCGTGTACTTCTCGTCGCTGATGAAAAACAGCACCTCTTCGACCGGGATCATCTGGATCGTCTGGCCGACACTGGCCTGGATCCATTGCAGATGCTTGGCAGCACCGGCAGGATTCAGTCTGGCTGACAACTGGTGCAAGAGCTGCTGCAGCGGTGCGCCCGCAACGGCGGGCAGCTCATCGCTGAAGCGCTGGGCCAGCCGCTTCTTGATGCGTTCGACGGTGACCGCCAGGCGTTCGCGCTCGGCAGGCTTGAGCACATAGTCGGCAACCCCCTGTTCGAAGGCCTCGACCGCGTATTGGTCATAGGCGGTGATGAAGACGATCTCCGGCACCAGCCAGCCATCGTCCTCGTCACCCATCTGGGCGATCTGGCGCGCCGCCTCGACGCCATTCAGTCCGGGCATGCGGATGTCCAGAAAGACCAGGTCGGGGTGGTGTTCACGCACCAGCTCAACCGCCTCCAGCCCGTTCCTGGCTTCGGCAATGATGTCCAGATCGGGCCAGACCTCGATCAGCCGGCCGCGCAACTGTTCGCGCATCAAGCGCTCGTCGTCGGCCAGCACGGCGCGGAATTTCCTGGTTTGATTGGCTTCGTTCATGGGCAGATGGTATTGCCTAAGCGCGGCGCAGCAACCACCACAACAACAGGCCGAGCAGCAGCAAGGGCGAGAACAAGAGGGCGCCAAAACTGAACAAGCTCAGCAACACACCAGCCAGGACCAGGCCGACCAGCAGCAGCGGCAGGCCCAGCCCCAGCATCAGCACCAAGGGCAGGACGATGCAAAGCACCATCGCGGTAACCAACAAGCCGAGCATGCCGCTCATCCAGGGCGCCGCGCTGAGCCCCTGCAGGTCAAGCTCCTGACCATTGATGCTGATGCTGATCCCCGGCCCGCTCGCTACCTGCTGCCAGAGGTGGAAACCAGCGAAAGCGGCCAGCAGCCCCAAGGCCAGGCCGGTCCACAGCAAGGCCTTGAAAAAACCCTTCATGCCAGTCCACCTTCCTCGTTGCAACTGCGGTAAGGGATGGTGATCGTCACCCGGGTGCCCGAGGGCTGGCTTTCAGTCACGGTCACTGTGCCTTTCGTGCCGTAAAGCAGGTTCAGCCGCTCGCGGATATTGGCCAGACCAACGCCGGTGCCGGCGGTGTCGGCACGACCGAATCCCAGGCCAGTGTCGGTCACCGTCAAGGCCAATTTGCCATGCAGGATCTCGGCCTTGATGCCGAGGCTGCCGCCTTCGGCCTTGGGCTCCAGGCCATGCTTGATCGCGTTCTCGACCAGACTCTGGATCATCATCGGCGGGAACTCGGCCGACAACAAACCGTCGGGCACATCGATGACGGTCTGCAGCCGCTCTTCCATGCGCACTTTGAGGATGTCGAGATAGGGTTTGATGACGGCGAGTTCACGGCCCAGATCGCGAGCGCCGCCGGCATTGGCCTCACGCATCGTCGGCATCGACGCACGCAGCAGCGCAATCAGGTTCTTCTGCATCAGCGAGGCGCGCGGCGGATCGGTCTCGATCAGATGGTCGATCGACGCCAGGGTGTTGAACAGAAAATGCGGCTCGA
>CAIJIT010000057.1 GCA_903820745.1 uncultured Burkholderiales bacterium
GGAACTGTGCAAGGCCACTTTGCAGCCATCGCCGCGGTCCGCATGGTCGAACTTGACCACATGGACGAGGAATTCGCTGAGCTCATAAACCCGTCCGGCCAGCTCGACGGCCTTGGCATGAAGCTGTGGATCGGCAGCAAAAAGCTGCGGGTAATGGTGCCTAATCATGCCGCCGCATGAGCCCGATGGCACCACCACCGGCCAGTCCTCGGTGAACAAGTTCAACTGTTGCAGCGCCACGGTCCTTGCCTCATCCGCAAAGCCACTGCCGTACGCCGGCTGGCCGCAACAGGTCTGCTGCTCGAGGTAATGCACCCTGATGCCCTCGCGCTCCAGCAGATTGACCGTGTCAACACCAGCTTCGGGCGTGAACTGATCAATCAGGCAGGTGGCGAACAGATAAACGTCGCTCGGCTTGGCCGGATACAGCCGGTGCTGGTTCGATGTTTGGCCCACAAGATCCTCGCTTGATAGTCAAATGGTAAATTGGTCTTACCAGTTGACCGGATATTAATGGCCTTGCTCCGAATGTGGATAGGTGTTTTCCCTTTGTTTTACCAGGCCGATTTGCGTTGGATTAAGTTAATATGAAATGGTCTTACCACTTTGCAACCCTATGCCCCAGCAACGCCCTGCCGTGATCCGCTTGGCCGACACCGTCGCCGCCGAACTTGAAAAACGCATCCTTGAGGGGTCGCTCAAGCCCGGCAATTTGCTGCCGTCAGAGCGCGCCTTGGCCATCGACCTGGGCGTCTCCAGGCCATCGCTGCGGGAAGCAATCCAGAAGCTGGTGGCCAAAGGCCTGCTGAGCACAAGGCATGGGGCCGGCACCCAGGTCACCGACCGGCTCGAAGCGCATTTCGCCGATCCCTGGCAGGACATGGTCAAAGGCCACCCAATGCTGCACCGGGACCTGCTCGAGTTCCGCCAAATGCTCGAAAGCCAGGCGGCGCAGTTGGCAGCGGAGCGTGCCACCGATGTCGACATCCAGCGCCTCGACGCCGCCCATGAAAAAATGGAAGCGGCTTACCGCAGCGAGAACCTGGCCGCGTCAATCGACGCCGATGTCGCCTTCCATCAGGCGATTGCCGAAGCGGCGCACAACGTCTTGATCGGCCACCTCAGCGCCAGCCTGATGCGGGTCATCCATGGCCATGTGTCGAACAATCTGGAAAACCTGCAGACCCGGCCGCAGCGCTGGGAACAGTTGAAAACGCAACACCGGGCGATCTGGCAAGCAGTGCGCCAGGGCCAGGCACAGCCGGCGGCCGACGCCGCGCGTGCCCATATCGAATTCGTTCGGGCCAGCATCGATGACCTGGCCCTGCAAGACGAACGGCGCACGATCGCCATGCGGCGATCAAGCTAGATTCAGGCGGGCTTCAGGACAGCGCCGGGTCAGGCCTCGCGTTCCTGCAGCAGCCGCCACATCACCTTGCCGGCACCCGATTTGGGCAGGCTGTCGACGAACTCAATCAGCCGCGGCACCTTGTAGGCTGCCATATGACCGCGCGCCCAGTCGATGATGTCGTCGGCTGCAACCTTGCCCTTGGCTTCGCTCCTGAGCACGATGACGGCCTTGACCGTCTCGCCGCGATAAGCATCCTTGGCCGCGATGATGCAGGCTTCCTGCACCGCCGGGCATTTGTACAGCAGCAACTCGACCTCGGAAGGCCAGACCTTGAAGCCGCTGGCATTGATCATCCGTTTCAGCCGGTCAGTGATGAAAAAATA
>CAIJIT010000058.1 GCA_903820745.1 uncultured Burkholderiales bacterium
CGACGATGAGCTCGGGCACCTGGATCAATATCGGGTCGGGGGTCGGCATTTCGGAAACCTCAAGCGCAGGGTAATCCACGCATCGTAGCCCGCATGGATGGCCGCAAGGCCGAATGCGGGGATCACGCCGGCGCGAATCGATCTACCGCATCGGTGATGATCCCGTCGACGCCATCGGCGATCAAGCGCGTGGCAGCGGTCTCATCGTTGACGGTGTAAACAAGCGCCCGCAGGCCGACTTTGTGAATCAACGCGACCACCGTCTTGTCCATCAAACGATAGTCGGTCACCACCGCTGCACAAGCGAGGTCTTGAGCCAGCAACAGCCAACCGGGTTTCAAGGCGCCGAGCAGCAAAGCGCGCGGCACCAAGGGCGCGGTTTCGGCGGCGCCGCGCAGCGCCTCGGGGTCGAAGCTGCTGAACAAAGGTAGCTTGCCCCTCCATAATCGCAAGACTTCGCGCCCCACCACCTGCCCGGTCAGCAGACCCTGATCCGGCGAAGGCTTCAGCTCCAGATTCAACGCCAGCCCCTGCTCCAGGCAGAACTGAGCCACCGCCTCCAGGCTGGCCAGCGGCTCGCTCGCAAAAGCCGCGCTATGCCAGGCGCCCGCATCAAGTCGGGCCAGTTGCGCCCAATCGAGCAAGCCCGCAGCGCCCTTGGCCGAAGTCGTGCGATTCAGCGTGGCGTCATGCAGCAGAAACGGAACCAGGTCCCGGCTCAGTTTCACATCGCATTCAAACGCCCGGAAGCCGTAGCTGGCACCCAGACGGAATGCCGCCAACGTATTCTCCGGCGCCAGTTTCCCGGCGCCGCGGTGGGCGATCCAGAAAGGGTATGGCCAATCAGTTGCCGGCATTGGGTTCTGGCCCGGCCTGCTAATCGGAACTTGCACCTTCACCAATCGAGCTGGTCGATGGTCAAACCGAGCGCTGGAGCCAGCTTTTCAAGCGTCGCTTTACGCGGCCGCCGCGTCGCTTCCATCTGTGCAAATGCTGCTTGCGTGACACCGATCCGCCCGGCTACCTCGGCCTGAGTCAGCCGCAGGTATTCACGCCATGCTTTGATCTTGTTGCCACCATCCACCACGGCGCTGACGACGACATGCGGGACAGTGCCTGGCGTGAAGCCTCCGGACATGCGCCTGAATTCGTTGTACGGCACCATGACGAAAGCAGGCTTTCCGTCGGGCCCCATCAAGGTTTGGAATTCAATACGTGCGTTCATCGCGTTTCCTGACCTCTTCGATACTGACGACGCAAACTGCGCCGCCTTCCACGTCGAACATCACCCGGTAAATACCCACGCGCAGGCGGTAGCCGTATGCGTGATTGACCAGCGCCTTCACCCCTGTGCAGTCGGGAAATACCGACAGCTTCCGACCGACTTCGTCGCGGATGGTGACTCGTGCGCCATGGCCAAGCTTCATCAGCTGTCGGGCTGCTTTGGGCTTCCATTGGATCTCGTTCACAAGCGAGATAATAAGTATTCAATAAGTATTGTCAAGTGCTATGGCGTGGCTTCCCAAGGCATTGGTTACAGTCGAAGCCAGCCAGTCAGCAATTCAAACCGATGAACTCAATCAACTGTCCCCTATGCCTTGAACCCGGCGGCATCCTCGTCGCGCAGACGGCAGCCTGGCGTGTCGTGCGCGTGCTCGATGCCAACTTCCCGGCCTTTTACAGGCTGATTTGGCAAGCCCATGTGGCTGAATTTAGCCAGTTGAGCCCGGCCGAGCGCAGCGATTGCATCGAAGCGGTCAACGCGATCGAGCGGGTGTTGATCGAGTCGCTTCAGCCGACCAAGGTCAACCTGGCCAGCTTGGGCAATGTGGTGCCGCATCTGCATTGGCATGTGATCGCGCGCTTCGACTGGGACAGCCATTTCCCCAACCCGGTTTGGGGTGCGGCGCTGCGCGAAACGGCTGATGCCGGAGCAAGCCTGATGCTGCCGCTGGACCAACTCGATCAGCGAGTCGCAGCGGCATTGGCGATCACCAGACCTTGATCGGGTCTGCCGCCACCATCGCGTTATCGGCCTTGCAGCTGAACGCCTGGGCGAAAGCCGGCGAATTCGACATCGGCGCCAGCACCCGGTATTTGGCCGGCGAATGCGAGTCGGTACGCAGCTGGTTGATCAGCGCTTCGGTGCGGATCTTGCTGCGCCAGACCAGCGCGTTCGACAAGAAAAAGCGCTGCTCCGGCGTGTAACCGTCGATCAGCGGCTGCGCTTTGCCAGCGGCGCTGCGCTGCAAAGCGATCTGCAGCCCGTCGAAAGCGATTGGCAGCCCCGACATATCGGAAATGTTCTCGCCCAGCGTCAGCCGGCCATTGATGGCCATGCCCGGTACTGGCTGGTAACCGCCATAAAGCGCCACCACGCGCTCAGCGCGTTGCTGATAGGCGGCGGCATCGGCTGCAGTCCACCAATCGTCGAGCCTGCCGATGCTGTCGAACTTGCGTCCGCGGTCGTCGAAATGGTGGGTGATCTCATGCCCGATCACCATGCCGATGCCGCCATAGTTGATCGCATCGTCGGCCTTGGCGTCGAAGAAGGGTGGCTGCAGGATGCCGGCCGGGAAAGTGATTTCGTTCAGCCCACCCGCAAAGGCATTGACGATATGCGGTGAAGTGAACCAGCGTGTGCGGTCCACCGGCAAGTCCAGATCGGTCATCTGCTGACCCGTATGCCATGCTGCGGCGCGCAGCATATTGCCGGCATAGTCGTCAGCCGCCAGACTCAGCCCCGCGTAATCGAGCCATTTCTCCGGGCCGCCGATCTTGGGCGCCATCGCTTCGAGCTTTTCCAGCGCGCGCAACTTGGTCGCTGCGGTCATCCAATCGACGTTTTCGATGCGCCGGCGCATCGCCGCCTTCACATCGGCCACCAGTTGCAGCGCGCGCGACTGCGCTTCGGGCGAGAAGGCGCGGGCCACGAACAGCTCACCCAGCCCCATCGCCAGCGGCGCACCACCCGTGCGCCCGCCAATCGCCAGGATCACATCTTCGGCCCGCGGCGGCCTGGCTTTCAAGCCATTGATCGTCACGCGGTGATAGTCAAAATGGGCGCTCGCAAAAGCCTTCGGCAGGCGATCCGCATTGGCGTCGAGCAGGCGCAGCGTCAGGTAATCGCGCCATACGGCCGGCGCTGTACTGGCCGCCAGTTCGGCCATGCGCTTGGCGAATTCGGGTTGGCCGACGATCAGCCTGGCCACGCCTCGCTTGCCGTCCGGGCGCAGCGTCAATTCATTCAAATAAGCCTGCCAGTCCAGCCCAGGTGCGGCAGTTGCCAGTTCGGCCGGGCTCATCGGGTTGTAGCTGGCGTTCGGGTCGCGCATCTCGGCGCGGGCTTTGGTCGCCTCGGCCAGCCGGGTTTCAAAAGCGATCAAGGCATCGAGCGCCGCTTCACTTGGCTCACTTCCGGCTGCCGTCAGCAGTCTCTTGGCATAGCTTCGATAAGCGCCGAGCAGCTTTGTCGCCAACTCCGAGGGCTTCAGATAATCATCACGATCCGGCAGCCCCAGGCCCGATTGCCCGATCGCCAGCACATGGCGGGTGGTGTCTTTGGGATCGCTGCGCACATAGCTGCCCATAGGTGCGGCGATTTGCACCCGGTTCAACGCCGCCAGCATGGCCGGCAGGTCGTCAACGCCCTTGACGGCGGCGATCTTCGCCAGCAGTGGCTGCAGCGATTTCAAGCCGCGTGCTTCGATCGCGTTCTCGTCCATGCCGCTGGCGAAATAAGCAGCCACCAGCTTCAACCCCGGCGTGGTCTGCGAAGCCGGCTGGGCCACCAGTTCGATCAGAGCCTTCTCGAGCAGAGCGTCATTGTTGATGCGCAACTGGTCGAAGCTGCCAATGCGGGTGCGACTGGCCGGCAACTCGGTTTGCCCGGCCCAGCGACTGTTGACGAACTCGAAGAAATCGGTGCAGGGATTGATCTCAACCGCGAAGTCCTTCACCTCGATGGCCCTGGCGGGCAGGGCGAGCAACATGGCGGCGGCGAGGGCTAACTTGATCAGGGCGGGACGGCGCATGGTTTATCCGGAATTTGTGACAGGGTGCTAGCGTAGCTCAAGCCCGACGCACCGGCATCGGGGCTTGC
>CAIJIT010000059.1 GCA_903820745.1 uncultured Burkholderiales bacterium
CAATCGGCACACACAAGCGAATTTTTTGTGCGTCGATTGCGGTTACGAAAATCACGCCGATGTCGTTGGCGCGATCAATGTGTTAGAGCGGGGATACCGCTTGTTAGCCTGTGGAGAGATGGTGCAGTCAGGCCGCTCGAAGAAGCACGAACCCACCGAAGCGACTCGCAAATCATCGCGCAGCGCCGTAGGAATTCCCGTCCTTTAGGGCGGGGAGGATGTCAACATTCACCTAGCCAGCGGCCTTCCAGCCAGGCACCCCCTTCAACGGATTTCCTTGCGCCGGCAATCAACAGTTCTACCGCGCAACGGACAGCGTGTCCGGTAGGTCGGTCGTTCGGCACGGCGAGGACGATGGTGCGGGTGATGGCCGGATCGGACAGTGGTGCGCCGCTGAGCTGCCCGGTGCGCAGGTCTTCGGCCACGGCGATGGGCGGCAGAATTGTCAGGCCATGCCCGCCGAGTACCAGGCTGCGTTGGACGCTGAGCGCATTTGTCTCGGCTGCGATCGTCAGTTCCAGCCTCGACACCGCGCAGGCGTGATCCACGAGGGCGCGGATGCCGTGCGGCGGACTTGGCAGCACCAGTGGCCGGCCGACCAACTGGGCCAGTGGCATCGGCTGGTCGTGGCGCAGTTTTGCAGCCTTGGGCCCGATCACCCACAGGGGCTCTTCGATCAGCGGCTGGGTCCGCACGTCCGGCGAGCGTTCGGCGCCGTAGAGCAGACCCGCATCAATCTCTCCACTTTGCAGCCAGCGCAGCAGCGTCCCGGCGTAACCCATGGCGATGCGTACACGAATGCCTGGATAGCTCGCGGCCAGTGCGGCGACCAGCGGGCCAGCCAGCATGTCGATCGTGCTGGGCAGCAAGCCCAATGTCACCAAACCGCCGATGCTTGCGTCGGCACCCGTAATCTCGGCCCGCGCGCGGTCGAGTTCAAGCATGGCCCGGCGCGCATAGGTCAGCAGCGAGCGCCCGGCTTCGGTCAGTACCATGCCGTGCCGCTCGCGCACGAACAGCGGCTTGCCAATGTCCTGCTCCAGCAGCATGATTTGCCGCGAAACGGCTGGCTGGACAAGGTGCAGTACCTCGGCCGCACGCGTCACGTTGCCGGTCTCCGCGACGGTCAAAAAGGCACGCAGTTGCTTGAAGTCCATGGTCTCGGTGCTTGATCGCCAAACCTGATTGTGGAATGCCAATTTGCTATTTCACAGACCAAATCATTGAATATTATGATGGTAGGTGTCAATACTTCAGCTCGACGATGAACACCATACTTACAGCGGCGCCTGCTTGGCAAGAGGCTGTCTTCAAGGTACTCAAGCAGGGCGGCGTGCGCCAGATCGCTTATGTGCCCGACGCAGGTCATTCGCACACCATCCGCAGTGCCATCGCCGACCCCGAAATCGAGGACGTCGTGCTGACCACCGAAGAGGAGGGCGTGGCCTTGGTCGCAGGCGCCTGGCTTGGCGGGCAGCGCGCCGTGCTGCTGATGCAGAGCAGCGGCGTTGGCAACTGCATCAATATGTTCTCTCTGTTGCAGGCGGCTGACTTCCCGTTCTTCACGCTTGTCACGATGCGTGGCGAGTACGCCGAGTTCAACCCCTGGCAGGGGCCCATGGGCAAGGCCACGCAGGCGGCGCTGGAACTGATGGGCATCCATGTTCTGCGGGTGGACGACCCCGCCAAAGTCGAAGAAATCGTCAGCGCAGGCTTCGATGCCGCGTTCCAGGCCGGCGAGAAGGTCGCCGTGCTGCTGGGCCAGAGCCTGATCGGCCGCAAGAAATGGGAGCGCAACTGATGCCAAGCACCGCAACAGGTCAGCGCACGAGCCGTCGTGCCTTTGTTTCCCGCCTGCTGGCCGCCACGCCTGAGGCGTTGGTAATCGCCGGGCTGGGTTCCGCCGCCTACGACGTGTTCGCCGCCGGTGACCGCGAGCGCAACTTCTACCTCTGGGGCGCGATGGGTGGCGCCACCTCGATCGGTCTCGGGCTGGCGCTGGCGCAGCCGCAGCAATCGGTGCTGGTGATCACCGGTGATGGCGAACAGTTGATGGGCATTGGCAGCCTGGGCACCATCGGCGTCAAGCAACCCAAGAACCTGACCATCGTGGTGCTGGACAACGGCCACTTCGGCGAGACCGGCATGCAGCGCAGCCACTCCAGCTTGGGCACCGATCTCGTGGCGGTGGCCAAGGGCTTCGGCATCGAGGATGCGTTTTCGACCGGCAGTCTCGCTGCCAGCGATGACATCGCCCGGCGCATCAGCGCCAGGTCGGGCACGCTGTTCGTGCAGGTGTTGATCGAGGCCGACGAGCCGCCCCGCGCGCTGCCGCCGCGCGATGGCGCCTACATCAAGAACCGCTTCCGCGCCGCCCTTGGGCTGAAGCCGTTCTGAGGCTGGGGCCGTATGAAACGCCTGGCCGCACACGCCTCATATCCCGCAGAATGCGGGGCATGAGGCCTGTCAATATGCACCGACCCGGTGGCGACCCCGCGCCAGCCCCCGGATCCGGCCGCGTCGTCATCGTCGGCGGTGCCATCATGGGCAGCTTCAGTGCCTGGGCGCTGCGCCAGGCCGGCTTTGGCGGGTCGATCACCGTGGTCGAGAAGGATCCCACCTACCAGTACTCCTCGACGGCCTTGTCCGCCGCATCGATCCGCACGCAATTCGGCACGCCGACGAACATCCAGATGAGCCTGTATTCAGCCCGGATGTTCCGCGAGATCAAGCGCCTGTTTGGCGACGATGCAGACATCGGC
>CAIJIT010000060.1 GCA_903820745.1 uncultured Burkholderiales bacterium
AGCGCTTGACAGCCGTCTGAAGCGGCGGCATTCTGACTGGCGCGGCTCAAAGTGGGCCGCCGATTTGGCTGAAAATGGCGGCTTTTGGTGCTGAAAATTGGGGACGATGGAAGCCATATGGCTTTTGCGGGTCTTACGTCCGTCCGCAGTCGCCAATCGCCACATGGCTGCAACTGCCGTCTTTTAGGCAGGAATCCGCGGTGCACGGGTCGCTGTCATCGCAAGTTTTTGGCATGGTTATGCATTGGCCGTCGGCGCAGGAGACCTTGACGCACGGTCCGGCGTCGTCGCATTGGCTGTCCAGCTTGCAATTGCCGCCGCAATTCGCTTGCTTGACCCGCCCGCCGCCACGCGCCCGCTGCAATTGACACCAATGCGCTGCGGCCCTAAGCTCCAGCTGGGTAACCGTGGGTAACTTATGAATCAGCAAGAATATCTTGAACGACGGATGCGCGAGCGGCTCGACCGGGGGCAAGGCGAGGAGCCCAGGCGCAAGCCCTTCAGTTTGCGGGTATTTTTGCTAATCATGGCGGCTTTGGCGGTGGCTGGTGTGGTGGCGGCGATGGCGCTGTCGCGCAATCACCTCCGCGGTGATGTGCTGGCGATTCAAACCGTTGCGGGCAGCGATGGCAAGCCAAGGCTGTGGATTTACAGCGATCGTTCGTTCAATTTTCGGGTCAAGAACAATGGCGGTTCGCACTCTTCGTGTTGGGCGTGCAAGGCGGCGCTGTCGGTTGTCGATCCGCAAACCCAGAAAATTGAACAGGAATTTGTGATTCCCCAGCCAGGTCTGGTGCGCAAGCCGGAACTGCTGACTTTGAATGGCAAACTGTGGGTGGTTAGCCAAAAGGACGATACAAATCTGCCGACGATTGGGGCGTATGAAACGGCGACTCCAAAGCAAGTATTTGATACAACAAGCTTTGCTGCGAGCAATCCTGCTTTTGCCTCTGGTTTTGCCGACGCGCATGTGCGCAAGCAGCCCGATCGGCTGGAACTGCTGACGCGCGATGGGCAAAAGCTGAATTACCTGCTGAACGATGGCAAAATTGTCAAGCAGGTGGCGGAGAACAAGGCAGATGACGAGGAAACGATAAGTATTTTGGCCTTTTCCGGTGCTTCGGATGAACCGCGCAAGTCGCTGGTACGCGTCACAGGTCCGCGGGGGCGGGTGGGCGATGCCGAGCATGCGGCCAGTCACACCAAAGACCCGGAAGATGCTAAGTTTTTTCTCCACGCCACCTTGGAACAACTGGCGCCGGAGCAAACTTTTCTGGAACCGGTTCTGCTGTACCAAGACTCTGAAATCGCGTTGATTTTGAGCCAAAAGCTGGTGGGTGGCGACTCGGATCGGCAGCTGCTGTGCGTCGATCTGTCGTGCAACGTGCGCTGGATGGTGCCGCAGGAACAGCTGTTCGACCAGTTGCGTCTGTCGAGTAAGAATGCATTTAGCAAGACTTTTTTTATCAAGAACGATCTCAACGTCCAGCGGATGGGGCAGTTGCTGGTGGTGACGCTGGCCAGACAGGGCGCGCTGGGGCTGGATGTGAAGACTGGTGGGCAGTTGTGGCGGTATGAGCCGTAGAGCCGGGGGGGGGGGGCGCTGCGCGCGGCTGTTTTTCGCACCCGTGTTAGCGGCTCCCCAAACCCGCGGCAAAACGGCTTTTCCCGCCTACCCCGCCGCTCCGCCTACTTCCTGCGTGCAGCACGGTCGACAGCCTTCTGCTGAGCGCGCAGCTCAGCTTCATGCAGCGAATACGAATTACCCTCAATCTTAATCACTTCCGAGCAATGGGTCAGCCGGTCCACCAGCGTCACCACCGACACGGCGTTCGGGAAAATCTCGCCCCATTCCTGGAATGGTCGATTCGTCGTCACCATCGTTGACCTTTGGCGATGGCGAAGTGACACGACTTCAAACAGCAAGTCAGCAAAACGATTGTCATAAGACAGGTATCCCACTTCATCGATGACCAAAAGATCCGGCTTGGCCAGCGCCCGCAGTTTTCGGGTGCGCGCCACCGGACCGTCCTCGGCAGCAAGGCCGCTGAGCAGTTGGCTGGCGGTGTAAAACCTTACCGTGTGCCCGGCAAGTAGGGCGCGGTGGGCAATGTTCTGCGCAATCATGGTCTTGCCTAAACTATTGGGACCGATCAGAATCGGATTGAGTGCTTCACCCAAAAACTCCAAACTGAGCAAATCCTCAATCGCTTCGCGGTCGATCTTTTTCGGCCAGTCCCAGTTGAAATCGGTCATCGGCTTGAATCGACCAATTTTCGAGTCGCCAATGCGCCGTTCCAGCGTCCGCTTTTGCGCGTAGGATCTGCAAACGCCATCCGCCACCATCCGCCCCGCCAGTGCTGGCCGATTTCCGTCAGCGACGCCACCAATTGGCCCAGTCCGTGTTTGCCCATCACCCGCAAATCTGCGTATTTGCAATCAAGTTGTGCCAGTTCCAGTTCCAAATCTACTCCTCGCCACAAACTCACTGATTTCTTG
>CAIJIT010000061.1 GCA_903820745.1 uncultured Burkholderiales bacterium
ACTGGAAAGGCGTGCTGTGGTCGCCTTCGTACTGCGTCGTCAGCGCAGGCGGTGCGCCACGGGAAACCATCAAGGCTTACGTCGAGGCGCAGCGCGCCTCCTCTGCACCGTCAGCAGCCCTCACGGGCTGCCCCTCTACCTCCCCGCCATGACTGGCGGGGTTTCTCGGGAATTCCGATGATGAAAAAATTGGTGATTTCACTCGATGGCATGGTGGTCAGGGAGGTCCCGATCGCGAATGAAAGGACCGCGCTCGGACGCCGTCCCTACAACGACATCGTCATCGACAACCTGGCCGTCAGCGGCGAGCATGCCTTGCTGCACAGGGTCGGGAATGAGGTCTACATCGAGGATCTGAATTCGACCAATGGCACTTATATCAACGGCAAGGCGATCAAGAAACAACTGCTGGTCGATGGTGACACCATCGACATCGGCAAATACAAGCTCCGGTTCTTGCAGGAAGACAGCCCCGATCATGAGAGAACGGCCATTCTCAGGCCTGGCATTTCAGCCAGCAGTTTCGATCCGGCCGCTGCCGAACATGCCGTACCCGCTGCCATCAAGGTGCTGACTGGGCTCGCAGCCGGGCGCGAGCTGGTGCTGACCAAGGCAGTCACCACCTTTGGCAAGCCTGGCGCGCAGGTCGCCGCCATTACCAAGCGCCCGGGCGGCTACACAATTGCCCATCTGGAAGGCGATGAACCCCCGCTCGTCAACGGTATTCCCTTGCGTGGTGAAGCGCTCGCGCTGACAAGCGGCGATCTGATCGACCTGGCGGGCGCGCGGGTGCAGTTCATCCAGGCCTGATCCGACGCAGTCGGCGTAAAAACTGGATTGGCCAGGGCGGTTTAACGCTTTTGCGCCTTAGACTTCGGGGCAGGCAGCTTTTGAGGGGCTTGCCGATGACTTTTTCCACGGAGTTTTGTTCCCCCCCATGAAGCCCATCCAAAAAGGCCTGACCCTGCTCGAGTTGATGGCGACCGTGTCGATCGTCGGCATTTTGGTCTTTCTTGCCGTGCCTCACTATCAAGACTACATCCGCAAGGGTGCTTACAACGAAATCATGCTCAGCATGGAAGCGGTGCAAAAGGCAGTAATTGCCTGTTATGGCGGCGCCACCGATCTGAACCGTTGCGATAGCGCCGAAAAATTGGGAATCCAGTTGCCTGGTGCAATGGGCGACAAGGCCGGCATCGAGATTAGCGCCGGCACTGCAGTGATCACGGCGACACCCAAGGCGAACCGGGGAATTGAGCCGGCGGACAGCTGCATGCTGACACCGACCGTCAACAATCAGGCCCTGGTCTGGTCGTTCAGTGGCGCTTGTGTCAGCAAAGGCTGGGTCAAGAGCTGATCTTTTCGAATTCAATCACGCAAGCTGCAACAACAGGAGTCAACAAATGATTTATGTCCATCTCGTCACCGTCCTCGCCCTTTTCCAGCTCATGGTTTTTGCCACTCTGGTCGGCCGCGCGCGCGGCACTTACGGCATCAACGCACCCGCCACCACCGGTAACGAGCAGTTCGAGCGCTATTACCGGGTGCAGATGAACACGCTCGAATTGCTGGTGGTGCTGCTGCCGGCGCTTTGGTTGGCCGCGGCCTATTGGTCGCCCGCAATCATGGCCGGCATCGGCGCGGTCTATCTGGTCGGCCGGGTTCTGTATTTCAGGGAATATATCCAGCAGCCGACCAGCCGGACCCTCGGGTTCTCACTCAGTTTCATGCCTATTCTTGTCCTGCTGATTGCCGCCTTGGCCGGCATCATCCGCAGCCTCTGAGCCCAGCGTCAGAGCAAGGCTGCAGCCAGTCTGGCGGCGACCGAACCTTCGTCGGTCGGTATCACCCAGACCTGCACCTGGCTGTCTTGGCGATGAATGGCCATCGCCTCGCTGCCGCAAGCTTGCTGGTTGAGCAAGGCATCGAGCTTGACGCCGAGCCAGTCCAGGCTGGCGCATAGATCGGCGCGTAGCAGCGCATCATGCTCTCCGATGCCGCCGGTGAAAGCGAGCAGATCGAGCCCGCCCAGGCAGGCGATCAGGGCCCCCGATTCGTGCAGGATCCGGTGGGTAAATAGGTCGATCGCCTTGCGCGCCGCTTGGCTGCCGTCGCTGCGCAAGCGCCGCATGTCGGCGGACAAGCCTGAGACGCCGAGCAAGCCGCTTTGTCGGTAGAGCAGCGTTTGCAGTCGCTCGTGATCCCAGCCCTGGGACATCAGGTAAAGCAGCAGGCCGGCATCGATCGATCCGCTGCGCGTGCCCATCATCAGGCCGTCGAGCGTTGAGAACCCCATCGTGGTGGCGCAGCTGCGACCATGGCGGGCTGCGCAGAGGCTGGCGCCATTACCCAGATGCGCCATCAGCACCCGGCCGTCGGCCTGCTTGCTACGTTGCTGCAAGGCCGAGATTACATATTGGTAGGACAGGCCGTGAAAGCCGTAGCGCCGCAGGCCATGATCAGTCAAGGATTGCGGCAAGGCGAAGCTGTAATCGACGTCGGCCATGCTGGCGTGAAAGGCAGTGTCGAAACAGGCGACCTGAGGCACGCCAGGAAAGGCCTGCATGAAGGCCCTGATGCCTTGCAGGTTGTGCGGCTGGTGCAGCGGCGCCAGCGCGTTGAACTGTGCCAGATGGTCCAGCAAAGCCTCGGTGACGAGCAGACCGGCGCGGGTTTCCTGGCCGCCATGGACGACGCGGTGGGCAACCGCTGCGAGCGCAGGAATAGAGTTCTCTGCCTGGAGCAAGGCCTTGAGGCAATCCAGCGCTGCGGCAAATCGCTGCTCGGTGCCAAGCGCGATCTGGCGCTGCTGACGGCGACCCCCGATGGTCCAGCTGAGCAGCGACTTTCCGGCTGGCTCGAGCCCCTCGATGCAGCCGCTGAGCAGGCTGGCTTGAACCTGGCCGTGCAGCAGTGGATAGACCGAAAACTTCAGCGTCGATGAACCGGCATTGACCGCAAGGATGGCCATGGCCGCTGTCAAGCTTGCCTTGACGGATCGCGGCGCGCCTTGTGGGCTGCCAGATGCGCCAGCAGCGCTGATGCGACCCGGTTCAGCGGGCCATCGGCACGGCTGGTCAAGGCGATCGGGATCTTCGCGCCCAGCACTAACCCGGCGCAACTGGCCCCGGCCAGGTATTCGAGCTGCTTGGCGAGCATATTGCCCGACTCCAGATCGGGTACGACCAGAATATCTGCGGCGCCGGCAACCGGTGATTGAATATGTTTGATCTTGGCCGCGCGGAAGGAAACGGCGTTGTCGAATGCCAACGGACCTTCGAGCATGCCGCCGGTGATCTGGCCACGATCGGCCATCTTGCACAGCGCCGCAGCATCGACCGTCGATGGCAGATCCGGATTGACGGTTTCTACCGCCGAGAGGATCGCGACCTTGGGGAATTTCACGCCCAAAAGATGGGCGAAATCGATCGCGTTGCGGATGATGTCGGCTTTTTCCAGCAAGTTCGGCCGGATATTCAGCGCCGCATCGGTGATCAGCAGCGGTTTTGGATAAAGCGGTACATCGAAGCGGAACAGATGCGACATCCTGCGCCCGGTGCGCAGGCCTGGCTGGGCCAGCACCGCCTGGATCAACTCGTCGGTATGCAGGCTGCCCTTCATCATCATCTCGACGTCGCCTTTGGCGGCCAGCAACGCCGCCATCTCGGCGGCTGCATGGCTGTGCGGCACAGCGATGATTTCGGTCCCGGTCAGGTCAATGCCGGCTTCGGCGGCCAGTCGGCGCAGGCGGGCTTCGGGTCCGATCAACATCGGCAGGATCAGGCCATGAGCTGCCGCGGCCATCGCGCCGCTGAGCGAGCCGGCATCGCAGGGATGAACGACCGCGCAACGCAAGGCAGGCAGCTCAGCGCTGAGCGCCAGCAGGTCCTTGAAGCGGGCCTGCGCGTCGAAAGGCGTTAGCGCGGCGATTTCATCGTCGCCGACCTTGTCGATCGAATCAAGCTTGTTGCTCATGGATGCCGGCGGCTGTTTTGCAAGCTGCATTGGGCAATAGCGAGCTGACAAGGCGCTTGACTTGAGTCAAGTGCGGTCGCCAGGTGGGTTCAATCGAGCGGATTCAATCCTGGCAGGAAGTTGATGCCGGTGCGTTTGACCAACTCGGTGTAACTGATCGGCATGCTGCCCTGGGTCAGATCGGAATTTTCATGCCAATGGGCCCAGGCGCGATTTTTCTGCTCGTCATAGACGAGCTTGAACAAATACTTGGGCACCCGGACCTGGCCCGGGCCGATCGCCGGGCTCTGCGCGATGCTGGGGCTGAAGACCGGGCCGGTGATGACATAGACATTACCGGCGGCACGCGAGGCATAGTTGCGCGTCGCCTGTTCCACCGTCTTGGCCCAGACGCCCCGGTTATGTTCAGGCGCTTGCGGCACCATATTGGCCAGCGAAAAGCTTTGCGCCATCGCCTGCGCCGTCGGCATATCTCCAGCGGGTGCCATATGCCCGCGATCGAAGCCGCTGCCCTTGTAGTCATTCAGGCTGGCGCGCTCCGAGCTGCGCAATCTGGCGTCAGCAAAAAACCGGTTGGTGCGTTTTTCACCGGCGTCGGCAATGGCCTCCCGATTCAGCTTTTCAGCCACGAAGACGGCGGTCTTGCTGGCGCCGGAATGCAGGATGGCAAAGGCGTCGTAGCAAAGCGCACGCTGCTGGGGCTGAGGGGCCACGATCGGTGGCTTTGCATTGACGAAGAACTGCGAGCAGCTGGAAAAATCTTCCGCAGCATGGCTGCTTTGGAAGGCGGCACAAAGAATGAAAATCGCGGCGATGACCAGGCGGCGATGCGGCTGCATCAGACTGCCGCAGCCGACAGATATTGCTGGCGAAAGGCCTCGAAAGGCAGCGAATCAAGGGCTTCGATGTCGGCCTGTGCCGTGTGCGATTGCTGCGCCATCCGGGCAAAACGCTCAGCCATCGCCGGGTCAAAAGGCATGGCCAGCAACTGCTGGCGGGTCCGTTCGGATTGCAGGCGCGCGAAATCGACAAAGCAATCGCCGAAGTCATCGGCCATCGCCTTCAGCACCCGCGCCGACGGGGTGGTGTGGGGCTGGTCGAGACGCTGTTTTGCGGCCGCCAGCGCCTCGCCGTATTGCTGGCCGCCATGGGCAGCGTCGAGCGCGGCGGCCATCGGCTCGCACTCTGCCAGCAAGGCCTGGCCCCATTCATGCATCGCCCGCATGCCGCCGTCCGGGCATTCGAGCTGCAGCAAGGGTTCGCGGCCATGTTCGGCCACCTTGTGCTGGTTGCGTCCCAGGGCGCTGATTTCAGCCACGCTGTCGGGCTGGCTGTCGCTGCTCAGGCAATGCAGCAGGAAGACGTCGAGAAAACGAACCGTCTGCGCCGCAATGCCGATCGGCTCGAACGGGTCGAGGTCCATGCAGCGCACTTCGACATATTCGACCCCGCGCTCGCGCAGCGCATTCAGCGGGCGCTCGCCCGGCCGGATCACGCGCTTGGGGCGGATGCTGCCGTAGAACTCGTTTTCGATCTGCAGCAAGCTGGTGCTGAGCTGGTTGTAATCGCCACCCGGGTTGCGGATGCCGATCGCCTCATACGGTGGATAAGGTCGGGTCAGCGCGTCCTGCAGCGATGCGGCATAGCTTTCCAGGCTGTTGTAGCTGACCGATAGCGAGGCCTGGGCATCGCTTTGATAGCCGAGCCGGCCCATCCGCAGCGAAGTCGCGTGGGGCAGGTAGTTGGTGTGGTTGCCCAGGCGCTGCAACTGATGCTTGCGGCCTTTGACGAAGCTCGAACAAAGCGCCGGCGAGGCGCCGAACAGATACAGCAGCAAAAAGCTGTGGCGGCGGAAATTGCGAATCAGGCCGAAATATTCTTCGCTCGTCACGCCGGGCATCGACCAGTTGTAATGGATGCCCGAGATCGTCTGCATGCGCCTGCCATAGCGCTGACCCAGACCCATGCGGTAGACGCTCTTCAAGCGACCGATGTTCGATTTGCCATAGCGTCCAAGCGGGATTGTCTCGTCGGTGGGCAGTCCGCAAGGCATGCTATCGACCCACAAGCGCTCTGCGTCAGCCGCGGTACCCAGCGTTTGATACACCGCCTGGTGCAACTCGGTCAGCTCCTGCAGGCAGGTCTCGACCCCGGCATGCACGCCGGTGATCAACTCGACCTGCGACTCGCAATAGTCGGTGGTGATATGCGGATGTGTCAGCGCCGAACCCAGCGCCAACGGGTGTGGTGTCAGCGCCAGCATGCCGTTGGGCAGCGAGCGCAGGCTTTCCTTTTCGATGCCGCGGCGAATCCCGCTCAGCTCAGGACCGGTGAATGCGCCCACGCGCTTGGTACGGTCGCTCATGTCGGCGTCCCTCTCTTGTCAACCCAGGACAGTAACAGAGTCAGGCGACCGCTGCATGTCAGGGGTCACAAGCATCCGTCACAAGGGTTCAGGCAGCGCCCGGCCTGGCCTGGTAGCCGCGCGGTATGGCGCCGAGCAGGCGGCGCGTGTAGTCCTGCTGCGGCCTGGCCAACAACTCCTGGGTATTGTTTTGCTCGACCACATCACCGTTCTGCATCACCAGCACTTCGTCGGAGATGAACTTGACCACGGCCAGGTCATGGCTGATGAAAATATAGGACAGACCGAACTCGTCCTGCAGGTCCTTCAGCAGATTCAGCACCTGGGCCTGCACCGACACATCAAGTGCCGACACCGCTTCATCGAGCACCAGCACTTCAGGGTTCAGCGTCAGGCAGCGCGCGATCGCGATGCGCTGGCGCTGGCCGCCGGAGAATTCATGCGGATATTTGTTCAGCGCGCTGTCGTCGAGCCCGACCTTGATCAGCAAGGCACTGGCGCGCGCTTGCCGGTCGGCCATATCGACGCCGATCTGGTGGATCTCCATCGGTTCGAGCAGGGTCTGGCCGATGGTGAAGCGCGGGTTCAGCGAGGCATAGGGATTCTGGAACACGACCTGGATGCGGCGGCGCATCTTTTGCCAGTCATTGCCGCTCATCTTCAGCAAGTCCTGGCCTTCAAACAGCACTTCTCCACCCGAAGGCTCATGCAGGCGCAATAGCGTCAAGCCCATCGTCGTCTTGCCCGACCCCGATTCGCCGACGATGCCCAGCGTGTGGCCGCGGCGCAGCTTGAAGTTGACTTCCTTGACCGCCTTGAATTCGGTTTTCTTGAACAAGCCGGTCTTGAAGTAAAAACTCTTTTTCAGGCCGCGCGCTTCGAGGATCACTTCCGCCTCGGGGTCCTTGGGCTTGGCCAGGCCCTGGGCCTTGAGCTGACCCTGCTGGCCGGCGATATGGTCGTCGATGACCATCAACCTGGCCGGGTTCTCGGTCAGCGATGGGCGGCAAGCCAGCAGCGCCTTGGTGTAGCTGTCCTGTGGCTGGTTGAAGATGTCGGCCACCGGGGCTTGTTCGCGGATCACACCGGCGCGCATCACCACCACATCGTCGGCGATCTCGCCGACCAGGCCCAGGTCATGCGAGATGAACAGCATGCTCATCCGGTGGGTTTCCTTCAACCGTCCGAGCAATTCCATCACCTGGCGCTGGATCGTCACGTCGAGCGCGGTTGTCGGCTCGTCAGCGATCAACAGCTTCGGGCTGCAGGCCAGCGCCACGGCGATCATGACCCGCTGTTGCTGGCCACCCGACAACTCATGCGGATAGGACTTCAGCCGACGCTGCGGCTCCGGGATACCGACCTCGTCGAGCAACTCGCCCGCGCGCGTCAGCGCCTGGCGCCGGCTCATGCCCATATGCCTGATCAGGGTCTCGCAGATCTGCTCGGCGACGGTGAATACCGGGTTCAGCGAAGTCATCGGATCCTGGAATACACAGGCGATTTCGCGTCCGCGGATCGCTTGCAGCTCGGCCGTTTTGGCCTGCAGCAGATCGCGTCCCTGGAACATGATCCGACCCTGGCGCTCGGCGTTGTCGGGCAGCAGATTCAGGATCGACATCGCGGTAACGCTCTTGCCCGAGCCCGATTCGCCCACCAGCGCCACGGTGCCATGCTCGGGGATGTCAAAGCTGACGCCTTTGACGGCCGATTGATGCTGCATCTGCCCAGCGACGCGGCCCATGCGGAACGAAACTTTCAGGTCCTGGATACTTAAAAGCATGCTTTTCTCAATCAATTAGGGCCTCGCTTGTCGGGTGCGACAAGGCACAAGCCATGTCAATCCAGGCCCCGCAACTTCGGATCGAGCGCGTCGCGCAGCGCATCGGTGAACAGCGCGAAAGCGGTCACGAACAGCGCCATGAAGGCAGTCACCGCGGCCAGCTGCCACCAGTAGCCGAGGATCAGCTCCGACTGCGACTCGGCCAGCATCGTGCCCCATGACACCTGATCGACACCAACGCCCAGCCCCAGATAGGACAGGATCACTTCGCTCTTGATGAAGCCGACCACATGCAGCGACAACTGCACCAGCGCCACATGCGAGACGTTGGGCAGAATATGTTTGAACATCCGCGACATCTTCGAGGCGCCGATCGCTTCGGCCGAGCGCACATATTCGCGCACCGAATGCTTGATGAACTCAGCCCGGATCAAGCGGTAGATGCCGGGCCAGCCGGCCAGCCCCAGAATCATCACCACCGACAGCACGCCGCGGCCGAAGATCACCGCGAAGGCGAAGATCAACAGGATGCTGGGGATGGCGGTGAAGACGTTGTAGAGCCATTCCAGCAAGTCGCCGACACGGCCGCCGAAAAAGCCCGACAGCGCGCCGAGCACGGTGCCGATGATGGTGGCGACGACCGCCGCCAGCAGGCCGACCATGATCGAGACTTCAGCCCCCTTGATCGCCTTGGACAGCACATCGCGGCCGAGCCGGTCGCCGCCGAAAGGCAAGGTCTCGGCCTTCACCGTATCGACGGTCTTGAACTTGGCCGCGCGTTCGTCCCATTCCTTGTATCTCGGTGCCAGCGGGTCGATGTCGCTGAGGTCGACATTCGGGCCTTTCGGCACAGCGATTGCCCCGGTGGCCTCGGGCGGCGCCGGGCCGAGCAGCGTCGGCGGCGCATTCGGCACGCCGACTTCGCTCTGCCAGTCCTTGGCCAGTAGGCCGCTGCTCGAGGTGATCACCAGCAGCAAGAACAGGCCGACGATGATCATCGCGCTGATGCCCACCCGGTCGCTGCGCATGCGGCGCCAGCTGGCCGCCCAGACCCCTTCGGATCTGTTGTTGGCCCCGCGTCCGATGTCGTTCACTTGCGCGCTCATTTCAGCACCACCCTCGGATCGACCAGTTTGTAGAGCAGGTCAGTGATCAGGTTCACGACCATGGTCAGGAAGGCGATGTAGATCGCGAAAGCCTGGATCACCGGATAGTCACTGCGGTTCACCGCCAGCAGGATTTCGCGGCCCAGACCCGGGATCGAGAAGAACACCTCGAGCAGGAAGGCGCCGGTGAATACGCCGGGCAGGGCGACCGAGATATTCGTCATGATCGGGATCATCGCGTTGCGCAGCACATGCTTGAGCAAAATCGTGCGTTCGAGCATGCCTTTGGCGCGCGCGGTGCGCACATAGTCATGGCCGATCTCGTCGAGAAAAAAGCTGCGATAGAGCCGCGTGTAGGGCGCGATTGCCACCGTGACCGCGACCAGCACCGGCAGCGGCGCATAAGTCGTCAAGTTGGTCCAGACGCTGTCGCTCCAGCCCTGCACCGGGAACCAGCCGAGCTTGAAAGCGAAGAAATACTGGTCGACGATCACATAGACCAGCAGCGAGATCGACACCGCCACCGTGCTGAGAATCATCACCGAACGGTCGGTCAGGCTGCCGCGCACATAAGCCACACCCAGCGCCAGCGGAATCGCCAGCAGCACTTCGAGGATCAGGATCGGCAGCATCACTGTCAGCGTGGCCGGCAGGCGGCTGGCGAATAGGCCGGCGACCGACTCATTGGTCGCCCAGCTCTTGCCCCAGTCGAAAGTGATGATCTGCCGGATGAAGATCCAGAGCTGTTCGAGCACCGGTTTGTTGAGCCCGAGCTGTTCGCGGATCGCGTCAATCTGCTCGGCGCTGGCGTTCAGTCCGCCGAGGATTTCAGCCGGATCACCGCCGAAATACTTGAACAGGAAGAACACCAGCAACACCACGCCGAGCAGGGTCGGGATCATTTGCCACAAGCGTCTAATCAGGTATGCCGCCATTGCTGTCGGGGCTCCGGTATCAAATGGGTTGATTCAACAGATCGGAACCACGAGCGTTCGTGGCGCGCGGGGTTCCCGGTAAAAGCAGCGCAAGTCTAGTCGAGCTGGCGCGGCATTCTCATTGATGTTTCCCCTTGAGCCGGGCAAAGCCCGATGTTCGGCAGCGGCTGCTGCATTTAGACTGCGCCATTATTTGAAGGGGTGATTTTGTTTCGATCGGGTTTTTTGCAACTGGCGATAGCCGCAATCTTTCTCTTGCCGACGGCTCAGGCCGAGCCCAAGGTGCTGCGCTATGCCTTTCGGGTGGCCGAGACCGGTTTTGATCCGGCGCAGAT
>CAIJIT010000062.1 GCA_903820745.1 uncultured Burkholderiales bacterium
AAATAGCGCGCGATGCGGCCGGAGACGCCCAGATTTTTTTGATTACTCATGGCTCAGCGGATGCGTGCGGCGGCGGCGGGGTCGGTGGCGATACGTTCGCCAGCGTTCAATCCCGACAGAATTTCGACTTGATCGCCCTGGACTGCGCCCAGGCGCACCTGGCGCAGCAGCGGTTTGCCATTGGCGTCGAGCACATAAATGGCGTTCAATTCGGCGCGCTTGACCAGGCTCGAACGCGGCACCAGCAGTTTGGCGCTTTCTGTTGATGGCCTGGCAGCGCCGGGGCTGCTCAGCCAGGCGCGGGCAAACATTCCCGGGCTCAGCCCGCTCAGCTTGGCGGGCAGGTCGAGTCGCAACTGCACCGTGTGCGTGGCCGCATCGACCATCGGCAGGATTTGCACGCGCGTCGGTGTGATCAGCAAGCCTGCGCTGCCTGGGCCGGGAATTTCAGCCTTGACCTGGGTTGCCGGGGTCATCGTGGCGGCCTGGCTCTGCGGCAGGCTGGCCGTCACGCGCAGCGCGCTCGGGTCATAGATGGTGGCCAAGGCACGCCCTGGCATCGCCATGTCGCCCAGCGACACCGGCAGGTCGGCCACCACGCCGTCATAAGGGCTGCGAACGATGTTGAAGCCGGTCTGGGTGCGTGCAACGCCGAGCTGAGCCAGGCTGGCATTGACCTGAGCCTGGGTCGCCTTGAACTGGCTTTCGGCCTGCTCGAGCGCCGCCTGGCTGATGTATTGCTGCTTGAACAACTGCTGCTGGCGCTCGAATTCCCGGCTGGCCAGTTGCAGACCAGCGCGCGCCGCCTGCGCCTGCGCCTCGCTTGCATTGGCAGCCTGGTCGGCCGCACGTGGATCAATGCGCATCAAGATCTGGCCAGCCTTGACAAGGTCGCCAGCCTTGACGTCGATCTGCACGATCGCGCCGGCCACCTGTGCAGCGATCACGGTCTGGCGCAAGGCCTCGACCACGCCATCAAAACTGGCGTTTTTATCGCCCTGATCCGGCTTCACGATCAAGCTGGCCAGCGGCTGGGCCAAGGGCTGTGCCTGTGCTGCGCTCAGGCTCATCGCGAAACCCAAGACCGCAACCAAGGTGACGACAACCCAGCCCATCACCGCCTTGGCGTCATTGGCGGGCCTGACCATCGGCTTGAAAGACGTTTGTTTTGTATGTTTCATGGAGATCTGGCTCGAATTTGCTGGACTGTTGCTCTCAATGAGTTCATTATTTGCGTAATAACGTAAATAGTCAAGCAAGGAAATGCACAAAGACTCAACTACAATCCACGGCAGTCGAACTCAATGCCGTTTGCCGGCATGTCCCACCATGGAAGATCTTCCTCAAGCGGCGCTGGTTCAAGTCGCGGCATATTTCCAGGCGCTGTCGGAGCCGACCCGCTTGCAAATCCTCAATCTGCTGCGTGAGCAGGAGCGCAAGGTCGGCGAGTTGGCCGAATTGTGTGGCTCGAGCGCGGCCAATGTGTCGCGCCACCTCAATGTTCTGCAACAACATGGCCTGGTCGAGCGCGAAAGCCGGGGCACCAGTGCTTTTTATCGCATCGCCGATCCTTCCGTCTACCAACTCTGCGACCTGGTTTGTGGCAATATCGGCCGCCAGTCCGAACGCGTGGCGCAAGCCAGGGCAGCATTTTTTCAAACGCCGGCCAGCCCCAAAACGAAAACTTCAAGATGACAAACACACCCGACGCCGCGCTGGCCCAGCCGCGCCTGATCGAACGCCTGATCACGGGACTCGCCACCAGCGATGGCGCCGGGGTCAAGCTGACCCGCGTGCTGACGCAGGACCTGCAGCGCCGGCTCGACCCCTTCCTGATGCTCGATGCCTTCGGCTCCGAGAAGGCCGGCGACTATATCGGCGGCTTCCCCGACCATCCGCACCGGGGTTTCGAGACCATCACCTATATGCTCGAAGGCCGTATGCGGCACCGTGATTCGGCCGGCAACGAAGGGTTGCTGGGCAATGGCGATGTGCAATGGATGACTGCCGGCCGCGGCGTCATCCACAGCGAAATGCCCGAGCAGGAAGAAGGCCTGATGGAAGGCTTCCAGCTCTGGCTGAACCTGCCGGCCAAGGACAAGATGTGCGCGCCCTGGTATCGCGATATTCCCAGCGCCGCCCTGCCCGAATATGAGAAGGGCGGGGTCAAGGTTCGGGTGATCGCCGGCAGCAGTGACGGCGTTGCCGGTGCGGTGCAGCGCGAAGGCACTTTGCCGCTTTATCTGGACATCCATCTGGCGCCTGGCGCGTTGTTCGAGCAGGCTTTGCCCGACCTGCACAACGCTTTTTTCTATGTCTACCGCGGCAAGCTGCAGTCAGGCGGCATCGAGGTTCCGGCCGGCCGCATGGCGATCATGGCCAATGACGCCGGCAGTGATGGCCTGCGCCTGCAAGCCTTGGATGAACCGACCCGGGTGATCCTCGTCGCCGGCCGGCCCTTGCATGAGCCGATCGCGCAATATGGCCCTTTCGTAATGAATACCCAGGCCGAACTGCAGCAGGCGGTACGCGATTTCCAGAACGGCAAACTGGCCGCGGCCTGATACAAGACTTCGAAAGGACCGCCATGCGCTACCGCAAGCTGGGCAAAAGCCCATTGCTGGTTTCGGAGCTCTGTCTCGGCACGATGATGTTCGGCGACCAGACCGAACTGGCCGAGGCCCGGA
>CAIJIT010000063.1 GCA_903820745.1 uncultured Burkholderiales bacterium
CTGGTCTATATGGAGCATATGGTGCGGTTGAAACTGCAAATCGGTCGCGAGACCAGGCCCTGAGTTTGCGTAGCGCTTAGTTCGCTCGATCGCGCGGTCAACATCTTGGCGATGGGCTGCGTCGGCCCAAGCCAGCATTTGCGGTGATGCAGAGTTGCCGAATATCGTCTGTTCGGACGTATCAGGTGCCGCCAATGATGCCTAAATTCACGCGGCCTGGGCTGATTGCCGTTCGACAGGCATAGGCAATATCAATGCTTCAGTTTCTTCAGTTGCAAAGGAGATCACGATGGATCAGGTCAGCCAGGTTTCCGACTGTGGCATTCAATGCACGCCGCTCACACCAGCGATCGGTGCAGAACTCAGAAATGTCGACTTGGGCGGGCCGCTGAGCGATGAAGCGGTCGCGTTCATTCGACAAGCCTTGCTGGACTGGAAAGTAATTTTCTTCAGGGACCAGCAGCTCGACACCGAAAAACTCGTCGCTGTCGCAGGCAGGTTCGGAAAGCTGGCCCTCCACCCCTTCCTGATCGGCAAGCCCGATCACCCGGAAGTGCTGGCAATCAGTCGAAATCGCGAGCGGCGTGGCGGGGAAAACCTCTGGCATTCGGATGTGACCTTTATCCCGGCCCCACCTTTGGGAAGCCTGCTTTATTCCCACGAAATTCCACCGATCGGTGGCGACACCCTGTTTGCCGACATGAGCGCTGCCTACGATGGCTTGTCGGATGAAGTCAAACACAAGATCGAGGGCCGGCAAGCGATCCATGACTTCCGCGCCCATCGCGTGCTGATGCGCAAGGCAGGGGTGGCCGAAGACAGGATTGCCGGATATGAAGCGCAGTTTCCCCCGACGGCCCACCCAGTCGTACGCACCCATCCTGAAACAGGTCGAAAGCTGATCAACGTCAGCGTCGCATTCACCGAATACATCATCGACATGGATCGTTCGGAGTCGGACGCCTTGCTGCAGCACCTGTATGCGCAAGCCAGCATTCCGGAGTACCAGGTCCGCTTCAAATGGACGAAAAACAGCCTGATTTTCTGGGATAACCGCGCCACGCAACATTACGCAGTGTCCGACTACTGGCCGGCTGTGCGGACCATGGAGCGCGTCACGATCGAGGGCGACATTCCATGCTGAAAGTCAACTCCCCGACGCTGCCGGCCCGCAACCGGATGCTGGGCTCGGCCGGATTCGCCTTGCTGATCATGCTCTTGATCCATATGACCAAGACTGTGGACCGCAACATCATGGGCGTGTTGTTCGAGCCTTTGAAGGCCGAGTTCGGCGTCAGCGACACCTTGCTGGGGTTGGTGGCTGGCGCCATCTTTGGCATCCTGCATGCGGTCGCCAGCCTCGTGCTCGGGCATCTGAGCGACCGGATGAGCCGGGTGAAATTATTGAGCGCCGCCTGTGTTCTCTGGAGCGGGCTGACCATGTTGTGCGGCATGGCGACGAGTTTTTGGCAACTGGCGCTGGCAAGGGCCGGCGTTGCCATGGCAGAAGCAGGCTCCGCCGGAACGGCTGTCCCGCTGATTGCCGAAATGTTCCCGCCCAACCGCAGGTCTTTGGCCACCGGCATCTACTTTCTGGGTGCGCCTTTTGGCGTTTTGGTCGGCATCGGCCTGGGTTCCTGGATTGCCCAGAACTACGGTTGGCGTGCAGCCTTTTCGCTGGCGGGCTTTCCAGGCCTTTTGCTGGGTCTTTTGCTCTATGTTTTTGTCCGAGAACCGAAACGCAGTGCCCCAGTTAGCCCGCAAACGGGAAGTTCAGCCTTGCCCGGTGGAATAGCCTCGCAGGAGGGCATAGTCACTTCGATCAAGGCCTTGCTGGCCAACCGCCCGTACCTGTTTTTGACCCTGTCATGCGCTTTGGCTTCCATTCCTGCCACTGCCTTCGGCACCTGGGGCACCAGTTTCTTGATCCGGTCGCACCATTTGTCGCTCCAGCATGCGGGCCTTCTGACCGGACTGATAGGCATCAGTGGCAATGTCCTGGGTACGATATTTTCGGGCTGGCTGATCGATCGGCTGACCACCAAGAACAGCGCCTGGCAGATCCGGATCCCGATGCTGGGTCTGTTGCTGGCCACACCGATGGGCCTGCTTTACTTTCTTTGGCCGGCCGACATCATGTGGCAATTGGGTCGTCTCCCCGTTCCGACGGTGGTGTTGTTCGGTATGTCTTTCGCCTTTTTTACCGGCTGGTGGATTGCCCCGGCTTATTCGGCGATCAGCAACCTGATCGAAGCGGATCGGCGCGGCTTTGCCACGGCCTTTTTCGGAGTGGCTTTCTCTGCGGTGGGAATGGGGCTGGGGCCGCTGATCGTGGGTGCCATCAGCGATCTGCTGACACCGGTCAGCGGGGTGGACTCACTTCGCTATGCGATGGCCCTCACGATTGCCACGACCCTGGTCGCGGTTTGGCTGATGCGCTTGGCCATCCAGCCTTATCAGCTTGCACTTGAAGCCATTCACGCCAAAGACTGACGAACCCGACAATCCCGGCGACCGGGTCTGGCTGCGACTCAGACCTCCAGCGCCAGCAGCGTAGCCTGCTCGATCGCGCGATGGGCATCGAGTTGATCGGCGGCATCGGCGCCACCGATGACTGCGGTTGCGATGCCGAGCCGCTGCAATTCAGGTAGCAGCCCGCGTTCTGGTTCCTGACCCGCGCAGATGATCAACTGGTCGATCGTCAGGCATTGCGTGAGGCCATCCATGCGCAGATGCAGACCCTGCTGGTCGAGGCCCAGGTAGTCGACACCACCCAGCATTTGCACATTGCGGCGCTTGAGCAAATTGCGGCGAATCCAGCCGGTGCTCGGTGCCAGATCCTGGCCCGGCTTGCCCGGCCGCCGCTGCAGCAGCCAGATC
>CAIJIT010000064.1 GCA_903820745.1 uncultured Burkholderiales bacterium
GGTGCGGCTGACGCCAGCATGGGCTCGGGCTTGCACCGGCTGATGGGTCAGGTCCTGACCGAAGACGCTGATCGTCCCTGAATCGGGCATGATCTCGCCGGCGATCTGGTTGAACAAGGTGGTCTTGCCGGCACCGTTGGGCCCGATGATCAGGCGCCGCTCACCGGGCTGGATCGTCAGCGACACGCCTTGCGTGACCGCGACGCCGCCAAAGCTCTTTTGCAGGTCGCGTACTTCGAGCGCGGCGGTGCTCACGATTTGTCTCCCCGCAACCGGCGCGCCCAATGCGCAACACCAGGCACCAGACCCGCCGGCATGAAGATCACGATGAAGAGGAAGACCAGGCCCAGCATCATGTTCCAACGTTCGATATAGGCCGAGGCATAGGTCTTCAGCACTACCACCAGGACGGCACCGACGAGCGGGCCGGCGATCGTCCCGGCGCCACCGGCGATCACGCACAGCAGCGCTTCTGCCGACACGGTGACCGACATCACGCTCGGGTGGATGTATTTGTGGAAGTAGACATAGAGCAGCCCGGCCACGGCGGCGAAGAAGCTGGCAACGATGAAGCTGAACCAGCGGATCGCATGGACATTGAAGCCCAGCGCTGCCATCCGCCTGGCCTGGTCTTTGGTGCCGCGCAGGCTGGCACCGAACGGTGATTTGACGAACCGAGCCATCAAGAAGATGCAGATGCAACTGACCAGCAGGGAGAACCAGAAGAAGTGACTGCTGACATCCAGGCTCCAGCCGAAGGGCTGTGGCCGGCTCAGACCCGAAAGTCCGTTGTCGCCATTGGTCACCGAGACCCAGCGATAGCCGAGCCCCCAGACGATCTGCGACAGCGCCAGGGTCAGCATCAGGAAACCCAGGCCGGTGGCTCGCAAGGCGATCCAGCCAAAAGCCACGCCGATCAAGGTCGTCAGCAGCAGCGCAGCGGGTGCGGAGGCCGCATGGCCGAGGCCCATCTTGACTGCCAGCCAGGCCGAAATATAGGCCGACAAACCCATGAACGTGGCATGTCCGAGCGAGGTCAGGCCACCGTAGCCGACCAGCAGGTTCAAGCTCGCGGCAAACACGGCGGCGATCAGGATCTGGCTGCCCAGGTTGACGAAATACTCGCCAGCGAACAGCGGGATGCTGAACAGCAGCAGGAGCAAAGTAGCGATCGGGAGGCGCTTCATGTGCTGACCCTTCCGAACAACCCGCTGGGCTTGAAGGCGATGACCAGCACCATTGGCAGGAACAGGATCACATAGGCCAGGTCAGGCATCAAGGCGATGCCGAAGGTGTAGATGAAGCCGATGATGAAGCTGGCAATGAAGGTGCCGGCCAAGCTGCCCACCCCGCCGAGAATGACGACGATCAGCGCCAGCGGCAGCATCTCCGCATCGAGCCCGGGATAGGCATTGAAGATCGGTCCGGCCAAGGCGCCGCCGAGTCCGGCCAGCGCCGCACCGAGACAGAACACGGTGGTGAAGAGCAGCGACACCGGGATGCCGACGGCCCGCGCCATCGACATGTCGTCGACGCCGGCGCGGATCATCGCGCCGAGCCTGGTGCGTTCGATCAGCAAATAGAGCAGCAAGGCTGACACGATCGCTGCCACCAGCACGACCAGGCGATAGGTCGGGAAAATCAGCCCCATCATCCGCAATGGCGCTTTGAACAGTGCCGGCGTGATGATCGGGATCGGGTCACCGCCCCAGACCATCAGGCAGAAGTCTGCGGCGACGAAGGAAAGCCCCAGCGTGGCCAGCACCTGGCCCTGGGCATTGTTGGCCAGGCGGCGCAGCACCAGACGTTCGATCAGGCCGCCGAGCAGGCCGACGGCGAACATCGCCGCCAGCGCCGCCAGCGCCAGACCGTAGCCGGCTCGCGCCACTGTCGCTGCCACATAGGCTCCGAGCATGAACAAGGAACCATGAGTCAGGTTGGCAATTCGCATCAAGCCGAATATCAAGGCGAACCCCGACGAAAGCATGAACAACAAGCCCCCCAGGGACAAGCTGTTCAGGATTTGAATGACCCAAATCTGCATGGTTCGTTCGACCTTCAGGACTCGAGGAACTTGGCCGGAGGCCAGTCACGCGAGTAGACCGGATTGGCAAGGAATTGCTTGGGGTCATAGGTCCAGAACTGGCTCACGTTCGGATAGGTCTTGCTGACAGCATTGACCAGACGCCCTTCCTTGCGCGCGACTTTGCGAACATAGACATCACCGACGACATTGCCGTATTCGTCAAACTTGACCTGCCCGCGAACGGTCGGGACATTGGTCTTTTTCAGCGCGGCCATCAAGGCCTCGGCGTTGCTGGCCTTGCTGCCGACGGCCTTGATCGCAGCTTCCAGCACGGCTGCATTGACGTACGTGCCGGCAGCGTAGAAGCCCGGGTCATAGTTGAACTGCTTGCGAAAGGCGGCAGCAAACTTGACGTTGAGCGGGTTGTTGAGTTCGGCCGAATACCAGCAAACGGTCTCGATGCCGAGCGCCTCGTCGCCCATATTGCGCAACACCGATTCGTCGATCGCCGTCATGCCGCCGACCAGCGGCACCTTGAGGCCGTATTCATTGAACTGGCGGATGAAACGGAAGCCGTTCGAACCAGCGAAGCCCAGGAATACGCCGTCGATATTGGTTTTCAGCTGCGCCAGGAAGCTGCCGTAATCGGGAGCAGTCAAGGGCGGGAACATCTTCTGGACGATCTTGCCGCCGGCATCTTCAAAGACCCGCTGGAAGCCGGCGTTCATTTCCTGGCCATAGGCGATGTCATCGGCAATCACCGCCATGCGCTTGTACTTCAGCGTCTTCGCACAGTGGTCAGCCATCGCATGGGCGCATTGCGCCGAGGTCGAGGTGGCCCGAACGAACCAGGGATTCGGCTTGCGCTGCGTCATGTCTTCTGCCGCGGCAACCGACAGCGTCGGCACCTTGTGGTCGCGCAGGTAATCGTCGATGGCCAGGGCTTCGAAAGCGGCCAGCGGGCCGATCAGCGCATGGATCTTGTTCAGTTCGACCAGTTCCTGGATCTTCGATTTGGCGTTGGCTGGTGTGCCGCCGGTATCGCCGACGATCAACTGAACCTTCTGCCCGCCGAGCATATTGTTGCGTTCGGCCAGATACATGACCAGGGCCCGTTCCATATCGATACCGCCTGAAGCCAGCGGGCCGGTTCGCACCGTCAGCAAGCCAAGCCGGAAAGGTTCGGCCTGTGCATTGGCCAGCCCTGGCAGGGCCAGACCGATTCCGGCAGCAGCACCGGCTTGAATGAATACGCGTCTGTTGGTCATGTCAATATCTCCTTGGTTTTTACTTAGAGGCAAACCCACAGCCCTTGCGCCGCTGTGGATGGGTGCTGATCCGGCAAGAATCAGCTTTGGGGAATCACCGGCAACAAAACATGGGAAGGGTACTCTGCGCCAAAGTGCAAGGTCGTGCGTCCGTCAAATACTGAACGCGGCCGATCCCGCGGGTCATCATGCAGGAACGGACCGCAACCGCGCAATTCGTTCTTGAAATTCGACAATTTCAAACCGGTCTTCTCGGCAAACATATAGTCCTTGCCGCGCACCGACAAGACCAGCCGATGTCCGGCCGGAATGACGATCGATGTCGGCCAGAGCTCGATGTCGAGTTCGACCGGCTGGCCCGGCACCAGCGCTTGCGCACTGATGTGCTTGTGATAAGGCCGGTAGGGGCGTGACAGCTCCGGGTCGAGCTCGCGATGCGACGCCCGCAGCCAGCCCTGTGCCACCGGGGTATGCGGGTCGATGGCACCGGCAAAAGTCACTTCGCGCAGGTCGGCCGAGAAGACCCGCAGCACGAGGAACAAGTCGGCATCGGTTGTCGTCGACGAGACCCAGATCTTGGCAGCCAGCGGGCCGGTGATCTCGGTCGCGGCAGCCATTGGCGCCGAAACGAAACTCAGGCCATCGCCGCTGGCCTCGAAACTCAGCGCGGCGGCGGTCGGCGCTGCATTCGCTGCGAGCGCCTGGCTGGCGCCGTCGATCTGCAGGGGCGTCCATTGGGTGCGGTCGATCGGCCAGTTGGTCTCGGCGCGTTCTTCGAAATGCTTCAGATGGCGCACCTGCAGCCGCACCGGCGCTTGCTGGTCCCAGCCGTTGGCTTCGCCCTTGAGGAAATGGCCGAAGAACTGCTTCTGGATCTTGATGCCGTAATCGGTATAGAAATGCGTCCAATGCTCGAGACCATGCATCTCGAGCCATTTTTGCGGCGATGCGGCGCGCATGAAACTTTCCGAGTTGCCGCGCAGGTGCAGGCCTTGGCCGCCCCAATTGCCGGCCGAAAGAAAGGGCACGGTGATCTTGTCCCAGGCCGCTGAACGCACCAGGTGATAGTCGTCGTCAAAAGGGTGGGCCAGGATGTCATCGCCAAACTGGCAGCGATTGGCGGCCAACTCGGCGTCCGACAGGGTTTCGTCGCCGCAGACCAGTTCACCGGTCACGGCGCTGCGCGGGCCGCGCTCACCCAGGCCATATTGAACCGTCTTGACCTGCATGTCGTACCAGTTGGCCCAGAAGGTCGAGAGAATGCCGCCATGGTGGGTCATGTCGCGGAACGAGTCAGCCGCGCCTTCCCAGATGCACATCGCGGCGAGGTGGGGCGGCGTCAGGCTGGCGACCTGCCATTGGTTGATGCCGAAATAGGACACGCCGGACAAGCCGACCTTGCCATTCGACCAGTCCTGCACACCGGCCCATTCGATGCAGTCGAAGAAGTCCTTGGTTTCGCGTGTGGAGAAATGCTCGACAAAGCCCGGTGAGCGCCCGCAGCCACGCGAATCGACCCGCACGCAGACATAGCCATCGGGCACCCAGCGTTCCGGATCGACAACTTCCCAGTTCTGGTAGCGGTTCGACGAGCCTTGCGCCACATCGGGATGGTCGGTCACCATCTTTTGCCAGGCGCTTGGATAGCCTTCCTGGAAAGCCAGGCCCTTGGCATAGGGGCCGTAGCTGAGCAGCACCGGGTAGCGCCCCGGCAACTCGGGCCGGAACACATCGGCGCGCATCACCAAGCCGTCATCCATGCGGATTTCGACGTCCCAGTCGATCGTCATGCCGTCCATGGGCGCGCTCATTGGCCCAGTGCGGCGTTGACGCGCGGCATCACTTCGGTGGCAAACAGTTCCATCGAACGCTTGCCCAGGACCGGATCCATCCAGTCGTGGCAGGCGTAGAGCAACTGGCCAAAATCACCGACCTGATGGCGGAATGCCAGGATCTGCTCGACCACCGCGTCGACGGTGCCGGCCAGCACCAGACGCTTGGTCACATAGTCCGGCGTGAGGTCGCTGTCGGGCATCTGCGGGTCGGTCTTGAACAGGTTACTGCGGCCGCCGCCGCCGACCAATTTCCGCACCAGTTGGCTGAAATAGAAGTGATAGGGGCCACCGGCCTCAAGCCCATAGCGCTGCGCAGTGGCGGCATCGTCAGCGACGAAGATGCTCTTGGCCACCCGCCAGTCCGCCGGCGAGGCAACCGCGCCGACCGCTTCGCGGCCTTCGACATATTTCGGCCAATGGGTCTTGACCCATTCCGGCATCAGGAAGTTGGCCGAGATCGGCTGCCAGCCCCGCTTTGCCATTTCGGCCACGCCTTGCGAAAACGGCGCGACGGCGGTGCCGACGATTTGCGGATGCGGATGCTGGAAGGGCTTCATGATGAAGCCCTGGCCGATCTCGGGGATCATCGTCTTCTCGACCGAGACGTTCCAGAACTGCCCGCTGATGTTGTAAGGCGGCTCGGATTCCCAGATCTTCAGGATCATATTGATGCTCTCGACGAACATCGCATTGCGATCCTTGCCGAAGGTGCCGAAGACCTCGGCGTCCGACATCAGCCCACCCGGGCTGATGCCCATGATCAGGCGGCCCTTGGCCAAATGATCGAGCATCGCGACCTGCCCGGCGATCGCCGCAGGGTGCGAATTGGGCAGGTTGAGGGTGCCGGTGCCGAGCTTGATATTGCGGGTTTCCGAAATCAGGCTGGCCAGGAAAATCATCGACGAGGTGATGCTCTCGGCGGCATCGGTGACATGCTCGCCGACGAATGCCTCCGAAAATCCGAGTCGATCGGCCAGGATGATCGCCTCACGATCCTCCTGCAAGGTCTCGGTAACGTTGCGGCCGGGTGGGTGCACCGGCATCATGAACATGCTGTATTTCATTGGGAACTCTTGTGTGGCAGTTTTTGCGATGTCGCTTGACCGCTGAATTTCTGGTTGCGAGCAAGGCGCTCGGTGAAAAAGCGGACCGATCCGGGCTTGCGCGCCAGGGGTTCGATCCGGATGGCTCGATTTGATGCGATGTTCTTGTTCGGCAACGCCTTTACGGTTTTTTGGAAAATCAGCTCGGCTCAGAGCGCGCTTGATTTCACAGGATGATGCAACTTAGTGATCGATCTATCACTGTAATGTGATCTGCAAAATACTTGTATCAGGGCTTTCCCCTGTAACGGGCCGGCACAAGTTGACATCGGACGGACGCTTCAGCCAGGCAAACAGCGGATTTCGGCGGTGCGATCGGCATCCGTTGAAGTCCCGTCTCTGGCCGCTTGGCTTCTATGGCCGAAGGCATGAAAGGCGACCGTAAACATGATCAATATGCCGACCGCTGTGGTCAGGCAGATCGATGCCAAGGTCAGCAGGATTGCCGACAGGCAAGCGCCTTGCTGTCGCTTTCCGCCAACGCTTATTCCGAAGATTATGATCAACTGATAACTTTTTTTGCCGATTTTTCTGCGATGGCTGAAGACAGCCACCGGCAGCCGCCTGGCTCGGCTAGACTGCGGCGGTCCAGACCCAATACGAAAATCCCATGACCCAAAACGGCCCATTCAATTCCCCGGAAAATAGCGCCCAGTCAGCTGTGCAAGGCAAGCAGATCGTCGGTTTCCTCGGGCTCGGCATCATGGGGTCGGCGATGTCCGCGAACCTCGTCAAGGCCGGGTTCGAAGTGCTGGGTTTCGATCCCAGCGAAGCCGGCCTGCTGCGACTCGGGCAGGCGGGCGGACAGCCGCGGGCAACGGCTGCCGAGGTGGCCGCGCAAGCCGATGTGATCATCTGTTCGTTGCCCAACGCTGCGGCCCTGATGGTTGCAGCCACAGTGATCGCCGCTGCGGGGCGCAAGTCGCTGGTCGTTGTCGAGGCCAGTACGCTGGACGTCGAGGACAAGATGGCCGCGCGTGATCTGCTGGCGGGCAGCGGGGTGGTCTTGCTTGACTGCCCGCTGTCGGGGACCGGCGCTCAGGCGGTCTTCAAGGATCTGTCGATTTACTCGAGCGGCCCGGAGGAGATCGTGGCGCGGCTTGCGCCGGTCTTCGACGGGTTCGCCAAGGCGAATTACTACCTGGGCGAGTTCGGCAATGGCATGAAGATGAAGCTGATGGCCAATCTGCTGGTCGCCATCCACAACGTCTCGACGGCCGAAGCCTTGCTGTTCGGCGAGCGCATGGGTATCTCGGCTGAACTGGCGGTCAGGGTGCTTTCAGACGGGGCGGGGGGCTCGAGAATGCTCGACGTGCGCGGCCCGGTGATGGCTGATCGCAGTTGGGAGAACGCGACGATGAAGGTCGGCGTCTGGCAAAAGGACATGAAGCTGATCAACGCGGCGCTGGCCGCAACCGGCACACCGGCGCCCTTGTTTGCCGCGAGCCAGCCGATCTACAACGCCGCCGTCAGTGCCGGCCATGCCGAGAACGACACCGCCGCCGTGTTCGACGTGCTGACCCGTATGTGTGGGGATTCGTCGACGAAGGCGTGATTGCGGCCGACCGGGCGAAATGCTTGGCCTGCCGCCCTTGAAAGCCTGGGTAGGAGGATCGTGAAGGAGCAAGCTCACGGTGCGTATTGACATCAGATACACGCTTGGCTAGCATTCGTGTATCTATTGTGTATGCATTCAAAGGAGAAAACGATGCGCGATGCCGCGATTAACCTGAGGGCATTGCCCGAGCAGCGTGACTTGATCGATCACGCTGCAACTTTGCTGGGCAAGAACCGTTCGGACTTCATGCTCGAGGCGGCTTGCGACAGAGCGCAGGCGGTCGTTCTTGACCAGGTGTTCTTCAGCCTGAATGCCGACAAGCTTCAGCAGTTCACGGCAATGCTCGACGCCCCGCCCAGCCACAATCCAGGGCTTGAGCGACTGATGGCCGTGACGGCACCCTGGGCCACAGTCAAGGCATGAGCTTGCAACTCAACGCACCTCGGCCGCTCGCGGCCGCCCATATATTGGATGACTTTCAGTGCGGTGAGGCGGTTCTCGACGAGTGGCTGAAGCGCCGCGCGATGATCAACCAAATTAGCGGAGCCAGCCGCACGTTTGTGGTGGCGGACCAAGACAGTCATGTCTACGGTTACTACGCCATGGCTGCGGGAGCTGCATCGCACCAGCTGGCTACCGGCTCGGTGCGCAGGAACATGCCCGATCCAGTTCCGGTGATGGTGCTGGCCAGGCTGGCGGTTGACCAGCGCGCACAGGGCATCAAGCTTGGCGCATCCCTGCTGCAAGATGCCGTCAACCGGGCGGTGGTGGTTTCTCAGAACGCCGGTGTCCGGGCCTTGCTGGTGCATGCGCTTCACGACCGCGCCAAAAATTTCTACGAACATTATGGTTTTCAGGCATCGCCCTTGCACCCGATGACGCTGATGCTGAGGTTGAATGCCGGCAAGTCATGAGCCTCCTTAGTCCCTGCTGAATTAGGCTCGATCAGCGGTGCGCGCCTGAAGCTATTCTGAGTAGTTTGAAGGTGGCGGCGACGTCTTCGCAATCCAGGCCTTGGTCAATTGCCTGCCGGTAAATCCGACTGCCGGCCTCGAACATCGGCATGGCCGCGCCGAGTTCGCTTGAGTAATCACTGATGATGTCCAAGTCCTTGCTGAAGACATCGAGCCGCATCGTCGGCGGCTCATAACTTCCGGCAATCATCAAGGGGGCGCGAAATCCGAAGACGGCCGAACTTGCCGGTCCGCCGGCGATCAGGTCGTAGACCAGTTGCAAATCCAACCCCGCGCTGGCGGCAAAAGAGAGCGCTTCGGCGGTGGCAATATTGTGGATCGCGACGAGGTGGTTGGTGACCATCTTGAGCTTCATGCCGGTGCCGAACGGCCCGACAAAGCGCACATCACGGGCAAAGGTCTCCAGCAATACGGCCACGCTTGCAAATGCGCCGGTATCGCCGCTGGCGTAAATGATCAACTCCTTGCGCTCGGCGTGCAGACTGGTTCCGGTCACCGGCGCATCGATCATCTCGGCGCCACGCTGTTGCAACTGCAACCGTGCTTCTTCCTTCAGGGCGATCGGCAGCGTGCCCAGCTCAATGAATATTTGCCCGGCGCGAGCCTTTGCAGCGGCCGATTGCGGGCCGAGCATGACGCTGCGGAAGGCCGCAATGGAACTCAGCACCGTGATCACGGTCGCCGCGCCGTCAATCACCGCCTCGGGGCTGGCGCAGGTCCTGCCCCCGGCCGACTGGAAGCTATGTTGCCGCTCTTGCGCGGGGTCGAAACCGCAGACAGTCAGGCCGGCGTCGAGCAGATGGCGCGCGTACCAGCTGCCCATGATGCCCAGGCCGATGATGCCTACATCGGCCAGGCCTTCCTGGTGGTCCTGCTGTTGATTTGACATGGTCGCTCCAGTCCTTGGTCGGATCGGCCGCCTATCGAGCCGATTGAAATGCAGGAAGTCATCCCGATGCTGTGGTTGATTTCTATAAAAATGTTCGACTGATCATCTTATGGCGGCTAAATTCATCAGTTGCCTAGTGCAATCACCTAGAAAATTCCAACGAATCGCCTAATTTCGTGATCGTTCGATCTATATAATTTAGGCCAAGCAGGGCGCGTTCGGGCGGCCACAGTTTCAAGGAGTGAAGATGTTGCGAGTTTGCGTGGTGGGCCTGGGTTGGTGGGGCAAGATCATGGTCAGAACGCTGGCAGCGAGCAGCAAGGTGCGCGTCGTGGCGGCGGTCGAGCCCGATCTGGCGTTGGGCCAGGCCTTCTGCGCCGAACATGGCATCCGGCACCTGGCCAGCTATGCCCAGGGCATCGAGGCGGCCGATGTCGACGCGGTCATCCTCACCACACCGAACAGCCTGCATGAAGTGCAGATCATCGCGGCGGCGCAGGCGGGCAAGCATGTGTTTTGCGAAAAGCCGCTGGCATTGACGCTGGCATCGGCGCTGCGCTCGGTGCAGGCCTGCCTGGATCACGGCGTGCGCCTGGGAATCGGGCATGAAAGACGTTTCGAGCCGCCGATGCTGCTGATCAAACGGCTGCTGGCTGAAGGCGCGCTCGGCCGCCTGCTGCAGATCGAGGGCAATTTCAGCCAGGACAAGTTCCTTGCCTTGGCGCCTGACAACTGGCGTTTGTCGCGCGCCCAGGCCGGCTGCGGCCCGATGACGGCCACTGGCATCCACCTGCTGAATCTGGCGACGAGCATCGCCGGGCCAGCCATCCAGGTGCTGGCCTTGAACAGCAAACTGGCGACCGGATTCGAATCCGGCGACAGCGTCTCAGCCCAACTGCTGTTCGCGGATGGCGTTTGCGCTAGCATCAATGCAATGTTGTCGACGCCGTTCTATGCCCGTTTCGCGATCTTCGGCAGCAAGGGCTGGATCGAGGTGCGTGACAAATCTCATGTCGAAAATCCGTCCGGCTGGATCGTCACCCGTTCGGCGCCTAACGATGGCAGCGTCGTCGAGGACTATCCGGTCGCCACGCCAGTGCTGGACAATCTCGAGGCCTTTGCCGCGGCAGTGGCCGGGCAGCAGGCCGACTATCCGATCGCGCTGCAGGACATGCTCGACACTACCGCCGCGCTCGAAGCGATCGCGGAATCGGCCGACCACGGCGTCATCGTCAAACCCAAGGAATCGTCTATGTCCCAAATGAAACTGTCCGAGGGCGCACGATGAAGTCGCGCCTGCCATTGCCTGCGATCGAAGCGTTCAATCCGGAGCAGCGCGGCATCTTCGATGCCATCATGAGCACGCGAGGCAGCATTGACGGGCCTTTCCTGGCCTGGTTGCACAGCCCCAAGCTGGCCGATGCAGCGCAGAATCTCGGCGCCTTTTGCCGCTTCGGCAGCAGCCTTGATGCGGTCGAGTCCGAGCTGCTGATCCTGCTGGTGGCCGCGCATTACGACTGTATGGCCGAGCAGCAGATTCACGAGCCGATCGCGCTGGCCTCAGGTTTACCTCTGGCTGCGGTCGAGGCGATCCGGGCCCGCCTGGTGCCGCTGCTTGAAGGCGAGCGCTTGAGGCTGCTGCTTGAACTCGGCTCACAACTGCTGCGCACCCACCGGCTCGACGAGGCAATGTATCTACGCGGTCAGGCCTTGTTCGGCGAAAAGACGCTGGTGGAAATCGTCGGCATCATCGGGTACTACACCCTGGTGGCCTACACGCTGAACGCCTTCGGGATGGTCAAGGAGTAATGCGATGAGCTTGTCCGCTGAGACGACGATCGGCAAGCCATCGCGCGCTCGCGCGCCGAAGCTGCGTTCGAGCGATCGACGCGAGATGATCCTGCGTCAGGCACTCGACTACTTTGCGGCCAATGGCTTTACTGCCAGTACGCGCGACCTCGCGACGGCGATGGGCATCACCCAGTCCTTGCTGTATCGCTATTTCCCGAACAAGCAGGCCTTGATCGAAGCGGTCTATGACGAGGTGACCCTGTCGCGCTGGAATCCGTTCTGGGAAGACATCATCAAGGATCGCAGCAAGGCCCTGGAGGTCAGGCTCGAGGAGTATTACCTCGACTATGCCAAGCTGGTGCTGCGCCATGAGTGGGTGCGCATCCTGATCTTTGCCGGCTTCGAGAAGTCGGGCATCAACGACCGCTTGTTCAAGCTGCTCAAAGAGCGGATCTTCGAGCCGGTCGTGCGTGAATGCATTGCTGAATATTGCAGCGATGCCGAAGCTTTGGTCATCAGTGAAAACCTCGACCTCGAACTTGAACTGGTGTGGAGTCTGCATGCGAGCATTTTCTACATCGGCATGCGCAAATGGGTCTACGCGACCACCATGCCCAAGGACGTGAATGCCACCATCATCGCTTTGGTCAGCAGCTTTCTGTGCGGTATGAAGGCGCGCCTGCGGGCCCGATCTGCCAGCCTGGCCAAGCCTTCAGCCCGCCGACGCGGCAAGGAAGTGAAATGAGCGAACCGGGTTTCGATGCGCGCGAACTGCGCAATGTCCTCAGCGTCTTCGTTACTGGCGTCACCGTGATTACCACCGTCGATGCGAGCGGCAAGGCCTACGGGCTGACCGCCAATTCCTTCAGTTCGGTGTCGCTCGACCCGCCCTTGATCCTGTGGAGCCAGTCGCTGAATGCGCCGAGTTTTCCGGTGTTTCGCGATGCCGGGCATTTCGCCGTGTCGATCCTGGCCGACGACCAGGTCGAAATTTCGAATCGCTTTGCCAAAGCCGGCCCGGACAAGTTCACCGAGGTGCGCACGCGCCCGGGCTTGAACGGCATTCCGCTGATCGAAGGCTGTGCTGCAACGCTTGAATGCACCAAGGTGACCAGCTATCCGGGCGGCGATCATGTGGTGTTTTTGGGCCGTGTGGAGCGCATCGATCGCAGCCAGCGCCGGCCGCTGGCCTTTGGCGGCGGGAAATATGTGATTGCCCATCCGCATGATCTCGACCTGAAGCTGTCGCAGGCGCGCAGCATCGCTGAACTCCAGGCCGTCCGTATGGCGACCCAGGCAATCGTCGACCTCTCCGACGAACTCGACGAAACGGTGGGCCTCGGCGTCTGGGGCAACAAGGGGCCGACTATCGTGCGCTGGGAAGAATCCAGGCAGCCGGTGAGTGAAAACCTGCGCACCGGACTCGTGTTGCCGGTGCTCAAATCATCGACCGGACTGGCGTTTGCTGCGCATCTGCCCCGCGGCCTGGTCATCGACGCGCTTGAAGATGAGTTTTCGAGCGAGCAACTGCCCGACAGCGCGGCCGAAGCGACGCTCGATCAACTCGATCACACCATCGCCGAGATTCGCGCGACCGGCTTTTCGCGCCTGCTGAGCTCGGCGACTTTTTCCGACTGGTATGGTGGCGAAATCAATGCGATCAGCGCGCCGGTGTTTGCGCGCGACGCTCAGATGGTGCTGGCCTTGACCGTCATCGGCGCTGCCGACAAGCTCGATGTGAGCCTGGACGGCAAGTTGGCCCGCGCGCTTGGTCGGACTGCGCGGATGTTGTCGACCCGACTCGGTCACCTCGAAGGAAACAAGCCATGACTATGCCGATGAAATTTCACACCCAGGGTTCGTCCGATTCACCGGTGCTGGTGCTGGGCAATTCGCTGGCCAGTTCGATGGCGATGTGGGCCCCGCAGATTGCAGTCTGGCGCGAGCATTACCAGGTGCTGTGCTTTGACTATGCCGGTCATGGCCAGGCCTCGATGGACGGCGCTTGCACCACGGTGGCGGAACTGGCGGACTCTGTGCGGGCTGGCCTCGACGCGCAGGGCATCGACCGCTTCCGCTATGTCGGACTGTCGCTGGGCGGCATGCTGGGCCTGCAATTGGCCGCCACCGTGCCGGCACGACTGCAAAAACTGGTGGTCGCCAACGCCAAGTATTACCAAGCTGACGCTGACCGGCAGCCATGGATGGAACGCATCGCCAAGGTTGAACTTGACGGTGTCGAGTCGATCGCCGACGCGACTGTTGCGCGCTGGCTGACCGCGCCCTTCATTGCCAGCCATCCCCAGACCGCAGCCTTGCTGCGCAGCATGATTGCCGGCACTTCCAGGCAAGGTTATGCAGCGGCCGCAGCGATCGTTCGCGATATTGACTTCCGGCCGCTGCTGCCGTCAATCACCTGCCCGACCTTGCTGATCAGCGGCAGCGACGATATGGCCGCACCTGCGGCGCATATGGCCGAACTGGCTGCGGCGATGCAGGCGCAGCATCTGGCACTTTCACCCTGCGCCCATATCTCGAACCATGAATGCGAAGCTGAATTCACCGCAGCGGTGAGCGACTTCCTGCGCTGAGCTTGGCGGCGGCCAATTCAGCCGTGGGTTCGCCAGGCCCAGAAGCCGAGCAGGGCTGCCAGCAGACCGGCGACCCAAACCCAGGCTGGAACCGCAGTTCTTGACGCAAGCGGTTCCGCGGGCGCGACCTTTTCGGCATAGGCCTGCGGATAAAGCCGCTGCATCTCCAGGTCGAAGCGCTTGAAGAAATCTTCGGACATTGACTTGGCTGCGCCGTCGATCAGGCGCTGACCGAGTTGCGCGACCTTGCCGCCGACCGTGGCCTGGACGGTGTAGTCGAGCAGGCAACCGGCATCGTTGGGCGTCAGCTTGACCTGGGCATTGCCGCGGCCGAAACCGGCGACACCGCCCTGACCGTCAAAGGTGATCTTGTAGCTGCTTGGCGCGACGATGTCCTCTAGGCTGATCTTGCCGGCGAACTTGGCCGATACCGGGCCGATCTTCAGCGCCATGCCGACCGCATATTTGTTCTCGCCGGTGGCCTCGACCTTGTCGCAACCAGGAATGCACAGCTTGAGCACTTCCGGGTCGTTCAATGAATCCCAGGCTTGTTGCTGGCTGATTGCTAACTGCTTGCTTCCTTGCATGTCCATGAGCGTGATTCCTTGTGTATTGTCCGATTGTGTCCGTTGCGGCGTTCAGCGGCGCATCAACGCGGCCAGACTGGCAGCGAGATCCTCGAGCTTGCTGACGTTGTGGACCGCCAGCATGCCATCCGCCTGCTGGTGCAGCACCGCTGCGCCGCGTGCCAAAGGCGCATAGCCTTCGAAGCGCAGCAAGGGATTCAGCCATAAAAGCCGGCGGCTGCGGCGCTTCAACCAGGCCAGCTCCTGCGTCAGCAATGCGGGCTCGCCGGTATCGAGGCCGTCGGTGATCAGCAGCACCAGCGTGCGCCGCCCGACCAGCCGGCGCTGATGTCTCGTGCGCAGCGTCGCCAGCGATTCTCCGAGTTGCGTGCCGCCGGCAAAGTCGTCGATCGCCTGGCTTGCATCAGCCAGCATCGCGTCGGTATCGGCAATTCGGAAGGCCGGCGACAGATCGGTCAGATGGGTGCCGAAGGCGAACACATCGCGGCGCGGATGGCGTCTTGTGGCCGCATGCAAAAAGGCCAGCAGCAGACGCGCATAGCGCTCCATCGACCCCGACACATCGACCAGCACCAGCAGCGGCAGCAATTGTTCGTGCCGCTGCAATCGTGGCAGCTTCATGATTTCGCCGCCTGAGCGCACCGCCTGCTGCATCACGCCGGGCCAGTGCAGTTGCGCGCCGCTCGCGGCCGGTCGGGTACGGCGCGATGCGACCATCGGCAGTGGCAGCTTGACGTCGCGCGCCAGGCGCTCGACCAGACGGTATTCAGTCGCCGACAGCGCATTGAAGTCCGCATGTTTGAGGCGCTGCAGGTTGCTGGCGGTCATCGCCGCATCGAACTCGACCTGCTGGTCTTCCTGCTTGGGTTTGACCTGCTGACCGAAGGCCTGTTGCGGCGACAAGGCCTCGCGCACCCGCGGTCGGCGTTTGCTCGGCTCGGCCCGACCCTCGGCGCTGGGCAGCAATTGCGACAGCAGCTTGTGCGCCACTTCCGGGTCGCGGAAGAAAGCGTCGAACAGCTCGCGGAACACCGCGCGATCCTGTTCACGGCTGATCAGCACCGCCTCCAAAGCCGCGCCGACATCGGCCTTTGATGCCAGACCGACCGCCAGCGCCGCATCGGCAGCCAAGGCGATGCGCGAGCTGTCAAGGCGCACGCCGGCACGGCGCAGGCAGCGTCCGAAAGCGCTGATGTTATCGGCCAGCTTGCCGGTTCTGGCGTCACCCAGCAGCATCGCTTGGCGACCCCTCAGTCGGGCTCGACCGGCTTGAGCAACTCGGCACTGAGCTCACGCGTCAACGCTGCCACATCTTCGCGCTGCTTGAACAGGATGCCGGCGGTGTCTGCCATCACCTCAGGGTCGATATTGAGCGTGTCGAGCGCGACCAAGGCGCGCGCCCATTCGACGCTTTCGACAATCCCCGGGGCGCGCTGGAAGGCATTGGCAAAGGGCTGGCTGCGCAGGCGGCTGACCACCAGCGCGACTTGTTCCGCGAGCTGGGCCGAGGCCTGCGGCACCTGGGCGCGAATGATCGCCAGTTCGCGGTCGCGTTCCGGAAAATCCAGCCAGTGATAGAGACAGCGCCGCTTCACGGCGTCGTTGAGTTCGCGGGTGCGGTTGCTGGTCAGGATCGTGACCGGCTTGACCACCGCAGTGATCGTGCCGAGCTCGGGAATGCTGACCTGGTATTCGCCCAGATATTCGAGCAAGAAGGCCTCGAAGGGCTCATCGGCGCGGTCGACTTCGTCGATCAGCAGGACGGCGCCAGGGGAAGGTGTCTGCAGCGCCCGCAGCAAGGGCCGCCGGATCAGATAGCGTTCCTGGTAGACCTCGCGTTCGACCCGCTCTATCTCATTGACGTCGACGTTCTGGCCCTGCGCGGCGCGCATATGCAGCAGTTGCGCTGCATAGTTCCATTCGTACAGCGCCTCGCGCTGCTCGAGCCCGTCATAGCATTGCAGGCGCAGCAACTCACGCTCCAGCACCAGCGCCAGTGCCTTGGCCAGTTCGGTCTTGCCGACGCCGGGTTCGCCTTCAAGCAGCAAGGGGCGCTCCAGCTTCAGTGCGAGAAACACCGCGGTGCAAAGCCTGCGGTCAGCGAAATAGCCAACAGCCTCGAGCGCCAGGCTCAAGCTGTCGATGTCCTGGAAAGGGCTCATTGATTCTGCGGTTCTTCGAAAAAACTTCTCAACTTGCCAAACCGTCAAGCGACCCGTGGCCCGTCAACAAGGCCGCAGGCGGGAATGCGGGATGGTCCCGCATTCCCGCATGGCGGATTCGGCAAGTCCCAGGCTCAACCGAGCATCTGCGTGACCGCGCGCTGGGTCTGCACGCTGATCAGATTGGCCCGGTAAGCGGCCGAGGCATGGATGTCGGCGTTGAGCTCGCTCGAATCGATCGCGACGGCGGCCGCCGCAGCCGCGCTGAAGCTGCGGTTCAAAGCGTCTTCCAGGCCCTGATGGCGGAACACGCCATTGGCTGCGCCGGTGACCCCAACCCGTACGCCGCCATCGGTCTGCGCGACAAAAACACCGACCAAGGCAAAGCGCGAAGCCGGTTGGTTGAACTTCTTGTAGCAAGCCTTCTTGGGGATCGGAAAGCTGACCGCGGTGATGATCTCGCCGGCTTCCAGCGCGGTGCTGAACATGCCGAGAAAGAAATCATCTGCGGCGATCTTGCGCAGCGTTGTGTGGATCGTCGCGCCGAGCGCCAGCAAGGCGCTCGGGTAGCACGCGGCCGGGTCATTGTTGGCGACCGAGCCGCCGATCGTGCCCATCGCGCGCACCTGCTTGTCACCGATATGGGCGGCCAGGTCAGCCAGCGCCGGGATCGCTGCCTTGACTTCGGCACTGTCGGCCACATCGAGGTGGCGGGTCATCGCGCCGATCACCAGGGAATTGCCTTCGCGGCGGATGCCGCTCAATTCCTTGATCGCGCCGAGGTCGGCGAGTTGCCCGGGATCAGACAGGCGCAACTTCATCGAGGCGAGCAGCGTCTGGCCGCCGGCCAGCAGCGTGGCACCGCCACCGGCCAAGCTTGCGGCGTCAGCCAGCGTGGCCGGGCGTTCCAATGTGAATGAATACATGGTCGAACTCCTCTAGTTGGTTTCAGGCGGCAGCCTGGATGGCTTCCCAGACTCGGCTGGCCGAGGCCGGCATATCGAAGTCCTTCACGCCGACTGATTTCAAGGCGTCAAGCACCGCATTGATGACGGCCGGTGGCGAGCCGATCGCGCCGGCTTCGCCGCAGCCCTTGGTTCCGAGCGGATTGTGGGTGCAGGGCGTACAAATGGTGTCGATCTTGAACTCGGGAAAATCATCAGCGCGTGGCATCGCATAGTCCATGAAGGAGCCGGTCAGCAACTGCCCGGTTTCGCGGTCATAGACGCAGTTTTCAAGCAGGGCCTGGCCGATGCCTTGCACCAACCCGCCATGCACCTGGCCCTCGACGATCATCGGGTTGATGATGGTGCCGAAGTCGTCGACGGCGGTGAACTTCTCGACCCGGGTCATGCCGGTGGCCGGATCGATTTCGACTTCGCAGATATAGGTGCCGGCCGGGAAAGTGAAGTTGACCGGGTCGTAGAAAGCGGTCTCGTTCAAGCCCGGCTCGAGCTTGTCGAGCGGGTAGTTGTGCGGCACATAGGCGGTCAGCGCGACCTGACCGAAAGTGACCTTCTTGTCGGTCCCCTTGACGGTGAATTCGCCATTGGCAAAGTCGACATCGGCATCGCTGGCTTCCATCAGGTGGGCGGCGATCTTCTTCGCCTTGGTCTCGATCTTGTCGAGCGCCCGCATGATCGCCGCGCCGCCGACCGAGATCGAACGCGACCCGTAAGTCCCCATACCGAAAGGCACGCGGCCGGTGTCGCCATGCACCACGTCGACCGCATCGACTGCGATCCCCAGGCGCGCTGCGACCACCTGGGCAAAGGTCGTTTCATGACCCTGGCCATGGCTGTGCGAACCGGTGAAAACGGTCACGCTGCCGGTCGGATGGACGCGCACTTCGCCGCATTCGAACAGACCCGCGCGGGCACCGAGTGCGCCGGCGATATTGCTCGGCGCGATGCCGCAGGCCTCGATATAGCTCGAGTAGCCGATGCCGCGCAGCAGGCCCTTGGCGGCGCTGGCCGTCTTGCGGGCTTCGAAGCCGGCCACATCGCCAAGGGCTTGCGCCTTGTCCATGCAGCCGAGGTAATCGCCGACGTCATATTGCAGGGCGACCGGGGTCTGGTAAGGCCAGCTGTTGATGAAGTTGCGCTTGCGGATTTCGTCCTGGCCGAGGCCGAGTTCCCAGGCACAGCGGCTGACCAGACGTTCGAGCAGATAGGTCGCTTCCGGCCTGCCGGCGCCGCGATAGGCGTCGACCGGCGAGGTGTTGGTGAACCAGGCATTGACTTCGACATAGATCTGCGGGCAGGTGTACTGACCGGCCAGCAGCGTCGCGTAGAGAATCGTCGGCACCGCCGTCGAGAAGGTCGACAGGTAAGCGCCCAGATTCGCATCGGTATGCACCCGCATGGCGAGAAACTTGCCGTCCTTGTCCATGGCCATTTCGGCGTGGCTGGAATGGTCGCGGCCATGGGCGTCGGTGAGGAAAGATTCGCTGCGCTCGCAAGTCCACTTGATGCTGCGGTTGACCTGCTTGGCGGCCCAGGTCAGCGCCACATCTTCACCGTAGAGGAAGATCTTCGAACCGAAGCCACCACCGACATCGGGTGCGATCACGCGCACCTTGTGCTCGGGCAGGCCAAGCACGAAAGCCGTCATCAGCAGCCGTTCGACATGCGGGTTCTGATTCGACACATGCAGCGTGTATTCCTCATTGGCGCGGCTGTAGCTGCCGATCGCGGCGCGCGGCTCCATTGCATTGGGGATCAGGCGGTTGTTGATCAGGTCAAGCTGGGTGATATGGGCGGCGTTGGCAAAGGCGGCATCGACCTGTGCCTTGTCGCCGATCGCCCATTTGTAGCAATGGTTGTCGGGCGCGGCTTCATGCAGCGCGGCAGCTTTGGCCGCATCGCGAACGTCGACGACGGCGCTCAGCACCTCGTAATCGACGTCAACCGCTTCGGCCGCATTCCTGGCCTGGTCGAGCGTTTCGGCGATCACCATCGCGACCTGGTCGCCAACATAGCGCGCCTTGCCCAGCGCCAGCACCGGATGCGGCGGCTCTTTCATCGGCGAGCCGTCGGTGCTGGTGATCAGCCAGCCGCAGGGCAGGCCGCCCATTTTGCCTTCGAGGTCCTTGCCGGTGAAGATTTCGACCACGCCAGGCATCGCCTTGGCTTGCGTCAGGTTGATGCCCTTGATCAGCGCATGCGCATGCGGGCTGCGCACGAAGACCGCATAGGTCTGCCCGGGCATGTTGATGTCGTCGGTGTACTGACCGGCACCGGTCAGGAAACGGTAGTCTTCCTTGCGGCGAATCGGCGCGCCGATATGCGGCAGGTTCGCGAAGTCTGTTGCACCCATAAGTTTCTCCAGTTGATCTGTTGAAGGCATACCTTGCTCACCGGATGGCGGCAGTCTGCCCGGCAAGGTTTCAGGGATTCATTGCAGCTTGACCCTGCTGCACGGCCTTGATGATGTTCTGGTAACCGGTGCAGCGGCAGATATTGCCCTCCAGCAGTTCACGAATTTCGCCGGCAGTCGCTTTCGGGTGGTGCTTGCACAGGTCGACGGCGCTCATCACCATGCCGGTGGTGCAATAACCGCATTGCAGGCCATGGCATTCCTTGAAGGCGGCCTGCATCGGGTGCATGGTGCCGTCGGGCTCGGCCAGACCTTCGATCGTGGTGATCGCGCTGCCGCTGACTTGTGCCGCCAGCACATTGCAGGACTTGATTGCGTGACCATCCTTGATCACCGTGCAGGCACCGCATTGGGCGGTGTCACAGCCGACATGGGTGCCGGTCAGTTTGAGGTGCTCGCGCAGGACTTGCACCAGTAAGGTATTTGGAGGGACGTCAACCGAGTGGGGCTTGCCGTTGACCGTAAGCTGAACCTGCATGGGGAATTTCTCCAATGTTGTTGTCGGACAGGAACGTCCATTATTGGATTCTTCAAGAGCAAGGCAACCGGGGGGAAACCCTGCATGTGCCGATCGTCTTGTTTAAACTGAAAGAAAGCCCCTGGTTTGCGGGATTCCTTTTCTGCGGCTTGCTGCTGTTCGAAACGAAGTAACGGCTCGCTTGGCCGGTCCATCGGCTATTCTCGGCGGTATGGAGCAACTGGCAGCATTGCAGATTCCTGGCCCGGCACTGGCTATCAGGCACAAGACTTCAACGCGTTCGGCATATCGGTTCGCCGGGCTGAAATGCTGAATTTGCCTCGATTTTACCAGGCCGCAGGAGCAGTCAATGGCTGGCTCGATCGCAGGACCGTGGTGGCCAGCCTGCTGGTGCTGCCGATGTCGCTGCTGCTGTGCGCACAATGGCCGCTGCGAGATCTGCTCGGCGCCGGATCGCGTCCGGCCAACGATCTGGCGCAATGGATTTTTGCGCTCTATGTCGCAGTGGCGCTGCGTCACGCGACAAGGGTGCGCGGTCATATTTGCGCGGGTATGTCGGCCGGAGCAGGTGCTTCAACAAGCTCGGTGAAACTCCGGCAATGGGGCCAGTTGCTCTGCCTGGCACCTTGGGCGGGCTTTGTGCTGGCAAGCGCTGCGCCGATGATCTGGCAGTCGCTGCATGGCCTCGAGAGGTTCCCGGATACGTTCAGTCCGCTTTATTTCCTTGTAAAGATCGCCGTCGGCTTGATGGCCTTGCTGATGCTTTTGCAGGCCTTGCTCGATGTTTTGCCTGCTGCTGAGGCCAATCCAGGATGAGTTGGCTGGGCCTGCTGATGTTCGGCGTGGCGATGCTGCTGATCGTGGTCACCGGTTTGCCGGTCTATGCCTTGCTGCTCGGTATCTCCTCGGCTTTTGCGGTCATTGGCGTGGGACTGGGAGTCTTCGGATGGTCGCTGCTTTCGGCCTTGCCTTACCGTTTAGTCGGGCTGCTTGAGAGCGATCTGCTGCAGGCTTTGCCCTTGTTTGCATTGATCGGGGCGCTGCTGAACCGGTTGCCGCTGGCTGGTACGCTGCATGAGGCCGGTATGCGGCTTTTCAGGCGTAGCAACGCTTCGGCCGAACTGTCGGCTTTGTGCGTCGGGGCTTTGCTGGCGCCGATGAATGGCTCGGTTGGCGCGAGTCTGCATACCTTGACGCGCAGCATCGGCGCTGCCCTGACCCGGAGCGGCATGGCCCCCGCAAGAGCTGCTGCCACCATCTGCATTGCCAGTACTTTGGGCCTGGTCATCCCGCCTTCACTGGTCTTGCTGCTGCTCGGCGACGCAATGATGCGTGCCCATTCCGAGGCCTTGAACCTGAGCCATGCGGCTGTGCGCATCGTCAATACCCAGGACGTGATGAGGGCTGCCTGGGTGCCTGGGGCGCTGGTCTTGCTGCTGGCCTTGCTGCTGGGATGTTGGCGCGGGTTCAGGCGCAGCGCGGCGAGCCCAAGCAGGCAGCAGCTTTCGAAAAAACAGGTCTGGACCGCTTTGCTCACGGCCTTGTCGATGGCCTTCTTGTTCGGTGCCGTTGCCACCGGCCGCATTTATGCGGTCGAGGCCGCGGCCAACGGAGGTCTGGCGCTGGTGATCTACGCAGCATGCACCGGCCAGATCGACCGCAAGTTGGTCCAGCATGTCCTGCACGACACGATGACGCTGACCGGGATGCTTTTCGCGCTGCTGGTAGCCGCGACGACTTTTTCGCTGGTGCTGCGGGGCTTCGAAACCGACGCCATGATTGCCCGTGCGATCGGCGCTATGACCGCAAGTCCGATGTTGTTGTTGCTGCTCGTGCTGGCGGGCATGGTTGCCTGCTCGTTTGTGCTTGACGCTTTCGAGATTATTTTCCTGGTCATCCCCTTGGTGATGCCCCCGGTGTTGATGGTGGTGCCCGATCCGGCCTGGGTGGCGGTGCTAACCTTGCTGGTCTTGCAGGCCGGTTTCTTGCTGCCGCCTTTCGGCTATGGATTGCTGATGTCGCGCAGCCTGATGCCGGGTGCCGCGAGTCTGGGAGCCATCGGGGGCGCCCTGTTACCCCAGCTTCTTGCCCAAGCGGTTTTGATTGCGGGGGTGCTGCTGTTCCCGGACATCACGCGTTGGGCCCGACCGCTTGAATTGCTGCCGGCTGCCAGCAGCGCGGCGAGCAGAGAAGAAACCGACCGCCTGATGCAGGAGGCGTTCGAGGCCCAGCAAAAGAGCTATGGGCCCAAATCAGCCAGTGACTGACCTCAGTGAAATTTCCTGCTGCTAGTTCTCAGCGGGCTTCATGACCAGCAAGGTGAAACTGCCAGGCTTCATCGATCGGCGTTGCTGGCCTTCGACCGCGGGGTTGAATTCTGCACTGACCAGGTAGACCGCGTGATTGGTCGGATTCAGGGCCAAAGTGCGTGCGCCAGGCGCTGTGATGGCATTCTGGATCACATTGAACTTGTCGCCGGCTGAGGCCTTGATGATGGTCAGGGTACCGTCACCTTGAGAACTGAAGACATTGTGTGTCTGCGGGTCAAAGGCGTTGGCGTCGACGCCGGCGCCAATAGGCAAGGATGCAATCACCTTGCCGAGGTCGGCGTCGACGACCAGCAGCGTCTTGTTGTGACAGCCGACGAAGAGCCGGTGGGTCTGAGTATCAATTGCCAAACCGGCAGGTTCATCGCAGCCTTTCAAGGCCCAGCTTGCACTGACTTTGGCGCTGGCCGCGTCGATGACCGAAATCTCGTTCCTGTCTTCGATGTTGACGAAAACCTTGCCCTGACCATCGGCCACTGCAGCTTCTGGCTTGCCGCTCAACGCAACCGTTGCGACCAGTCGGTCGGTTAACGCATCGATCACCGTGGCGTTGTGGCTGCGGCCATTGAACGCAAAGATCTGTCTGGACGCAGCGTCATAGTTGATAAAATCGGGATTCTCGCCATTGGGTGTCTTGATCGTCCTCAGCGTGCGCAGCGTGGTTAGATCGAAAACGGTGACCGAATTGTCGCGGCCGTTGCTGGTGAAACCTTTGTCGACATCCGGTGCCAGGGCAACGCCATGCACGCCTGGGGTGTCGGGGATTTCGCCCAGCAACGCGCCGGTGTCGGGGTTGATAACTTGCACCCGGTTGCCTCGCGCAATGAACAGGCGATTCGCTGTCGGGTCATAAGTCAAGTAATCCCAGCCGCCTTCTCCGCCGATCGCGAACTTGGCCTTGAGCATGTATTCGCTATTGGCTGCATGGCCGTTCAGGCAGACGGCGGCCAGGAAGACGAGCCAGCTTGTTTTCAAGAACATTGGAATCCTTTGTTGATCAGTTGGCGTTCACTGTACGCTGCGCGATGATTTGCGAGTCGCTTCGGTGGGTTCGTGCTTCGTCGAGCGGCCTGACTGCACCAGCTCTCCACAGGCTAACAAGCGGTATCCCCGCTCTAACACATTGATCGCGCCAACGACATCGGCGTGATTTTCGTAACCGCAATCGACGCACAAAAAATTCGCTTGTGTGTGCCGATTGTCTTTTGATACGTGA